>NZ_JBWKCM010000025.1:70928-88348 GCF_056436485.1 Streptomyces sp. NPDC043746 | reverse complement strand
GGAGCCCCGCTCTGTGGAAAACGGGGAGTGGGTGTGGGGAAGGTCGGGGGGGGGGGGACCCCCCCCCCCCCCCCCCCCCACCCCCCCCCCCCCCCCCCCCCCCCCCCCCCCCCCCCCGCTGGGGTGGCTCCGGATCTACCGGGCGTCGGGAGCGTGGGGGGCCTCCTGCCCGTCACTGCTCTCGCCGAACGAGAGATCAAGGGCACACTCCGCCGGAATCTCCTCCACCTCCCCGGCACACCGGGTGGTCCCTTCCCCGCCCTGCCCCACCATCAGGGGTGGCCCCGGCTGACGCTTTCCGGTCTCGATGTCCCCGGTCAGACCGTCCACCGGGGAAGGGCTGTCCGACGGCCCGGGTGCGGCGGGCCGGGAGCTCCCGGAACCGTCCGGCAGGGACGAACAGGCGGCCACGCCTGTCGCGGCACCCAGGACGAGCGCGGCGGAGGCCGCGACGGCGCGAAAACGCATGAGATCCCCCCTACGCGGACGCCTGACCGACCGGGCCGCCCGTCGAACCACCGTCCCACAGCGCACAGCACGGCAGGCGCGGAAAGTGTGAAGAAGCGGGGGTGTCGTAGTGCCGCGGCCCCGGCCAACGCGCCCTGTACAGAGGGTGGATGGAGTGTCAGGAGCCAGCTACTGGATCCCTGCCCTCCTGCGCGTTCCGTCCGAAAACCCGCCCCGCGCGGCCGACGCCGACGGAGTCACCGCTCTCCCCCGCCCGCTGCCGTACCGCGGGAACAAGCTCCAGGTCGTCCCCGCGCCCTACTCGCTCCGCACCGGCTCCGGCGGCCAGCCGATGACGTCCTCCGCGTGGACGCCGCGCAGGGACGTTCCCCCGAAGCGGGCGCCCGTGATGTCCGTCGGGCCCAAACGCGGGATGCCGGTGTTGACCGTGCTGAGGCGGGCGCCGGTGAGGTCGGTGTCGCGGAGGTCGGCGTCGCGGAGGTTGCAGCCGGCGAGGACCGCCCCACGGAGGGAGGCTCCGCGGAGGTCGGCGCCGGTGAAGTCGCAGAACTTGAACCAACAGCCTTCGAGGGTCGCGTAGCGAAGGTCCGCGCCCGCGAAGGAGCAGCGGGCGAAGCGGAGTTGGTTGGTGCGCGTGGATGCGAGGTTCTGGTGGGTGAAGTCCTCGCCGCTTACGGCCGCATAGCGGTGGAGCTCGGAAAGGCGTTGGCGGGCGGTCAGTGGCGTGGTCATGGGGACCAGCGTCTCAGCCGGGCTGGTGAGAGGCGTCGAGATTGCGACAACGTGACGGTTCAACAGCTGGGGCGATGTCAGGCGATCGTGTGCCTCTGTAGGGCGACTTGGGGCCGTCTCGGGTTGGTTTGGGCACGAACTCCCGCGCGTCTGCTGTGTGGTGAGCGATTCCTTACGCTCTGTGTGTGCGCTGATGTGCGCACACATGAGGGGGCCTGCGGTGGTGTTCACAGCACCCGCCCGAGGCCCCGCACCCCACGAGTGGAAGCAAGAGGTCCATCAGGATGCTCCGGCGTGCTGTCGCGCCTGTTCCGGGCTACGCGAAGGTCTCGTACGACGTCATGCGTCCCCCGCGTCTCGGCAGTGACGCGAAGGTCACGATCGCCCATGGTCAGGGGTCTGCCGAGGAGCGGGCCCGCAAGGCCCTGTCCGATCTTGCTCGCGAAGTCGGCATCCAGGGGCGCGAGTTCCGGATCGCGCAAGGCCGGTCGGCCGTCATCGGATGCGTGCGTGAGGGGAAGGCCGCGGGTCGGGTGCCCTGGTGGGTGAAGGAGGGCGAAGTCGGGCGGGTGCCGCTGTCCCTCGGGGCGGTGGGGCCCGCCGTGGGGTTTCTCCGGAATCGGCTGGAGCACACGATGCCTGAAGTGCCGCAGCTGGGGCGGAGCGGGAACGCGGCGTCGCTTGCTCGTGAGGGGGCGGGGGAAGCCGATGCCGCTTGTGGCCCGTCTCCGCCGCTGTGGATTCCGCTTCGGACGCGGGGCCTGCGACTGCCGGTGTCCCGCCGCCCCTTGGCGCCTGTGTCGGCCCCGGCACCGAGCGTGTCCTCCGGTCCTGGGGCGGGGAGGAGATGTGCCCCGACTGCCGGCGGGCCGCCGCCTGGGCGCGGTGGGCCGAGAGGCGGGCCGCCGACCCGGGCGTCGATCTCGCGGAGGAGGCCGCCGCTGCCGTAAGGGCCGGGCGCGATCCGAACGGGTGGCGGGGCGCCTCGCCGCTGCCGCCGCCGCCCACGGGGCGTCCGAGAGCGCCGACGAACGGTAGTTGGCCGGTTTCCGCAGTTCGGCGGCGCGGCGGACACGGCTGTGCCCGGCGACCGTGGCGTATGCGCACGGAGGCGCCGTACGCGCGCCCGCTCGCCGGGCACAAAGGGGGAGCCGAGGCGGTGGGCCTCAGTCCGTGATCTCGATCCTGTCCTTGTCCTCGCCGGTGGCGGTGGCCTTCTCCGGCGTGGGCTCGGCGGTCTCGCCCGTCGTGCGGTTCTTCAGGTTCTCCAGGAGCGCGGCCAGGTCCACACCCGTCGTGGAGCTGAGCAGTTCCATGCCCTGGGCGACGTTGTCGGTGACCGTGCGGGCCAGTTGGCTGGCGCCGTCCGTCGAGACGACCGTCAGCTTGTCGATCGCGCTCAGCGGCTCGGAGGCCTTCGCGACGACCTGCGGGAGGACCTCGACCAGCATCTGGAGGACGGCCGCGTCACCGTACTGCGCGAACGCGTCGGCCTTCTTCTGCATGGCCTCCGCCTCCGCCGCACCCTTCGCGGCGATCGACGCGGCCTCGGCCTCGCCCTCGATGCGCACCGCGTCGGCCAGCGCCGAGCGGTGGAGCTTCTCACCCTCACCGGTCAGGCGGGAGCGCTCCGCGTCCGCCTCGGCCTCCTTGACCAGGGCGATACGGCGGGCCTCCGCCTCCTGCTCGGCCTGGTAGCGGGCGGCGTCGGCGGGCTTGCGGACCTTGGTGTCCAGCTCGCGGTCGGTCAGCGCGGCCTGGCGCTCGGCCACCTTCTCCTGCTCCTGGAGCACTTCCTGCTGGCGGGCCGCCTCGGCGAGCGGACCGGCGGCGTTGGCCTTGGCGGCTGCCGCCTCGGTCTCGGCCTTGATCTCGGCCTGCTTCAGGTAGTACGTCCGCTCCGCGATGGCGATCTCCTCGGCCGCCTTCAGCCGGGCCTGCTCCGAGGCGCGCTTGGCGATCGCCTCAGCGATGTCCGCCTCCTGCTTGGCGCGGGCGGCCTCCGGGCGGCCCAGGTCCTCCAGGTAGGAGCCCTCGGTGGTGATGTCCTGGATCTGGAAGGCGTCCAGGATCAGGCCCTGGCCGGAGAGGCTGGTCTCGGCCTCCTCCGCGACCTGCCCGGCGAACGCGGCCCGGTCCCGGATGATGTCCTCGACCGACATCCGGCCGACGATGGCGCGGAGCGCACCGGAGAGCACTTCCTGGGTGAAGCCGACGATGCCGTCCTGCTGCTGGAGGAAGCGCTGGGCGGCGGCGCGGATCGCCTCCTCACCGCCTCCGACCTTGACGATCGCGACGCCTTCGAGGTTCGACTTCACCCCGCGCAGGGTGACCGCGCCGCGCACGGCGACCGGGATGTGCCGGCTGGAGAGGTCCAGGGTGAACCTCTGCTGGACGAACGGCACGACGAAGACACCGCCACCGACGACGACCTTCTGGCCGCTGTTGTCGGTGCTGGTGAGGCCGGTGACCGGGTCGACCGACTTCTTGCCCCGGCGGCCGGTGATGATGAACGCCTCGCTGGGCCCGGCGACCTTGTACCGCGTGATGACGACGAGGCCGAGCAGGACGAGCAGGACGACAATGCCGATGACGGCGATGGCTACTGGACTCATGAGGAATGTCCCCCCTGCCTCCCGGATGGGGGACGGCAGATTGTTTGTGGTGCCAGACGCTGTGCTGGTGGGGTGGGTGAGGTGGTCGGTTCCTGGGTGTGCGGTGAGGCGGGTGCTCTCAGCGGTCCACCGGACGGACCGCCACCGACGTCGTCGACAGCTCCGCCTCCACCCAGATCTCGGTGCCCCGGACGACGGGCTCCGGGGATTTCGCCGCGTACTTGACGGGCTGGCCCGCCAGCCGCAGCATCACCTCGCCGTAGCCGTCGGCAGGGATGGCCGTCACGACCGTCCCGGACGTGCCGACGAGGTCGCCTCCGCGCGGGGTGGCCGATGTCTGGTCCCGCATCAGGGCCTTGCTGAGTTTCCACGTCAGCCAGCCCGCGACGACACCGGCCCCGACGCCGACGGCGGTGGCCACGAGCGGCCCGGCTCCCGTGGTGCCGAGCACGATCGCCCCGCCGAAACCGAGCATCGAGACGAATCCGGCGATCACCGGAAGCGAGAGCAGCCCGTCGAAGAGGCCGTCGAGCACACCGTCGAACAGCCCTTCGAGGAAGCCGCCGAAGATCAGGGAGAGCGCCAGCAGGACGATCCCCACGATGCCGAGACCGAGAAAGAAGGTCACCTGATCACTCCCCTGTTCTTCGACTTCCCCCGGTGTCTCCGTCGAACTAGCTGGATGGTCCCACAGATGCCCGGTTCGCGGCGCTGCCGGGACCCGGCAGTCTTTACGCGGTTTTGATGCCGGACAACTGATCAGCAAGGGTGGAAAGTGACGGGAAGGTCGCACCCAGCAACGCCACGCGCTTCCAGCGTAGGACGCCGTCGGGGCCGATGAGGAAGATGGCCCTCCGTACGCCGATGCCGGGGGCCGTGATCCCGTACGCCCTGGCGGTCTCCCGGCCCTCGTCGGCCAGCAGCGGCATCCGGAGTCCGTAGGCCCGTGCGAACGACTCATGGCTGTCCACACCCTGTGGGCTGATGCCCCAGACCTCCGCGTCCAGCCCCTCGAAGGTCTCCGTGCCCGAGGAGTACGAGCACAGCTGCTTCGTGCAGACCGTGGTGTCGTCCCCGGGGTAGAACGCCAGCACCAGGGTGCGGCCGCGGGCGGCGGAGAGCGTGTGGTCGGCACGGTCGAAGGCGCCCCCGGACAGGACACCGCCCGGAAGCGTGAAGTCCGGTGCCGGGGTGCCGAGGGGTGGTCCTGCCGCCATGACGACTCCTTCGTGTGCGTCCGTGACGCGTTCGTGGTCCGTACGAGGACGGGGGCGTTGCCCGTACAGTGAACGGCACTTTCCGTCCGCTGACACGTTCGGCCCATCCGGCAGGGGCGCCCGCGCCGAATACACCGGACCGAAGACGTGCGGGGCGGGGCGCCCGGTCCCTGCCCCGCTCCTCGACCCGGACCCGGAGGTACGCGTGGCCCCACGAACCCCGTCGGCAGCCGTTCTCGTCCTGCACGGTGGCTACGAGAACGGTACGGAGCCGCCGCCTCCGGGCCTCCTCAACCTCCCCGGCGCCCGGATGCGCCCCTTCGTCCGCGCCCTGCGCCGCGCCACCCGCGCCACCCCGGGCCCGCAGAGCGACCCGGAGAGCGGTGCGGACGTTCTCGTAGGGCAGGTGCGGTACGCCCACCGGGGGTGGAACGGGGACCGTGCCGACGCCCTGCACGACGCCCTGGCCGCGCTCGACGCCCTCGGGGAGGAGGCCGACGGGGCGCCGGTGGTGCTGCTCGGCCACTCCATGGGCGCCCGCGCCGCCCTGCTCGCCGCCGGGCACCCCCTCGTCCGCGGAGTCGTCGGCCTCGCCCCCTGGTGCCCGCCGGGCGACCCGGTGACCCAGCTCGCGGGCCGTGACGTGGTCCTCGTCCACAGCAGCCGGGACCGGATCACCAGCCCCCAGGCCACCCAGTCCCTCACCACCCGGGCCCGCCGCGCGGGCGCCCGCACCTGCATGGTGACGGTCCGGGGCGGCGACCACGCGATGATCCGGCGCGCCCCTGCCTGGCACCGCCTCACGACCACCCTGGTCACCGGACTGCTGGGTACCGGCAGTCTGCCGGAGCCCGTCACGGCCGCCCTCGGCCTGCCGCCGACCGCCGAGCCCACCGAGGGCACCCTCGATCTCGACCGGCTGCGTGCCCGGCGGGGCCCGGCAGGACTCCAGCCGAGCCCCTGACCCCCTCCCCGCCGGACGCCTCCGGCCGGTCCGCACCGGCCGTGCTGCGGATGCGGAGCCCGGGGCCGCCGTCCACGATGGAGGTCCAAAGGCCGATCTACGGCGGAGGAGACCCCCTTGCAGGCCGAAGCGTGCGGCGACGGTATGCCGTCGTCCTTCGACCCCCCGACCGTGGCCGCCCTGCTCGACGGGAACCCCGCAGGCGTGGCCGTGCTCGACGCGAACCTCCGCTACACCTACGTCAACCCGGCACTCGAACGGCTCAACGGCCTGCGCGCCGGCTCCCATCTGGGCCGGACCTTCTCCGAGGTGCTGCCCGAGCTGCGCGGCCAGGCCGCCGTGCTGCGCGGGGTGCTGCGCGACGGCGAACCCCGGGAGCAGACGATCAGCGGCCGGACCTGGACCGCGCCCTCCAGCGACCCGCGGTTCTGGCGCGCCACCTACCACCGGCTGGACACCGGCGGGGACGTGTGCGGGCTGATGGTGATCGTCGTCGAGATCAGCGATGTGGCGCGGCAGCGGGCGGAGCTGGAGGAGGCCCGGGGCCATGTCGCCCTGCTCTCCACGGCCGCCGTGCGGATCGGCACCACGCTGGACATGGACACCACATGCCGGGAGCTGGCCGACTTCGTCGTGCCCAGCTTCGCCGACGTGGCCGCCGTCGACGTCTTCCCGCCCGAGGTGGGGCATCCCGTACGCCGTGCCGAACCCGGTGCCCTGCGGCTGCGCCGGGCCGCGCTGCGGGGCCGGGGAGCGCTCGACGAGCAGATGCAGCGGTTCGGGCACCCGGGGGAGTACGTCGACTTCGCGGCGGACTCCGCCGCCATCCGCTGCCTGGCCGAGAACAAGCCGGTCCTCGACGACTGGGAGGACCACCGGCGCGGCCGCTCCGCCTTCGCCGGGCAACGGACGGCCGCCGCCTCGGCCCTCGGACTGCGCCAGGCGCTCGTCGTCCCGCTCATCGCCCGCGGCCGTCAGGTCGGCACGCTCAGCCTGGTGCGGGCGGAGGGATCGCCCGCCTTCAGCGACCAGGACGTGGTCGTCGCCCGGGAACTCGCCGGGCGCGCCGCCGTCGACCTCGACCACGCCCGCCGCTACGACCGCGAGCACAGCATCGCGCGCGAGCTCCAGGGCTCCCTGCTCTCCGAGCCCCGCGGCCCCCACCCCCACGTGGAGATCGCCACCCGTTACCTCCCGGCCGAGCGGGGCGTGCTGGTGGGCGGCGACTGGTTCGACGTCGTACCGCTCCGGGACGGCCGCCACCTCAAGGCGATGGGCGACGTCATGGGCCACGGGGTGGAGGCCGCCGTGGCGATGAGCCACTACCGCTCGCTGCTGCGGCTGCTGGCCGCCGAGGACCTGCCGCCGCACCAGATCCTGGAGCGGCTCGACACGATGGTGGAGCGGTCGGGGATCGACCGGGCGGCCACGTGTCTGCTGGCTGTCGTGGACCGGTTCGGCGGGGTCTGCGAGACGGCCAGTGCGGGCCACCTGCCGCCGGTCTTCATCGATCCGGGGGCCTCGCGGGCCCACGTCGTCCCGGTGGAGTCCGGGCCGCCGCTCGGCACCGGCTTCGGCGGGTACCGGACCACTTCCGTGCCCTGCGGCCCGGGAACCGTGCTGTTCATGTACACCGACGGCCTGGTGGAGCGCCGGGACGAGGACATCGACGTGTCGGTGGCCCGTCTGGCCTCGCTGACCCTGCCCTCCGGCGGCAGCCTGGAGGAGCTGCTGGACCGGGTGCTGGAGCGGTTCGGCGGGGACGCGGAGGACGACATCGCGGTGCTGGCCTCCCGGATCAGGGAGGACCAGCCGACGCAGCGGAAGCCGGGCGGCTCCCCGTAGGCCCCCGGAGGCTCAGCCCAGTTCCAGGCTCGTGATGCCGTAGTAGCCGTCCCGGTCGACCACCGGCTGCGGACCCGTGTACATCCGGGCCGTGTCGAACGAGGGGGTCAGGCCCAGCTCGTCCGCGAGCCGCACCGCCGCCGGGTTCAGGTCGGGTACGTCGATCGCCACCGGGCCGTCCGGCCCCGCCGCCGCCACCGCGCTCACCAGGGCCGCCGCCACCTGCGGGGACGCGGCGTACAGCGGTCCGATACGGGAGGCGGCGCGGCACTCCCGCACCACCGCGAGCCCCTGCAGCTCCCCGTCCCGCACCGCCGCCAGCGCCGTCCGCCGGGGGGCGGTGATCCAGGCCGCCAGGAAGTGGTCCCGGGGCGCCGGGAAGAACCGCCGGTCGTACGCGGCGAGTCGGGCGAACGGCACAGAACGGGCGTCGACGAGCGTGGTGCCCGGGGGTGGGGCGATGTCCGGCGGCGGAGTGCCCTCGTACCGGGCGTTGCTCCAGCAGGTGCGGAAGCCGGAGCGGCGGTAGTTGTCCTGCTGGGCGGGGACCCCGTCCAGCCCGACGGTGCGACCGGCGAGCCGGGCCGTGCCGGCCTGCCAGGTGCGCAGCCCGTATCCCTGGCCGCGCAGATGGGGGCGGGTCAGGTAGAAGCCCAGAAAGCCGTGGTCCGGGCCGTACCGGACGACGGAGACGGAGGTGACCGGCTCGCCGTCGAGGCGGCCGATCAGGAAGCCGCCGGGGTCGGTCGGGAAGAAGACCCGGCCGTCGGTGAGGCCCGGGTTCCAGGACTCTTCGTGGGCCCACTCGCCCAACATGACGACGTCCTCGGCGCTGGCGGCGGCGATCTCGAAGCTCGCTGAGGTCGCTGAGGCGTCGCGGGCCGTGGAGTTCTCGGTGCTCTCGGTGTTCTTCGCAGGGGTCGGCACGCTACAGCCGTACCCAGAGGCAGGGGGGTTCAGTGACCGGTCGCTGGGCCGTCGGGGTGGCCGTCCCCGTCCTGCCGGGCGCTCACGCCGTCTTCGGGGTGCTCTCCCGTTTCCGGCCGCGCAGCTGCCGCAGGACCAGGGCGGCCGAGGTGATCAGCGGCAGCAGCCCCGCCACCGCGTCGGCGGTGCTCAGCCTGTCGTGGGTGCTCCTGGCCCGGCGTACCTGCTTGGACGCCCTCACGACGGCGAGTGCGCTGCTGCCCAGGCTCAGCGCCAGCCCCACCTTGCTGCCCCGCAGGCCCTTGGTGGGAACGGAGCGGTTCTTCTTCGCCATAGGACTACCTCCTGGGGGTCCGGGCCGCACTCTCCGCCCTCCACATAACCGGGTGCCTGCGGCCACCGCAAACGGGACGACCGCGCGGGGGCGGGGCGTGACAGCGTCATCGTGCGTTCATGCTCCGTCCGTGCCCGCGTCGCCGCGCCTTGCGATCGTCACCGCGGAAGAGCGGAAGAGCGGAAGAAACGCCTGTACGGAGAGGTCGTCCATGAACAGATCGAGGGCCGCCGGCCTGCCGCGGCGCGGGGCCCGCCTCCTGGCGGGAGTGCTGGCCGCGAGCACGGTCGCCGTCGGAGCGGGTACGGGTACGGCAGCCGCCGCGGGACCGGGCGGCGCGGGTTCCGGTGGCGCGGGCCCGGCGGGCGCCGGGATGTGCGCCGGGAGCTGGCCGCTGCCGCGCGCCTGCGCCCAGCCGGGCGATCTGATCGGCGTCACCCTGGGCGAACTCCACCCGACCCAGGCCGTCCTCGGCTTCGACCAGGTCTTCTACAAGCTGGGCCGTTACGGCAGCGACCGGGATGAGGCCGGGGGCGGCTTCAACAAGCGCTTCGACGACTGGTGCGAGACCAACGGCCAGGGCGAGGCGGCATCGGTGGGCCCCGGCGCCCGGCTGGACGACCCGGCGAGCTTCAGTTGCACCGTGCCGCTCGGCCAGGAGACCGAGAAGTCACTCGCCCCGATGAAGACGGCCGTCATCGGCCCCGGCGGGAAGCTCTACCTCACCGACGGGCACCACACCCTGACGTCCTTCCTGGAGGGCCCCGACGGCTCCACCCGGCTGCCGATCCGGCTCCGCGTCACCGACAACTTCAGCTCCCTGTCCCCCGCCGCCTTCTGGCAGCGGATGACGGCCGAGAAGAAGGTGTGGCTGCGCGACGAGGACAACCGGCCGCTGGGGGTCGAGCAACTGCCGAGCCGACTGGGCATCACACACTTCCGCGACGACCCGTACCGCAGCCTCGTCTACTTCACGCGGAACATCGGTTACGAAGTCCCGGAAGGCGCGTCGGAGTTCCTGGAGTTCTCGTGGGGCGCCTGGCTGCGCGGTGAGCACGACACGTCCGCGTACGACCTCACCTCCCCCGGGCCCTATCTCGACCTGGTCAAGAGCGCCTCGAAGTCGATGGCCGCGCTCGACGCCGACGCCGTCGTCGACGACGGGAAGACCGCGGGGCAGCTGGGCCGGATCGCGGAGTGGAACGGCGGCAAGAAGGAGACGGGTGGGGAGTTCGCCAAGCTGAGCAGGCCCCTGACGGACACCAAGCCGGGCAAGCTGGCCGAATCGCTCGCGTACAAGGCCGCGGTGGAGCGCGCCCCCGCGTGCACCACGGAGATCACCGGCGTACGGAACGGTCCGCTGACCGTCACGGACGGCGTCACCTGCGTCCACCGCGCCACCCTGCGCGGGCCGGTCACCGTGCGCGCCGGAGCCGCCCTCGTCCTCACCGGCTCCTCGCTGGAGGGCCCGCTCCAGTCGGACCGTGCGGCCGCCGTCCAGGTGTGCGGGTCGAGCCTCACCGGGCCACTGGTCGTCAGCCGTACCGTCGGACCTGTCCGGCTCGGCGGGCCGGGCTGCACCGCCAACACGGTGACCGGGGCGGTCGTCCTGACCGGCAACACCGGAGGCGTCCAGCTCGCCGCCAACACGGTGACGGGTCCCCTCGCGTGCTCCGCCAACGTTCCGGCGCCCGACAACACGGGGCGGGAGAACGAGGTCCGGGGGCCGCGGACGGGGCAGTGCGCGGGGGTGTGAGCCGGGGTGCAGGTGCGGGGGAGGCGTACGGGGCCGAGTGTCGCGCGCCCTGCCCCGTACACCCTGCCCCTGGTGAGGCGTCAGCCCCCGAACGCGTACGCCACCGTCGTCGCCGCTCCCAGTCCCGCACCCGCCACGGTCTGCGCGACCGTGTGGTAGCCGAGGGCCACGCGTGACCAGCAGACGGCCACGGTCATCGTGTAGGCGGCCAGCCACCAGGGGGAGTGCACGACCGCGAGCAGGGAGACCACCGCCGAGGCCACCGCCGAGTCGACCGAGATCTTCCACACCGTGTTGACGGCGAGCAGCCCGATCGTCATCACCCAGAGCCCGAGCATCGCGACGAGGATGCCGACCGGCGCCTTCCCGAGCATCATCACCACCGAACCGCCCCCGACCGAGCCGAGGATGACGAAGAAGATCGGGGCCCGTTTCGTACGGTCCACGACATGGCGGTCGCCCCAGGTGCCGCGCCCGCGCTCCCACTCGATGTACCCCGCCGGGATCAGTCCGGCGCAGAGCGCCCCGAGGAAGCCCCAGAGCAGCCCCGTCCACTCCCCGGCGGCGGCGAGCCCGATGCCGAGCATGCCCGCGAGGAGGGCGTTGCGGGGCTGGAGCACGTCGGTGACCGTGCGCGCGAGGCGGGTGCGGCGGGTGGCGTCCTCGGGGGCAGGTGTCGTGCCCTCGGTGCTGGTGCTGGTGCTGCTGGTCATGAGGGCTGCTCCGTCCGCTGCTGTGCCGTACGGGGTGCGGCGGCTGCCGCGAGCACCTGTCCGGCGCGCTCCGCCGTCACCGTCCGGTAGGCCGCGGCGACCCGCTCCAGCCGGGCCACCTCGCCGTCCTGGTCCGAGGCCTGCTGGGCCGCCACCGTCGCGGCGGGGCCCGCGGGGGCGCCGGACTCCTTGGCCAGCAGGGCGGCCCTGAGCCAGTACGCGTCACCGAGCGCCGCCGCCCGGCGGGCATCGGCGCTCTCGCGGGCGGCCGCCTCCTCGGCGGCGGCGACCAGCCCGTCGGGGACGTAGTGGCGCAGCTTCTCCACCGCGTCCGCGATGTCGGCGGCCCAGCGGTCGACGCGCAGGTCGGCCGGGGCGTTGAACCGGGTCAGCTCGCGGGTGAGGGAGGCGGGCGGGTCGAAGGGCTGGTCGGGGAAGGCGGTCATCAGCTCGCGCCAGAGAGCGTGCAGCCGGACCTGGGCCCGCCACAGCCGCACCCGGCGTGCGCCGTTGCTGAAGGCTGGGACGGACGCGCCGAGAGCGAAGAACGCGAAGAGGACCAGTTGCGCCGCCTCGGTCACCTGGTCGAAACGGAGGGCGAACGTCTCGCTCGGCTCGTTCACCACGCTGATCCAGAGGAACAGGGTCCGGCTGACGGTGTATCCGACGCCGATGAACATCGCGAACGTCATCATCCCGAGCCCGATGCGCAGATGGCGCCGCCGGGCGTCGGCGGTGGCCAGCGCCCACTGGAAGGCGCAGACGGCGGAGGCGGCGCCGAGGTAGAGGTAGAAGACGCTCATGTAGAGCGTGGCGCCCCACTCGCCCGCGTGGTCGGAGACGAAGCGGTCCGAGGGCTCGGAGCGGTCGACGACGGTGAAGAAGAGGACGGTCAGCAGGATCAGCGTGGCCACGGAGGCCTTGGCCGCGACCTGCTGGACGAGCCGGGCGAACCGTACGTGGCGGGGGACGGCGCCCGCTTCCGGGTAACTGCCGTAGATGGCGACGATGTAGCTGAGGATGGCCAGAATCGCCACCGTCGCGGTGTAGTGCTTGATGAGGACGGCGAGGTCGGTGACGGCGCTGTTGTTGAGGCCGATGCGCACCGCCTCGGTCTTCGTCCACAGGGCGAGGGCGAATCCGGCGTAGCAGCCCCACAGGGCGCGCCGTCTGCGGTCCTCCTCGTCGCCCCACAGGGCAGCGGGCATACGCCACAGGGCAACGGCTGTCATCAGGCCGGCTATCAGGTATCCGGCGAGATCGAGGGGGGTCACAGCGGTTTTCGTCCTCGGGTGTCGGGGGCATGGCAGTGGGGGACGGGCCGTGGTGGCACGTGTCAGGTGAGGAGGCGCGCCCCGGGTCACGCGTCGGCCGAGGGGCCCCTCCGGCCGATCCGGGGGAACAGTCCGCGTCGGCGGTGGGCCACCGGGCGGGAGAGGGAGTCCGTCAGCCGCCCCACCATGTCATCGGTGGTGAGGTCCCGTGCCATCCGGGGGATGAGGGAGGCGCCGAATTCGGCCATGCGTTCGTCGTGGGTCGCGTACTGCGCGCGGGCCTGCACGGTGGAGCCGCCGGCGGCGAAGGACGCGGCGGCCTCCGGGGAGATCATCCGGGCGATCAGCGAGGTGTCGAAGACGGGGAGCAGCGTGCGCAGTTGCTCCGCGTCGAGGGTCGTGCCGTGGTCGAACCACTCGTGGCACAGCTCGTGCAGGATGACGTGCTCGGTCTGGTACGCGGTGGGCCTGCGGCGGTAGAGGACGAGGCTGGTGGAGCCCGCCTTCAGGCGCAGCCCGCAGGCGGCGTTGACGCGGGCGAGGTGGTCCGGCATCTCGTGCAGCCGGATCGTGCGGCCGCGCGCCGCCTCCATGTTGGAGACCAGGCCGGTCAGCGAGAACGGGACCGGGATGGGCAGGTCGGCGAGCTGGGCCTCGCACTCTTTGCGCAGCTTCCGCAGGGACATGACACCGACGCTACGTGTCCTGCGGGCGGTTGTGCGAGGGCTCCCCCGCGCCCTCCCGCGCCGCGTCCTCCAGCAGGGAGAGCGCGAACCGGAGCAGCTCCGGGGGCAGCCCCTCGTCGTCCAGCCCCCGGCCCGCCACCCCGCTGATCTCCCCGGTCCGCCGTTTGGCGAGGAACTGGAGCCCCGCGACGACGTCGTCGACGACCTCGGACTCCTCCTTGAAGAAGCGCCAGTCCACGCCGAACCCCAGCCCGAGCGCCTTGAGGATCTCCTCCGAGGGGTGGGTGACCTTGCCGGCGAGGATGTTGGAGAAGTAGCTGTGCGAGAGGGAGCCGCCCCGCTCCCGCACCAGCTCGGCGAAGACCCGGCCGGAGACCTTCTGGCCGGGGAAGGTCCTCTCGACCATGTACTCGACTTTTTCCCGCAGTGAGTTCAGGGGCGGCGGGCAGGTCGGGCGGGGCGGTTCGTTCCGTTCCGCACCGGGTTCGTCACCTTCGACCTTGGCCATCCGGGCCTCCACGCTCACCTCGGAGTCGGAACTGAGCTTGCGCAAACACTCTACGTCACTGTTAACTCGAAAAAACACGGGCAGGGGACCACGAGGGGAGTCCCTTGCCCGTGATGACCCGTGGCGCCCGCGCCCGGCTCGGGCTCGGCGTCCGAACAGGCCCTCGGTCGGTGCCCCGCACCGGCCCCGGCCTGGTGTCCGCACCGGTTCCGGACAGGGGTGTAGCCCTTCACGACGGGGGATGCGTGAAGGGCTACGCGTGCATTATGGCCCCGCGGTCCGCCCGACGACAACTGACCAGTCGGTCAGCTTCATCGGCGCGTCGGCCATCGCCGCGCCGCTGGTGGCCGAAAGCTGTCCCGGCCGCGATAGACATGGCCTGGCCGGGCGATTAGGGTTTCTTGTGCAGTCAGGTGAAACAGCGGTACGCGGCAGAGGGGCACCCCGCAGGCGTACGGCGCCCCCCGGGCCCTCCGTCACGTGTGACAGACATGTGTGACAGAAGAGGTGCAGATGCCCCCGGAGAACCCCTCGCACGCCATCGATCGGCTCGACGACGACGACTACCCCGCCTACACGATGGGGCGCGCCGCCGAGATGATCGGGGCGACGCCGGGCTTCCTGCGGGCGATCGGTGAGGCCCGGCTGATCACGCCGCTGCGGTCCGAGGGCGGCCATCGCCGTTACTCCCGCTACCAGTTGCGTATCGCCGCCCGCGCCCGCGAACTCGTCGACGGTGGCACGCCCGTCGAGGCCGCCTGCCGCATCGTGATCCTGGAGGACCAGCTCGAAGAGGCGCTCCGCCTCAACGAGGAGCTGCGCGGCCGAGCGGAGCGCTGAGGCCGCAGGCCCGGGCCCGGGTGTGCGGCCCAGAGGTCCGAGGCCTCCGGGGGCCCTGAGCCCTGGTGGCGCGCCCGGAAGATATCTGTATTCGCTGAGACAGAATTTCACGCAATGCGCGACGAGGCTTTTTCCCCGCAGCTTTGTTCCCCTGCCGCGTGTGATATTCCGTTCGGCGCTGCCCCGGGGTCCCGTGCTACTGTTGATCTCAGTTGCAGTTGTGGTTCCCAAAAACTTACAAGTTTTCCGGTGCTCTTCCGGACGGGGTAATCATCGCGGCGACGTGGGGTCCACAAGGTGTGGGCCCACGGGCACTGCCCCTCCCCTAAGGAGATATGACATGGCTACTGGCACCGTGAAGTGGTTCAACTCGGAAAAGGGCTTCGGCTTCATCGAGCAGGACGGTGGCGGCGCTGACGTCTTCGCCCACTACTCGAACATCGCCGCCTCCGGCTTCCGTGAGCTGCAGGAAGGCCAGAAGGTCTCCTTCGACGTCACGCAGGGCCAGAAGGGCCCGCAGGCCGAGAACATCGTCCCTGCCTGATCACTCGGTTCCGCTTGATCGCTCGGACGCCTGATCACTCGGGTCCGTCGGAGCGTTCAGGCGGCACTACGCAGCTGGGGCCCGCACCTTGGGGTGCGGGCCCCAGCTCGTTGTTGTTTCCGGGGTCCGCGGCGTAACGCCCTGGTGCCCCTTTGTCATTTCATCGGCTCGTTCTTGCGATTCTGGGTGCCGTTCACGGTTTATTCCCCCGAAAAAGAATCCCTCGATACGTGCCCCATCGAGGAAAGGTTCTGCATGAACCGCGAACGCACCCCCCGCTCGAACGACCGATACGCCCGCACCCGTTCGGGGTTCGGCGGCGGCGAACGCCGTGCCGCCGGGTTCGGTGGCGGACCCCGTCGATCCGGGGGCGGCGCCGGGCGCTCCGCCGGCGGTGCCCGGCGCCGGGGCTCCGCGCCGACGGGCGAGTTCGCCCTGCCGGTGACCGTCACCCCGGCCCTGCCCGCCGCCGAGACCTTCGGTGAGCTGGAGATGCCCGCCAAGCTCAAGGCGGCGCTCGCCGCGGAGGGGGTGACCGTGCCGTTTCCGATCCAGGCGGCCACCCTGCCGAACTCGCTGGCCGGCCGTGACGTCCTCGGCCGCGGCCGGACCGGCTCGGGCAAGACCCTCGCGTTCGGCCTGGCGGTGCTGGCCCGGACCGAGGGGCGCCGCGCCGACGCCAAGCGCCCCCTCGCCCTGGTACTCGTACCGACGCGTGAGCTGGCCCAGCAGGTCACCGACGCCCTCACCCCGTACGCCCGGTCGCTGAAGCTGCGGCTCGCCACCGTCGTGGGCGGCATGTCCATCGGTCGGCAGGCCGGTGCGCTGCGCGCCGGTGCCGAGGTCGTCGTCGCCACTCCGGGCCGGCTCAAGGACCTCATCGAGCGCGGCGACTGCAAGCTGGACCGGGTCACCGCCACCGTCCTCGACGAGGCCGACCAGATGGCCGACATGGGCTTCATGCCGCAGGTCACCGAGCTGCTCGACCAGGTGAACCCGGCGGGGCAGCGGATGCTCTTCTCGGCCACCCTGGACCGCAACGTCGACCTGCTGGTGCGGCGCTACCTCAACGACCCGGTCGTCCACTCCGTCGACCCGGCCGCCGGTGCCGTCACGACGATGGAGCACCATGTGCTCTACGTCCAGGGCGCCGACAAGTACGCCACCACCACGGAGATCGCCGCCCGCGACGGGCGCGTGATCATGTTCCTGGACACCAAGCACGCGGTCGACAAGCTCACCGACCACCTGCTGCAGAGCGGGGTCCGAGCGGCCGCGCTGCACGGCGGCAAGTCCCAGCCGCAGCGCACCCGGACCCTGGAGCGGTTCAAGACCGGGCATGTCACGGTCCTCGTCGCCACGAACGTCGCCGCCCGGGGCATCCACGTCGACAACCTGGACCTCGTCGTGAACGTGGACCCGCCGAGCGACCACAAGGACTACCTGCACCGCGGCGGCCGGACGGCCAGGGCCGGTGAGTCCGGCAGCGTCGTCACGCTGGTGCTGCCCAACCAGCGCCGCGACATGGCCCGGCTGATGGCCGACGCCGGCATCACCCCGCAGATCGCCCAGGTCCGCTCGGGTGAGGCCGAGCTGAGCCGGATCACCGGTGCACAGGCGCCCTCGGGTGTCCCCGTGGTCGTCACGGCCCCGCCCAAGGAGCGCTCCGGCCGTGGTGGCGGCGGCGCCTTCATGGGGCGCGGCACCCAGCGCGGCGGCGGGGCCCCGGCCCGGCGCCGCCGCCCGGACCTGCCGACGGCCGAGGCACGTGCGGCCGCCGCCCAGCGCAGGACGAACCGGGCCGCGTAGTCCGGGAGGCGCGGGTCGGGGGACGCGCAGCGAGGGACGTCGAGCGCCTTATGCGGAGCGGGGGGGGGGGGGGGGGGAGGGGGGGGGGGGCCCCCCCTCTCCCCCCCCCCCCCCCCCCCACGCTAGGGTCGGGGGAAAGCACACACCCACCCCCCCCCCCACCCCTCCCAACGGGCCTGATTTTCCTC
>NZ_JBWKCM010000025.1:33543-70918 GCF_056436485.1 Streptomyces sp. NPDC043746 | reverse complement strand
GGTGGGGGGGAAGACGAAGCGGAGGAGGCAGCCGGCCGGGCGGGCGGGGTGCGCCCCCCCCCCCCCCCCCCCCCCCCCCCCCGCCGCATGCCTCCGTCCCCTCGCGCAGATGCCTCCCCGCGGGCGCCGACAGCAGGGTGTCATACCGGGTGATGAAGCCGCATTCCTTGCTATACACGAGCGATGGAGCATCCCGGGACCCTGGTCCTGATCATGGCCCTGGCGGTTCTCGCCCCGCTGCTGGGCTATGCGACCGGTCGGTGGCTGTCCGTGCCCGTCGTCATCTTCGAGATCGTGCTCGGCATCCTGGTCGGCCCCGATGTGCTCGGCTGGGCCCACCACGACCAGGTCATCGACGCGCTGTCCGACCTCGGCCTCTCGATGCTGATCTTCCTCGCGGGGTACGAGATCCGGTTCGCGGAGGTCCGCGGCTCCACCCTGCGCCGGGCCGGCGGGGCCTGGATCTGCTCGTTCGCCGTCGGGCTCGGAGCCGCCCTGCTCCTCAGCGGCGCGGACCTGGCCAAGAGCCTGGTGATCGGCACCGCGCTCACCAGTACGGCCCTGGGCGCGGTGCTGCCGATCCTGCGGGACTCGGGGCGGCTGGAGGGGAGGTTCGGGTCGGTGGTGATGGCGTTCGGGTCGGTCGGCGAATTCGGGCCGATCGTGGCGATGGCCCTGCTGTTCAGCGGGCGGAGCCCGGGGGCGGCGAGCGCGGTGCTCGCGGTGTTCGCCGTCATCACGGTGGTCGCGGTGTTCTGGGCGATGCGGCCCAGGCCCCCGTGGTTCGCCCGGATCATCGCCATGACCCTGCACAGCAGCGGCCAGTTCGCCGTCCGCTTCGTGATGCTGCTGCTCGCCGGGATGCTGGGACTGGCCCATGTCTTCGGCCTGGACGCCCTGCTCGGCGCGTTCGCCGCCGGGATGCTGACCCGGCTGGTCCTCCAGGGGGCGGTGCCCGAGCGCAGCGGGGAGATCCTGGGGAAGATCGAGGCCATCGGATTCGGCTTCCTGGTTCCGTTCTTCTACGTCGTCACGGGCATCGACTTCGATCTCGCGGCGCTCCTGGACGGGGGCCGCCCGCTGCTGCTCCTGCCGGTGTTCCTGCTGTTCTTCCTGCTGGTCCGGGGTGTACCGGCGTACCTCCTGGCCCCGCGCGACCTGACCGGGCGCGCGCCCCGGTCCGCCCTGGCCCTGTTCTCCTCCACGTGTCTGCCGCTGGTGGTGGCGATCACCGCGATCGGGCTGGACGAGAAGGTGATCGGGGCGGGGGAGGCCGCCGCGCTGGTCGCCGCCGCGATGGTGTCGGTGCTGACGTTCCCGCTGCTGGCGTTCCGGCTGCTGCGGAAGGAGGAGGGCGGCAGGGGGGCGGCTGCGCCGAGCCGGGCGGCGGAGAGCGGGGAGGCGTGGTGAGGGCGCGGGGGCGTCGCGGTCAGGAGGCGTCCTCCGTCGGGACGCACAGCACCGGGACGGAGGACATGTGCAGCAGCTTGTGCGGGGTCGAGCCGAGGAGGGCGCCGCGCATCGGGCTCTCCCCCCAGGTGCCGACCACGATGACCCGGGCCGCGTGCCGCTCGGCCGCGTCCAGGAGGGCCTGCGCCGGGCTCTCGTCCAGCACCTCCACCTGGGCCGGGACCCCCGCCTCCTCGGCGGACGCCAGCGCGTGCTCCAGGCCGGTGCGGCCGGCCTGCCGGATCGCGTCGTAGTGGCTGCGGTACTCCGCCCCTTCGCGCAGGCCCGGGGCGGCGGCGCCGTAGACGAGGACCAGCTCCTCGCCGTACGCGGCAGCCACCTCGATGGCGATGCGCAGGGCCCGGGCGGCGCCGGGGGACTCGTCGTAGCCGAGGACGACCGACATCTCAAGTCTCCTTCCGGTCGGCGGGTTCCGCGGCCGTGGCGCGCACCAGCTCCGGGTCGGCGACCCCGGGCCGCTCCTGCCAGAACACCGCGTCCCGCAGCCGCCACACCACCATGAGGATCACGCCGACGAGGGAGATCACGATGCCGATGACCAGCGGCGGGCCGAGGCCGAACCAGGAGGTGCCGCTGTAGGAGTTGGCCGGATCGGACATGTCCGTCACCGACCGCACCAGCAGCCAGGTCAGCAGCCCGGCACCGACCACCGGGCCCAGCCCGATGAGGACGAGGTTGCGCACGCTCTCGGTGAGGTGGCGCCGGTAGTAGACGGCGCAGGCCACGCCGGTGAGCGCGTAGTAGAAGGCGATCAGGAGGGAGAGCGCGGTGAGGGAGTCGAAGAGGGCGGTGGTGGAGATCTGGCTGACCACCAGGTACCAGGCGATGGCGATCGCGGCGACCCACCACGTACTGACGTCCGGGGTGCGGAACCGGGGGCTGATGTGCCCGAAGTGCTGCGGCAGCGCCTGACGCCGGGCCATCGACAGGGCGGTCCGGGAGGCCGGGATGATCGTGGTCTGGGTGGAGGCGATCGCGGAGGTGGCGACGGCCAGCAGCAGGATCCAGTCCCAGCCGCCCAGCACGTCCCCGGCGAGCCGGGCGAAGACGAACTCCTCCTCCTCGGCGTTCTCGGCCAGGAACGCCGTACCCGCGAAGGCGACCACGGCCACGGCCACCGACAGGTAGGTCACCAGGAGCACCACCGTGGACCACAGCCCCGCCCTGCCCGGCGCGCTCGCCGAGTTCTCGGTCTCCTCGGTGAGGTTGACCGCCGACTCCCAGCCCCAGTAGATGAACACCCCGAGCAGCAGCCCGCCGGTCAGCGCGGCCCCACCGGCGCCGAACGGGTCCAGCCAGCTCAGGGACGGCGTGACGGAGTCGAAGCCGGTGGTGCCCGCGTACACCCGGTAGAGCGCCACCGCGACGAAGACGAGCAGGAACGCGACCTGCGCCAGGATCAGCGCGTTCTGCACCTTGGCCGACAGCTCGGTGCCGATGACGCAGAGTCCGGTCATCACGATGATCAGCAGCACGGTGAGGAGCTGCCGTACGAAGTCGTTGGCCACCCAGCTGTCCAGCCCGACCGCCAGCAGGGTGAAGCTCACCGCCACATCGGCCAGTGAACCGACCACCAGCACCCCGGTCATGGTGATCGCCCAGCCGCCGAGCCACCCCGCCCACGGGCCCATCGCCCTGGTCACCCAGGAGAACGTCGTGCCGCAGTCCTGGTCGACCTTGTTGAGGTAGTAGAAGGCCGAGGCGATCAGCAGCATCGGGACGAAGGAGGCGAGCATGACGCCCGGGGCGTAGATCCCCACCAGGGCCACGATCGGGCCGATCACGGCGGCCAGGGAGTAGGCGGGGGAGGTCGCGTTGAGGCCGATGACCAGAGCGTCGACGAACCCGATGGCGTTGGGCCTCAGGCTGACCGCCGAGCCGTCCTGCCCCTCCTGCACAGCGTCGTGGGACATGGCGCTCCTCGATCCGGCCGGGCGCGCCGCAGGGGGGCGGCGGATGATCAGTACCTCATCGTAAGAACACCCATGGACATGTGCATTCCGGGAGGAAATCCTCGTGGGGTGAGGGTCACCCGATCGGCCAGCTCCTCTGCGGAGGCCGGGGCCGGGGCGCAGGGTGGGGTCCATGTGGTCCCGCCGAATCGTCCTGGGCGCCCTGCTGCTGCCCCTGGTCCTCCTGGTCTTCCGGGACGGCCCGGCGCTCCACGAGCAGCACCGGGAGCTGGCCACCGGACCCCGGCCGCCGCGCGGGCTCCCGCAGCCCGCCGTCGTCAGCCGCCAGGAGTGGCACGCGGACGAGGGGCTGGTCCGGGAGAAGCCGCAGTACACCGGAGCGGCGGAGGCGGTCTTCGTCCACCACACCGGCAACCCCAACGACTACGACTGCGCGGAGGCCCCCGAGCTGATCCGGGCCGTCCAGAGCGACCACGTCGAGAAGGACGGCTGGGACGACATCGGCTACAACTTCCTCGTCGACCGCTGCGGCACCATCTACGAGGGCCGGGCGGGCGGTGTGGGGCGGTCGGTGCTGGGCGCCCACACCAAGGGGTTCAACGCGGACACCGTCGGCATCGCGGCCATCGGCGACTTCGCGGCGGGCGCCGAGGTGCCGGAGCCGATGCTGGAGGCCCTGGTCGAGCTGGCAGCCTGGAAGCTGCGCCCCGGCGTCGACCCGCTCGCCACCGTCGAACTGGTCTCCACCAACGCGGAGAGCCGCTTCGACGAGGGTCAGGTGGCCCGGCTGAACGTCATCTCGGGCCACCGCGACAGCTTCGAGACCCGCTGTCCGGGCGATGTGCTGTACGGGCTGCTGCCAGAGCTGCGCGAGCGCGTGGCCCGGATGCGCGACTCGGCCCCGGGCAACGCGGCGAACTCCCGGCTGCGTCCGTACTTCTGAGGGGCGCCCAGGCCGTCACCGCGCCACGAACTGCGTCAGTATCGCCTGCACCTCGTAGATGTCGACGCCCTTGGTGAACGTCTTCTGGAGCGGGGTCGAGCTGCCCGATACCCAGATCTTCAGCTCCGCGTCCAGATCGAACGTCCCGGCCGTCTCCACCGCGAAGTGCGTGATGCTGCGATACGGCACGGAGTGGTACTCGACCTTCTTGCCGGTGATGCCCTGCTTGTCGATCAGGATCAGCCGGCGGTCGGTGAACAGGATCGTGTCGCGGATCAGCAGGAACGCGGCGTGCACCTGCTCGCCCTGGCCGAGGAGCCGTTCGTAGTCCTGCTGGGCGGTGGCCGGGTCGATGGTGTGCGCGTTGCCGAACAGTGCCATGGATGCCCCGTCTCTCGGATCTGTCGTACATGAGTACGCGTACGGCAGTTGTTCCGGTTCCCGCCGGGGCCGGTGCCATGCTTTCGGGTGGCCTGCGGCGGTTTCGGGAACCCGGCCGGTCTCAGAGCGGGACCACCGTCACCTCGGTCGCCTTCACGCCCGTCCAGACCTGTGTGCCGTCCGTGATGCGCAGTTCGGCCGCCGCCTGCGGGGTGATCTCCGCGACCAGGTCCGGCGCCCGGTCGGAGGTGATGAGGAGGCGGAGCCGGCTGCCGCCCGAGGTGATCTCGCGGACCGTGCCGGGCCAGACGTTGCGGGGGGAGCCGGTGGGTTTCCCCCGGTGTACGGAGACGGCTTCGGGGGCGATGACCGCGAGGGCCTCCGTGCCCGGGGCGAGCGGTTCGGCGACCACGAGACGGCCGCCGCCCGCCAGGTCCAGGCCGTCGGCGGTCGCGGTGCCGGGCCAGGCGTTGCGGCCGAGCATCCGGGCCACCCAGGGGGAGCGCGGGTGGCGGGTCACCTCCGCGGGCGGCTCGTCCTGGAGGACCCGGCCGTCGTCCAGGACCAGGACCCGGTCGGCCAGCGAGACCGCCTCGACCGGGTCGTGCGTGACGATCAGGCAGACCCCGCCGAAGTCCGCGAGGTGCCGGCGCAGGGTGTGCCGGACATGGGCCCGGGTGGTCTGGTCGAGGGCGGCGAGCGGTTCGTCCAGCAGCAGCAGGCGTGGGCGGGCGGCCAGCGCGCGGGCCAGGGCGACCCGCTGGGCCTGGCCGCCGGAGAGCCGGCCGGGCTTGCGGTGGGCCAGGTGGCCGACGCCGAGCCGGTCCAGCCAGGCCTGCGCCTCCCGCCGGGCCTCCGCCCGGGGGACGCCATGGGCGCGGAGCCCGTACGCCGTGTTGGACAGGGCGCTCAGGTGCCAGAAGAGCGCCCCGTCCTGGGGGACCCAGGCGACCCCTCGGCGGTGCGGGGGGAGGCTGGTGACGTCGCTGTCCCCCAGGCGGAGTGCGGCGTGGGCCCGGGGGGTGAGCCCGAGGAGGGCGCGCAGGAGGGTGGTCTTGCCCGCGCCGTTGGGGCCGACGACCGCGATGGTGGTTCCGGGGTCGGCGGCCAGGGTGAGCCGGGTGAAGCCGGTGACGTCGGCGTGCACGGACCAGCGCTCCCGGGGGGGCTTGGCCAGGGTGTGGCCGGGGGCCCCGGCCAGGACGTCCCGGGAGGCCTCGTCCCGTAGGTACGTGGGTGGTTCGGGCTCCCGTACGTACGGCAGGGCGCCCGGCGCCGCGCCCTTCGGCTCCTCCGGGAGGGGGGCGCGCCCCCGCTCCCGGTGGTGGTCGCCCGGGGTGCCGGTCCACCGGCCGCGCAGCGCGATCAGCACGGCCATGGCGATGGCCAGGAGCAGCAGCGAGAGCGAGGTGGCGGCCTCCGGCGACTCCTGGAGCAGCAGATAGACCTGGAGCGGCAGGGTCTGCGTGGTGCCCGGGAGGTTCCCGGCGAAGGTGATGGTGGCGCCGAACTCCCCGAGCGCCCGCGCCCAGGTGAGGGCCGCTCCGGCGATCAGCCCGGGGGCGACCATCGGCAGGGTCACGGTGAGGAACACCCGTACCGGCGAGGCTCCGAGCGATGCCGCGGTCTCCTCGTACCGGGGGCGCAGACCATTCAGCGCACCCTCCAGCGAGACGACCAGGAACGGCATCGCGACGAACGTGGCGGCCAGCACCGCCCCCGAGGTGTGGAAGGGCAGCGTGATCCCGAACGTGTCCTCCAGCCACGGTCCGAGCAGTCCGCGCCGCCCGAACGCCAGCAGCAGCGCCACTCCGCCGACCGTGGGCGGCAGCACCATCGGCAGCAGCACCAGCGAGCGGACGAACGCCTTGCCGGGGAACGGCACCCGGGCCAGCAGCCAGGCCAACGGCACCCCGAGCAGCAGCGAGAGGCCGAGTGACCAGAGCGAGACCAGCAGGGAGAGGCGGAGCGCCTGGGTGGTCGGTCCGGCGGTGAGGTGCGCGCCGAGGTCGCCCCAGGGGGTACGGGCCAGGATGCCGACGAGCGGCAGCATCAGGAGCGCCACGGCCAGCAGCGCGGGCACGGTCAGCAGGATCGGGGCGGGGACCTTGGGCTTACGGCGGAGTGCCGGTCGTTTCATGGTGGCCTCGTCTGGCGGCTGGAGGTGCGGGTGCCCGGCAGGCCCGTCGGGCGGCGGTGCGGGCCTGCCGGGACGTGGAGCGGCTGCCGTGCGGTACGGGCCCGCCGGGGCGGGGCGGGATACGCCGCAGGGGCGTGCGCCGGTGAACGGCTGTCGGTCCGCAGGGCGGGCTGCGGATGCTGGTCCGTAGCGCAGGTTACGGCTGCTGGAAGCCCGCGTCCCGGAGGATCTTCTGCGCGGCGGGCGTAGAGAGCCAGGCGACGAACGCGGCGGCGGCCTCGCCGTGCCTGGACGCCTTCAGCGTGGCGGCCGGGTAGGAGGCGACGGCGTTCTCCGCGTCAGGGATGTCGATCGCGTCGACTTTGTCGGTGGCGGCCTCGGCGTCCGATTTGTATACGAGCCCCGCGTCCGCCTCGCCCAGCTCGACCTTGCCGAGGACCGCGCGGACGTTGGGCTCCAGGGAGACCGGCTTCACCACGATCCGCTGCGCGTCGAGGATCTGCTTGCTGTAGCGGCCCACCGGCACCTCGGGGGCGGCCAGGACGACCTTGAGCCGGGTGCCGGCGAGGTCCCCGAGGCTCCCGACCCTCTCCGGGTTGCCCGCGCCGACGGCGATGACCAGCCGGTTCTTGGCGATGACGGTCGGGGTGCCGGCCTCGGCGGAGAGGCCGTCCATCGTCCTGGTGTCGGCGGTGACCAGGGCGTCGGCGGGGGCGCCCTGCCTGACCTGGGCGGCCAGCTCCTGGGAGCCCGCGAAGGAGAACGTGACCTTCGTGCCCGGGTTCTCCCTCTCGTACGTCGCTCCCGCCTCCTTGAAGGCATCGGTCAGCGAGGCGGCGGCCAGCACGGTCAGCTCGGCGGCCGGGGCGCCGGAGGCGCCGTCCTTCCCCGCGCCGGGACCGTCGTCCCCGCAGGCGGCGAGCGGGAGGAGGAGGGCGGCCGTCAGGACGGCGGCGGTACGGCGGCGGGTGAGCGGGAGGGGCATGAGGGCGGGGCTCCTTGGCTGCGAGCCCGGTCGGCGGGTGCCGTCCGCGGGCAGGACGAGTGCGCGCGGGGCGCGTGGTCGGGCCGGGATGCGAGAGGTGGGGCGGTGTACGAGAGGCGGGGCGGTGGTCATGGCCCACGGGCCAGGGAGAGGTACGTGACGGGCCTGCGGGCCGTGCTCCGCACCGGCCGCGGTCTCCCGGTCCGGGCGGTGGAGGACGGCCCGGCCCAGACGACTCAGGTGCGGTCGATGTGCACGTTGGTCGACTTCACCCGGGCGGTCGCCTGCATGCCGACCTCCAGGCCCAGCTCCTCGACCGCCTCCCGGGTCAGGAGGGAGACGAGCCGGTGCGGGCCGGCCTGGATCTCGACCTGGGCCGCGACATCGCCGAGCTTCACCGCGGTGACGATGCCCGGGAAGGCGTTGCGCGCCGAGGTGTACGGGGTCTCCTCCTCGTCGGCGGCGCCCTGGCCGACCTCGATCGAGAAGGCGGCCAGCGCACGACCGTCGATCAGCCGTCGGCCGGTCTCGTCGCGATGGGTCGCGACCCGGCCGGCGTCCGCCCAGCGTCGGGCGGTGTCGGGGCTGACGCCGAGAAGTCGTGCTGCCTGACCGATTGTGTACGACTGCATGTGCGACACGCTAGGCCAGTTGGGCTTGCATGTGCCACCCTTGAGGTGATCGACCATCGCAGATGCGAGGTTCTCGGAGGATCGTACGGAGCCCCCGGACCGGGGAGGGTCCGGGGGCTCCGTGGTGCCGGGGCCGGGCTCAGGCCGCCGGGCTCGTCGCCGGCATCTCACCCTCCGTCCTCGTCACGTCGATCACGGAGAACGTCGCGCCCTGCGGGTCGGAGAGCGCCGCGAACCGGCCGAAGGGGCTGTCCATCGGCCCGAACCGCAGTACCCCGCCCCGTTCGGTCGCCTTCGCCACCGCCGCGTCGCAGTCCGGGATGGTGAAGTAAACGTTCAGGAACGCGGGCACCTCCGGCGGGAAGTCGTCGCCCATCGTCATCCGGCCGAGCACCGTCTCGCCCTGGACGTCGTACATGGTGAAGTCCATCGACTCGTCGTCGAACTTCCGTACCGCGTAGCCGAAGACGGCCGGGAAGAACGTGTCCGCGGCCTTCGGGTCCCGGGTGAAGACCTCGCCCCAGCAGTAGCCGCCGACCGAGCCCGTCTCCGTCTCGAACCCCTCGTGCTCGGCGGCCTGCCAGACGCCGAAGGCCGCGCCGCCGGGGTCGCGGGCCAGCAGCATCGTGCCGAAGCCGCCCACCTGCATGGGCTCCATCAGCACCTCGCCGCCGTTGGCGCGGATCTTCTCGCCGGTGGCGGCGGTATCCGGCGAGGCCAGATACAGGCACCACGCGGATGCTCCGTCCGCGCCGGGCATGGGGGGCACCACGGCGGCCGCCGCCTTGCCGTTCGCGTACGCCGTCGTGTAGTCACCGAACTCCGACGAGCTCTCGCCGAACGTCCAGCCGAGCACGTCACCGTAGAAGCTCTTGGCGCCCTCCAGGTCGGCGAACATGGCGTCCGCCCAACACGGGGTGCCTTCGGGTTGTACAGCCATGGCACTGGTCCTCTTCCGGTCCTGGACCCTCTCGTGGTCCTTCGTTGCTGCTCCTGGCCGCCCCCTCCCGTCACGCTAGTCAGCAGTCCGCGTACGCGCGCGCCGGGACAACTCCGCCCGGCTTATGCACTAGTACGTATATGTTGTGTGCTAGTACATAAAAGGTTAGGGTCCCGTCATGCCTGCGCTTACCCCTCGGCCCGTGACCCTGACCGGGCAGTACGTGACCCTCGTTCCGCTGACCACCGGCCACCTCGACGATCTCTTCGAGGCGGGCGGCCGGGACGAGGAGGTGTGGCGCTGGCTGGGCGGTCCGGCGCCGCGGACCCGCGAGGAGCTGCTGACCCGGCTGGAGGGCGTGCTCGCCGAGGCCGAGTGCGGCGCGTACGTCCCGTTCGCCGTGGTCCACCGCGCGAGCGGGCGGGCCGTCGGCTGGACCACCTACCTGGACATCTCGGTGCCCGACGAGCGGCTGGAGATCGGCTGGACCTGGTACGGGCGGGCGTACTGGCGCACCGAGGTCAACACCGAGACGAAGCTGCTGCTGCTCGGCCACGCCTTCGACGAACTGGGGATGGGGCGCGTGCAGTTGAAGACCGACCACCGCAACGAGCGCTCCCAGGCGGCGATCACCCGGCTCGGGGCGGTCCGTGAGGGGGTGCTCCGCCGCCACCGGCGGCGGCCCGACGGGAGCTGGCGGGACAGCGTCTACTTCTCGCTGCTCGCCGACGAGTGGCCGGCCGCGAAGGCCCGGCTCACGGCCCGGCTGACGGAACGGCTCGCCGCGGGCTGAGCCGCCGCGGGCCGAGCCGCCGCGGGCCGAGCCGTGACGGGCCGCCGCGGGAGCAGCGACAAGGCCGGGCATCGCCGTGGGGAATCCCCTTCCCCCGGCTTCGCCCGGCCCCTGCCCGCCTGGTCTACCCGGCCGGCTTCCCGTCAGAGGGCTTCTCCGTACTCCCCGCACTCTCGTCGGAATCCGCGTTCGGCGGTGGGCGCCGAATACTGAGCACGACCGAGATCGTCAGGATGACCACGATCACCGTCAGGCTGACCGGTGAGGGAATCTCCGGAACGGAGGTGCTGATCATCTTGTGCGAGGCCTGGAGAAGGAGCTTGACCCCGATGAAGGCCAGAATGACGGCCAGGCCCGTACTCAGGTAGTGGAAGCGGTCCAGCAGTCCTGCCAGCAGGAAGTAGAGGGCCCGCAGCCCCAGAATGGCGAACGCGTTGCTGGTGTAGACGATGAACGCGTCGTCGCTGACCGCCAGCACGGCGGGCACGCTGTCGACGGCGAAGAGCAGGTCGGCCGCCTCGATCGCGGCCACCACCGCGAGCAGCGGTGTGGCGACCAGCTTCCCCTCCTCCCGTATGACGAAGTGCGTTCCCGCGTACTCGTTCCGGACCGGCATGATCCTCCGCAGCATCCGCACCGCGAAGCTCTTGCCCGGATCGAAACTGTCCTCCTCGCCCTTGAGGATCTTGTAGGCGCTGTAGAACAGGATCGCCGCGAAGAGGAAGAGCACGAAGGTGAAGCGGTTCACCACCGCGACGCCGGCCGTCAGGAATATCGCGCGGAACACCAGGGCGCCGATGACACCGAAGAACAGAACCCGGTGCTGATATTCGCGGGGCACCTTGAAATAGGCGAAGATCAGCGCGAAGACGAAGAGGTTGTCGACCGAGAGACTCTTCTCCAGCAGCCAGGCCGTCGTGTATTCCGTCCCCGCGGTCGTCCCGAGGACGAAGAAGACCACACCGCCGAAGATGAGCGCGAGGCTCACCCACAGCACGCTCCACCAGGCCGCTTCCCTGAAGCCGATGACATGAGCTTTTCGGTGGGCAAGCAAGTCGACTGTGAGGGAGACGATCACCGTTACGGCGAACGCCACCCAGAGCCACACCGGTACATCCACGCCCGAGACCTCCCCTGTCGATTGTTACGAGTGTGACGTGCCGGGCCCAGGAGTGCGAGGGGGTGTGCGTCGGCCGGCTGCCGCGACGGAGGCCATCAGCTCCGCGTCCAGGAACGAGGGATCGGCCATCCGGGTGGCCGCCGCATAGGAGTTGAGCAGGGCTTTCGTCACCCGCAGGGCGGCCTCGGGTCGGCGTGCGACGGGCTTCGCCCAGGCCTGTACGGCCTGATCCAATTCGTGTTCCGGAACCACGCGCTGAAGGACGGAGAGCGCTTGTGCCTCGGCGGCGTCGAACGCCCGCCCGGTGAGGACGAGTTCCCGGACCCGGGCCGCGCCCACCTCGTGGATCAGCCGGGGCAGCAGCCCGCCCCACGCCGTCGGCAGCCCGAGCGCCAGCTCCGGCAGCCGGAAGGAGGCGTTCTCCGCGCCGACCCGCAGATCGCAGGCGAGGGCGAGCGCGAAACCCGCGCCGACCGCCTTCCCCTGGACCCGCGCGATGGTGACGGCCCGGCTGCCGGAGAGCGCCTCGCAGACCCGGCGGGCCTTCTCACCGGAGACCCGGATACCCCGGCCGGCCGGATCCTCCGCCAGCCAGTCCGCGAACTCGGCGCGGTCGCCGCCCAGGCAGAAGTCGTTCCCGGCGGCGCTGAGCACCAGCACCCGCACCTCCGGGTCCGGCAAGGCGACGACGGCCAGCAGGTCGTCGAGCATCGCCTCGGTGACCGCGTTCCCGGTCCGCGGGGCGTTCAGCTCCACGTACAGGACGGCACCCTCCCGCCGGGTGCGTACCGTCGACGGCGTCTCCGGCGAGGTCGTGGCCGTCTCGGCGGGGGACGCGGGCCTCTCGGGCGGGGTCGAGTGCGTCTCGTGCGGGGAGGAGTTCGGGAAACCGGGCAGCGAGAGCTTCACAGCGCCACGCCCAGCGAGGTGATGCGGCGGAAGACCATCCGGGGGGCGTACACCGGCGGGGAGACCGTCCGCAGGGTGGGGAAACGATCCAGCATGCGGGCGAGCAGCGTCCGTGCCTCCAGTTTGGCCAGCGCCGCCCCCAGGCAGTAGTGCACCCCGCCGCCGAAGGTGAGGTGGCTGCCGCCGCGCAGGATGTCGAAGGCGCCGGGGTCGGGGTTGCGGCGCGGGTCGTGGTTGGCGGCGCCGTACAGGACGTGGATCATGCTGTCCTTCTTGATGGGGACGCTGGCCAGGACGGTGTCCTCGGCGGCGATCCGGGTGTTGATGTGGATGGGCGGGTCGTAGCGCAGCACCTCGTCCACGGCCGCGTCGATGTGCTCGGGGTGCGAGCGCAGCCACTCCCAGCGGCCGGGCCCGTCCAGCAGCAGGGAGACCATGGACGTCAGCAGCGTCGCGGTGGTCTCCAGCGAGGCGATGGTGACGAACATGGTGAGCCGGTAGAGGATCTCGTCCGCCTGCTCGCGGTCCGGCTCCAGCGCGTCCCAGGTGTGGATCCAGCCGGTCAGCACGTCGTGGCGGGGCTCGGCGCGGCGGCGGGCGACCAGGTCGGTGAAGTAGGCGCGCAGCTGTGCGGTCGCCTCGGCGGAGACCGCCAGCTGGCTCCTGGTGGGCAGCAGCTCCTGCGCGTACACCTGGTTGTGAGTGATCTCCAGGATGTGGGAGAAGTCCTCGGGCGGCAGCCCCAGCCAGGAGCCGATGGTGTGGACCGGCAGCTGCTCGCCGACCGTGGAGACGAAGTCCGCCTCACCCCAGCGGAGCTTGCCGGCCAGCTCGTCCAGGAGGCGGTCGGCGTGGTGCTCGACGTCGGGGGTGAGGCGTTCGATGGTGGAGCGGTCGAAGAGGTGGCCCAGTGAGCGGCGCTGGCAGGTGTGTTCGGGGGCGTTGAGCCGGGCCAGGGTGCCCGTCATCTCCCGGGTCGCGAGGTCGTCCCACCGCTTGGCGTCGTCCTGCCGCTCCTGCCAGGCGAAGTCGGGGGCCCGCCAGTCGCGGCCGCGCAGCACCTGGCTGCAGGTGTCGAACCCGGTGACGAAGTATCCGTTCCACGGAGCGCGGACGACGTCACCCATCGTCCGCAGCTCCGCGAGTATTCCGTACGGCTCGGCCTGTCCCTCGGGCGAACTGAGTCTGCGGAGCAGGCCGATCACCGCGCGCCGACCGTCGGGGGTCCTGGTTGTACCACCTGTGATGCTCACGCAGAGTTCCTTGACCTCGGCCCGGGGTTACCGCCCAGAACCTACCCCTCCGGATAGCTGCGCCAAGCATCGGACTTTGTTGCCCCCGTCACATGCATTCGTCACAAATGCCGGTTGTCACTCGCGAATTGTCAGCATGTGAGCCTTACGCGGAAACCAGCTGCTCAGACGCGGAAGACGTCGAGGAACGAACTCCACCACCCCTTCTGCTTCTTGGCCGGTTCCGCAGCGTGACGGGCGGCGCCCGGCTGGGGAGGAGCGTTCCGGTACGGGTCGGGCAGTTGCGCCGAGGTCGGGGCCGGCGGCTGTGCGGTGGCCGGCATGCGGCGGGCCGCGGTCGGCGTGAACCGTACGGGCAGGGCGACCAGGGCCCGGTGGAAGGGGCCGGGGCGCCAGGCGACGCCCGAGGCGGGGACGGCCAGCGAGAGGTCGGGCACGGTGTTGAGGATCTTCTCGATCGCGGTCAGCGCGATGAGGGTGGCGGGCGACTTGGCCGGGCAGACGTGCGGACCCGCGCCCCAGGCCAGGTGGGCGCCCTTGCTGAGGGTCTGGCGGGCGTCGGTGAGGGACGGGTCGCTGTTCGCGGCGGCGAAGCTGATGAGGACCGGCGTCTCCGCCTTGAGTACCACCCCGTCCAGCTCGATGTCCCGTACCGGGTAGTGGGTGGCGTAGTTGGCGATCGGAGGGTTGTTCCACAGGACGTCGTCGAGCGCGTCCTCGACGAGCATCCCCGAACCGCGCCGCTCGTGCCCGCCGCCGTGCCGCTCGTGCCCGCCCGGCTGGTCACCGGAGAGCATCAGCAGCAGCGCGTTCGCTATGAGATTGCGCTCCGGCTCCACACCGGCGCCCATCAGCATCACGAGCTGGTCCTTCAGCTCCTCGTCCCTCAGCCCGGCCGGGTGCTGGATCAGCCAGGAGGTGATGTCCTCACCGGGCTGGCGCCGCTTGAGCGCGACCAGCTCCATCAGGCACTCCGTCAGCTCCGCGTTGGCCCGCAGCACGTCCTCGCCGTCGAAGATGGCGGACATCGAGCGGGTCAGCCGGTCCCCGATGTCGCCGGGGCAGCCGAAGAGCTGGTTGAACAGCAGCAGCGGCAGCAGCTTGGCGTACTCGTTGAGCAGGTCGGCGGAGCCGCGCTCGATGAACTGGTCGATCAGGTAGTCCGCGATCCGCTCGACGTCCCGGCTGACCCGGCTGCTGTTGAGCCGCGCCAGCGACTCGGTGACCGCCTTGCGCAGCCGCAGATGCTCGGCACCGTCGGTGAAGAGGCAGTTGGGCCGGTACATCATCATCGGCAGCACCGGGCTGTCCATCGGGATCGCGCCCTCGCGCAGCGCCGCCCAGCGCCGCGAGTCCCGGGCGAAGAGCGCCGGGTTCTGGAGCACCCGCAGCGCCGCCTCGTGCTGGACGATCAGCGTGGCGTCCACCCCGGGCGCCAGCTCGATCGGGGCGGCGGGGCCGTGCGCCCGGAAGGCGTCGTACACGCGGTGCGGATCGGCGGCGAACTCCGGCCCGTACAGGGAGGTCTGCTGCTGGTGCATCGGGCACCCGGCGGGGGCGCTGTACGGGGTGGCTCCCGGCGACGGGTCCATGTTCGGCTTCCTCGGGGTGATCGCGGGGCGGGTGCCCCGGCTTCGGGATACAGAAGGGGTACGGGAGGGGGTGCGGGGATCAGGCCGCGTGCGCGAGAAGGTGGCGGACGAGGGTGATCAGGGCCTGCGCGGAGGACTTCTGGTCCCGGGCGTCGCAGAAGACGACCGGGGTGTCCGGCAGCAGGTCGAGGGCCTCGCGCAGCTCGTCCTCGGCGTGCCGGGAGTACGGATCGAAGCTGTTGACGGCGACCGCGTACTCCAGCCCGTAGGTCTCCACCAGGTCGATCACGGGGAACGTGTCGGCCAGCCGCGCCGGGTCGACGAGCAGCAGCGCGCCGAGCGAACCGCGCGCCATGTCCTCCCACAGCTCGACGAACCGCTGCTGCCCCGGCGTACCGAACAGGTAGAGCACCAGCTCGTCGCTGAGGGTGAGGCGTCCGAAGTCCAGGGCGACCGTGGTCGTCGTCTTGTCGGGCGCCCCGCGCAGATCGTCCACCTGCGCGGCGGCCTGCGTCATCCGCTCCTCGGTGCGCAGCGGGGTGATCTCGGAGAGCGTGCCGATCAGCGTCGTCTTGCCTACGGCGAAGTGCCCGACGACCAGGATCTTCGCGGCGCGCCGCACCGCGTCCGGCACATAGATGCTCTCAGCCGAAGCGGACTTGGAGTCCATGCAACACCTCTTCGAGGATCTTTCTGTCGACGAGCTGGGCCGGTGGCGGAGCCTTGCGGCGCAGGAGATGTCCCTGCTGGTTTAAGTCCTGGAGCAGCAGCCGCGCCACGCCGACCGGCAGCCCGAGGTGGCCGGCGACCTCCGCCACCGAGAGGTAGCCGCCGGAGCACAGCTCCCAGATCGCCTTGATCTCGGGGCTCGGGTTGGGCGGCGGCTGCCGGTCGGGGGCGAGGGTGACGAGGGTGACGAGGGAGAGTTCGTCCGCGTCGGGCAGCCCCCGTCCCCCGGTGATGACGTAGGACCGGACGAACCCGGCGCTGACGCTGGACTCCTCGCCCGGGACGCTCATATCTCGCTGCCCACGTTCTGGCGGGGCGGCGTCGTCATCGCCTTGCCCAGCGCGGTGACCTGCTGCTGCATCCGGAAGGACATCGCCTCCATGTCCACGTCGGCGGCTGCGGTGGCGGCGAGGTAGGCGCCGGTACCCGCGGCGATGAGGAAGATCCAGCCGTCCTCGTACTCCAGGAGCGTCTGGCGCCAGCGGCCCGGGTCACGGGTGCCGATGAAGGGGGCGACGGCGCGGCTGAGGGACTGCATGGAACTCATGGCCGCGGCGACGGTCTCCGCGTCGTCCCGGCCGATCTCGCTGGAGTTGGCGAGGAGCAGCCCGTCGGCGGAGACGAGGATCGCGTGCCGGGCTCCGGGTACCTGGAGCACATCGTTGAGTACCCAGGACAGGTCGGGGTTCACTGGATCTCGGATCCTTCCGTGGTCGTCGTCGTGGACCGCCCGGAGCGGGTGCCGCGCTGGAAGGCGCCCAGGCGGGAGGCGGTCTCCTCGCTGCTGCGCAGCGGCTGGGGCTCGGCCGGGGGCACCGCGGAGACGGGGCTCTTGCGACGACGCTTCGGCAGGCCGCCGGAGGTGGTGGTGATCTGGGCGAGCTGCTGCGTGGCGGTGTCCGGGCGCCGGTCCGCCGGGGGGAAGAGCGGGGTGGGCGGGTTCGGCGCGGGGGCGGGCGCCTGCTGCTGCCACTGAGCGGGCTGGTGGATCTGGGGCTGCTGATGCTGGTTCCCGTACGCCTCGGGGTCCTGGGGGACCTCGGCGGCGGCCGGGGAGGGCTGCGGGACCTCAGTGGTGAGCAGCTCGTCGGGGATCAGTACCACCGCTCGTACGCCTCCATAGGGGGAAACGGAGTCCACCGAGACCCGGAACCCGTAGCGGGCGGCGAGCATCCCGGAGACGGCGAACCCGAACTGCGGCGGGATGCCCAGGCTGGAGACGCTGATCGCCGCCTGGGGGGTCAGCAGGGCCGCGGCGCGGTCCTTCTCCTCCTGGCCCATGCCGAGACCGGCGTCGTCGACGATGAGGCAGACGCCCGTCGGCACGGCCTGGATGTTGATCTCCACCGGGGTGCCGGGGGCGGAGTAGTTGGTGGCGTTGGCGAGCAGCTCGGCGAGGACCACGGCGACCGGTTCGACGGCCCGGCTGACGACCGAGAAGTTCACCTGGCCGTTGACCCGGACCCGGTCGAAGTGGCGGATACGGCCCTGGGCGCTGCGGGCCACGTCGAAGACGGAGGCCACGGTCTCGCGTCGGCCGAGCCAGCCGCCGCAGAGGACGGCGATGCCCTGGGCGCGCCGCCCGAACTGGCTGTTGGCGTGGTCCATGGCCATCAGGTCGGCGAGGATCCCGGGGTCGTCGCCGTACTTGCGCTGGGCCTTCTCGATCACGACCTGCTGCTCGTCGGCGAGGCCCTGAAGAGTGCGGACGGCGGCCTTGAGGACCGCTTTGGTCTCCTCCTCGGCGTCCTTGCGGACCTCGGCCAGCTCGGATGCCTGCCGCTGGAGGAGCCCGTTGTGGACGACGTGGAGTTCGTCCCGCTGCCGCAGGAGCTCGTCGCGCTCGGCGCTCAGCTCGGCGTTGCCCCTGCGTAGTTCGACGTTGGTCGCGCGAGCCCGCAGAACGGCACCCACGGCGACCACTGCTACGACAACCAGCGCCCAGATGACGGGGCCCTGTGGAAATGTCATGAGACTCACTTCAAGTGCCATGGCTGGAAACGGCTTGACACCCCGTCATGCGGCACGCGACCAGGGCTTGTTCGCCACGACCGTGCGCCGCTTCGGGAGGTGCCCCTCCGAAGGTGGGGCCGAGGAATCCATTCCTCCCGGAATGCCCCCATACGCCATCAGCCCACTGGAAGTAAGATGATCTTACCATCGGTCGCACGCTGAAATGTCAAGCCCGCCACGCCAGTTGTCACTTGGCGCAGAACGTTCACATTGCGGAGACGTGGAGGAGGCCGTTCTGCCCTGTTGCCTCCGATGCTCCGCGCGGACCGGGGCGGCCCCGAGCCCCGATCTCCCGGAGGGCCCCCGCGAGGTCCACGTGGCCGAAGACACGTTGCCCGCGAAAGTGCTCTTGGTACCTTGAAAAATCGCAGCGTAGGACGCAGGGCTGACGGGGGAGGACGCCTTCATGGCTTGGGACGAGTGGGAGCAGCTGAAGAACCAGGCGGCCATGCAGCTCAACGGGATACCGGACGAGGGCAACGGCGCGGCGCCGGGCGGTGATCTCAAGGTCAGCCAGAAGGATCTGGCGGCCGTGGGGGACAGCGCCTTCAAGCTCTTCGAGAGGCTGGGGAAGGACGGGCGCGATGCCTGGTCCGCCAGCCAGAGCGCCGCCAAGGACCTGACGACCCAGGGCTTCGCACTCGGCGGTGGGCTCAACCACGTCCAGAAGCGCTGGGAGAAGCAGCTCACCTCACTGCTGGACGCCTGCGCACACATCTCCAACCACATGGACTACACCAAGAACGCCCATGCCGGCGAGGAACACCACATCTACTCGACCATCAGCAGCATCTCCACCCTGGACGCGGGATTCACCGAGAGGACCCAGCGCTGATGGACCTCGAAACCCTGCGGCATGCCAACTTCGCCCAGCTCAACGAGGCCATCACGGCGTGGAGCGGGATGGCGAAGAAGCTCAAGGCGCTGGACACCGACGCCCGCGACGACCTCAAGGCGAAGGCCGACAAGGCGAACTGGGCCGGGCTGAACGCCACGGTCTCGCGGGAGTTCATCACGAAGACAGCGGGGGAGTTCGGCGACGCCCACACCCAGGCGACGACGATCCACAACATCCTCAAGGACACCCGCGACGAACTGGTCGAGTACAAGGCCGAACTCGACCAGGTCCTGGAGCGGGGCCGCAAGAAGAACATCACCGTGGTGCCCACGGGTAACGGCGGCTTCACCGTCACGATGCTCATCCACCCCGACCGGGCCGCCAAGGGCACCGAGGTCGCGGACCACTCGCAGCAGGATGTCGACCACCTCCGGGACGACGTGCAGCGGATCCTGAACCGGGCTACACAGAGCGACACGAGCGCCGCGAAGGTCCTGAAGGCCATCGCCGACCAGGCCGAGGTGGGCTTCTCCGGCGCTCGGTACAAGGACCGCGACTCCGCGGCCGAGGCGCTGAAGAAGGCGGAGGAGGCGGCGAAGCTCATCAGGGAGAAGGGCGATGAGATGACGCCCGCCGAGTTCCGGAAGCTCAACTCGACACTGGGGTCGTTCAAGAACGACCCCCTGTTCCAGGAGAAGTTCGCCACCACGCTCGGACCGAAGGGCGTCCTGGACTTCTGGGCGGACCTCACGGACGTCTCGTCACCGAACGACCTGGCCCGCACCCAGCTGAACCAGCTCGGAGAGTTCCAGAAGAACCTCGGCCTCACCCTGGCCGGCGCCACCCAGTCCGACAGCCCCGCCATGCGCGCCTGGGAGAACGACATGGTGAAGTTCGCGGGCGAGCGCTACCAGACCCGCGGGTCGCAGGTGTGGGGCTTCCAGCTGATGAGCAACCTCATGCGGGTCGGGGACTACGACGACCGGTTCCTGAACAAGTACGGCAACGCACTGGTCGAGACCGAGAAGAAGATGAAGCTTCCGGGGAACTACTGGTCCGGCGGGGTCGGCGGCCCGAGCATGCCGAAGATGAACTTCATGAGCGACGAGGACTTCGGTCGCGACCCGATGACCGGCTTCATGAAGGCCCTGGCGAACAGCCCGGACGCGTCGACGGAGTTCTTCAACGCCAAGGAGCCGCAGGACAATGCGGAATGGGTACTGAAGGAGCGCAAATCCTTCGACGACACCCCGCTGGACGACGGGGCCAACCCGGCGCTGGAGGCGACGGGGAAGGCCATGTTCGCGGCGGTGTCGGGGGTCAGCGACCCGAACGCCGAAGGTGTGAAGTTCACAGAACACACCCCGGAGCAGACCGGGGCCATGAAGCGCTCACTCGCCTTCCTCGCGCAGACGGGGAACGACTTCCCGCCGGAGCTGCGCGACGACATGGCCAGGGCCCTGGGCAACCACGGCGAGGCCGTCCACAAGTCCATGAGCGACCCGCTGGGATCCAAGGGCCTCGACTCCGGTCAGCTCATGGAAGTGAGCAAGCAGATCTCTCGCAACAAGGACACGTACGGTCTGCTCAACGAGCAGCTGAACTACGCCATTCTGGCGGACATTCATACCGAGAAGGCTCACCCGGAGGACAGTCTCGACAAGGCCGGCCGTACCGTCGGGTTCCTTGAGGAAGCCCGGTACCAGGCGACCAACGACAAGAAGGACGGGGACATCACCGACGCCACGTGGAAGAAGACGTGGACGTATCACCTTGTGGGCGGTGTCCTCACGCCGCTCGGGGGAGGGGTCCTCGGCGACCCTCTGCAGAGAGGCGTCGACATCATTACGGCCGCGTGGCTTCAGGACAAGTCCAATGAGATCAACGATGCTTCGAAGGAAGACAACAGGGATACCTATGCAAAGCGGAACGGGCAGCTTCGCGCCATTGCCGACGAGTGGTACAAGGTGAACTCGGACTGGGCCGAGGACCCGAGCCACGAGGGGTACTCGAAGGGGCACGGGGTCTACGGCTCCATAGAGGCATCCGCCAACGACGGTAACGCCAAGGCGGAAAAGGTTGTGGGCGGTCGGTGAAGAGGACGCAGTTCCGGTCGAGCGTGCTGGTGGTTTTCTGCGCGCTGGCTCTGCTCACGTCAGGGTGTGGTGCGGACCGCGAATACGCGATACCGAAGGAAGTATGCGAAGTCCCAGTGGGAGAGAAGGAGCTGGAACCTCTTCTTCCTGCTGGGGAGAAGGTCAACGTGGCGGGTGACCCCATCGTGACGAACAGCGGAAGTTACTGCAGTATCAATGTGGACGACTACAGGGCGGCCTCCCTCGCTGTTGAACAGGTCGACAAGTTCTACGACCCGATGAGCGAGCGTGAAAGCTTCCGGTTCGAGAACCGGAAGCAGATGGCGCCCTTGCCGTTCGGCGGCGCCGGAGCGATGGGCGACCGGAACGTCATGATCAGCACTCCGTGCGGCCTACCGGCGGCCGACCACCTGATCCTCTTCCTCATCGCGGGCGAAAAGGCCCAGAAGGACGTGAGTGTGCGCCGGAACGACATGGAGAGGTTCATGCTCGACTTCGTTCCCAGAGTCAAGAAGGCGATGGCCTGTTCCGCCTGACCACTACCCGCGCCCGAGATCACCGGCTGGGCGCTTCCCGGATACCGCGCCGCGCAACAACGCGGCCGTGATGCGCGGTCAGGTGGAGGCGCGGGTCTCCAGGGCCCAGGCGTGGCGGCGGACCGTGTCAGGGGTGGTGCGGCCCGCCAGGATGTCGCAGAGCAGCTCGGCGCAGGCGCGCCCGTACGCGGCGGGGCGCAGGTCGACCGCCGTGACGGGCGGCTCGGCGGAGCGGGTGGCGGTGCCGTCGACGCAGGAGGCGATGAGGAGGGGAGTACGGGGGTGGGTGGCGGGGGCCGTACGGGCGCGAGGCGCCGCCGGTGGTGAGCCGGGCCCCACCGGGCGGCCCAGGGCCGCCGCCGCTCGCAGCACGCCCGGAGCCGCCCCGTCCGGCGCGCAGATGACCGCGTCCACCGCCGGATCCGAGCGCAGCAGCGCCAGCGTCGTCTCCTCGGCCTCGCCCGGGGTGGCGGCGAACGGCACGGTGCGCAGTGCCACGGCGATGCCGCGCTCCTGCCCCCAGGAGGCGGCTGTGGCCCGCAGGGCGGTGGCCCAGGCGGAGGTGCCCGCGGGGGCCAGGACGGCGGGGCGGCGGGCGCCGCGCTCGGTCACATGGTCCAGGAGCGCGGTGAGCGAGGCTGCGTTGTCGCAGACCACGGCGCCGCTGGGGGCGGCGGCGGGGCCGAGGTAGCGCTCCCCGGTCACCACCGGGACGCCCGCGTCGAGCAGCGCGGGGACGGCGCTGTCGTCCACCTCCGGGTCGATCACCAACAGCCCGTCGACCCGCGAGGCGACCGGCCCGCTCGTGGCGCCCGCGGCGCCCGCGGAACCTCCGGAGCCGCCGGCGTCCGCGACGCTCGCCGGGGCGAGCAGCATGACGTCGAACCCCTCCTCCTGGGCGCGTTCCACCGCCCCGAAGGCGAGGTTCATGTAGTAGTCGAGCCGGGTCGCCGTCCGCGGCAGGTGCAGCCCGATGGCCCCGGTGCTGGAGCGGCGCAGCCGCCGGGCCGCGCTGTTGGGGCGGTAGCCCAGCTCCTCCGCCACCGCGCGGACCCGGTCCCGGGTGGCCGCCGCTACGCGGCCGGAGCCCTGCAGCGCGTCGGAGACGGTGCTCTTGGAGACCCCGGCGGCGCGGGCCACATCGAGGAGGGTCACGGTCCGGGAGGTCACGGGGGTGAAGTCTAGACGTTCGGGGAGGTACGGGGCGGGGGGTTGCCGGAACGTTCCGGCAGCGTTAGATTCGGATTCTTGCCGGAACGTTCCGGCAGCCTCCTCCGCCCCACACCTCGCGCCCCCTGGAACTGGTCATGCGTCTGATCACCGCGTACAACCCGCCCGCCTCCCCGACCCGGACACGCCCCGCCGACCGTGCCCCCCTGCGCGTCGCGGCCGTCCAGCAGCGGTGGCACCGCGACCCCGCCGAGCACCGCGCCGCCCTCCTGGAGGGCATCCGCCTCGCCGCCGCCGAGGGGGCCCGGGTGGTCTGCCTCCAGGAGCTGACGCTCTCGCCGTACTTCGCGGTCGTCCGCCGCGCCGACCACCCCGCCCCGGCCGAGCCGGAGGAGCTGCTGACCGGCCCCACCTTCACCTTCGCCGCCGAGGCGGCCCGCGAGCAGGGGGTGTACGTCCACGCCTCCCTGTACGAGAAGGCCCCGGCACCCGGCGGCCGGGACGACGGCCTCGGCTACAACACCGCGATCCTCGTCGCCCCCGACGGCACCCTCGCCCAGCGCACCCGCAAGACCCACATCCCGGTCACCGAGGGGTATTACGAGGACGACTGGTTCCGGGCAGGTCCGGCGGGCGACGACGCCTTCCCGCTGGTCACGGTCGACGAGGCCCGCTTCGGCCTGCCGACCTGCTGGGACCAGTGGTTCCCCGAGCTGGCCCGCGCCTACTCGCTCGCCGGGGCCGACGTCCTCGTCTACCCGACCGCCATCGGCTCCGAGCCCGGCTTCCCCGGCTTCGACTCCCAGCCGCTCTGGCAGAAGGTGATCACCGGCAACGCCATCGCCAACGCCACCTTCATGGTTGTCCCGAACCGCATCGGTGCCGAGAACGGCCTCACCTTCTACGGCAGTTCCTTCATCGTCGACCCGTACGGCCGCGTCCTGGCCCAGGCCCCGCGCGACGAGCCCGCCGTACTGGTCGCGGACCTCGATCTCGACGCCCGCCGCGACTGGCTGGAGCTGTTCCCGTTCCTGACCACCCGCCGCCCGGACGCGTACGGTCCGCTCACGGCCACGGACTGAACGGTGGAGTGACGGGGGCCGAGAGGGGTAGGGGAGGCCGGTCACGGGGTCGGGTGAGCCCCAGAGGAAACCGGCGGGATATCCCCATGGTCCGGGGGGCCGCCGGGCGGAGATCATTCACCTATGACTTCCGTGAGCACCACAAAGACGATCACCGCGGTCGCGTCCGGCCGTTGGACCCTGGGCGATCTCCCGGTCAGCCGCATCGGCTTCGGTGCGATGCGGCTGCCGCAGACCGGCCCGGCGCTCGTGGCGGACGCCGTCCCCCGCGACCGCCGGGCGGCCCTGTCCGTGCTGCGCGGTGCCGTCGATCTCGGGGTGAACCACATCGACACGGCGGCGTTCTACTTCTCCCCGCTGCGCTCGGCCAACGAGCTGATCAACAGGGCCCTCGCCCCCTACGCGGACGACCTCGTCATCAGCACCAAGGTCGGCCCGGCCCGCGACAGTACGGGACAGTGGATCCCCCACGCCCGCACCCCCGAGGCGCTGCGCGGCCAGGTCGAGGAGAATCTGCGCCAGCTCGGCCGCGACCACCTCGACGTGGTCAACCTGAGGATCGTCGGCACGGAGTCGATAGCCGAGCGCTTCGGCGCTCTGGCCGACCTGCGCGAGGCCGGGCTCATCCGCCACCTGGGCCTCTCCAACGTCACCCCCGCCCACCTCGCCGAGGCCCGGGCCATCGCCCCGGTGGTCTGCGTGCAGAACCGGTACGGGATCGGCGTACGGCCCGAGGACGACGCGTTCGTGCGGGACTGCGGGCAGCAGGGGATCGCGTTCGTGCCGTTCTACGCGATAGCCGGGGCCGGCGGGGAGGGCGGCGCGACCGTGCCCGAGCCCGCCGAGATTCTGGCCGTCGCGAAGGCCCACGGCGCGAGCCCGGCGCAGGTCCGGCTGGCCTGGACCCTGCACCGGGGGCCGCACGTCCTGGCCATTCCCGGCACCGGCGACGCCGACCACCTGACAGCCAACGTGGCGGCCGGCGCCCTGCGGCTTTCCGAGGACGAGCTGGAGCTGCTGGAAGGCGTGCACCGGAGGGCCCTGACCGGCGGCTGACCCTTCCCGCTCAGCCTCTGTTCAGCCCCGTCCAGCCCCGTTCGACCCTGCTCGAGGACGGGCGGTGCGTCCTGAAGGTGACCGAAGCGGATCAGGCCACGTTCGGCCTCGGTGGCCGGGTCGGTCCTGCGGGAGGAGGCGGCCCGCCGCGCCCGGGCGCGGTTTCCCCGTACCGGACCACCCCAGGCGGGCCCGGCCGGGCGGGGCGGTCTCGTCCGATACGCGGCTGAAACAGACCCGCGCGGTCCCCGAAGCGCTGCGCTGACCGTCCGGAAGCACGGCTCCCGGACGCTGGGGGGCGTACGCCGACCCCCGGCGCACGCGATGTTGGGAGACTTGTGCCGAGCACCGAGGAGCGCCTGAGTTCCGAGCCGCCCCCGAGCGCCCGGCCGGCCCCCGGCCCGCTCCCGCCCCCGGCAGAGGCGGGACCCGAGCCCCGAACCGGACCTTCCGCGGCTCCTCGCTCACGCCCCCGCCCCAGAGGCAGCCGCCGGGCCCTCCTCGCGCTGCTCTGCGCCGCGCTGATGGCCCTGCACCCCCTGGTCCCCAACACCGCCCTCAACATCGGCAGCCTCTTCCAGACCGTGCTGCCCTGGACCGGGATCGCCGTCCCCCTCCTCCTCGCGCTGGCCGCCGTACGACGCTCCCGCATCGCCGCCATCGCCGTACTCGCGCCCGCCGTGGTGTGGGCGACCCTCTTCGGCCCCACCCTCACCGACAAACGGTCCACCGAAGCCGACGGACCCACCGGTCTCACCGTTCTCAGCCACAACGTGGACGAGGCCAACCCCGACCCGGCCGGCACCGCCCGCGCCCTCGCCCGCACCGACGCCGACGTCCTGGCCCTGGTGGAGCTGTCCGAGGAGTCCACGCCCGCCTACGCACGCGAGCTGGCCGCCACCCACCCGCACCACGCGGTGCTCGGTGGCGTCGGCCTCTGGAGCAGGCACCGGCTCACGGCGGTCGCGCAGGTGGAGATCATGCCGTGGACGCGGGCGCTGCGGGCCACGGCGGTCACCCCGGACGGGCCCGTCGCCGTCTATGCGGCCCACCTCGCCTCCGTACGCGTATCGGGTGCGGGTTTCACCACCGCCCGCCGCAACGAGGCGGCCCGGAAGCTGGCCACCGCGCTCCGGGCCGAGGCCGCGCCCCGCGTCGTGGTGCTGGGCGACTTCAACGGCACGTACCAGGACGCGGCCCTGGCCCCGGTCACCTCGCAGCTCCGCTCGGCCCAGCGGGAGGCGGGGAAGGGCTTCGGGTTCACCTACCCGGCCGCGTTCCCGGTGGTCCGCATCGACGACGTGCTCGTCAGGGGCCTGACCCCGCTGGCCTCCTGGACCCTGCCGGCCACCGGCAGCGACCACCGACCGGTGGCGGCGAGGCTGCGGTTCTGAACCACCACCGCCGCCACCACCCGCCTACGATGCACAAAGCACCCCCTACCGCCCCCGACGACCAGGCAGGAACCGTGCCGGAACCCCGGGCCCCCGACCCCGTCAGCGTGCTCGTCGTCGAGGACGACGCCACGATCCGGCGCGCCGTCCAGCTGGCCCTGGAGCGCTACGGCTACCGGGTCGACGTGGCCGCCGACGGGCTGGAGGGCCTGGAGGCGTCCCGCGCGGGCACGTACGACCTGCTGATCCTGGATGTGATGCTGCCCGCGCTGGACGGCATCGGCCTCTGCCACCGCATCCGCGAGGAGAGCCTTGTGCCGGTCCTGATGATGTCCGCGCGCGGTGACGCGCTGGACGTGGTCGCGGGTCTGGAGGCGGGCGCCGACGACTATGTGGTCAAGCCGGTGGTCACCGGCGTCCTGGTGGCCCGCATCCGGGCGCTGCTGCGCCGCGCCACCTTCGCCCCGGACCGGAGCGCGCCGCAGACGGCCCCCGAGCACGTCCTGGTCTTCGGTGACCTGACCGTCGACACCCTCGGCATGGAGGTGCGCCGGGGCGGCCACCCCGTGCCGCTGACCCCGACCGAACTGCGCCTGCTGCTGGAGTTCGCCGCCGCGCCCGGCTCGGTGCTGGACCGCCACCGGCTGCTGCGCGAGGTCTGGGACTACGGCTGGGAGGGGGACACCCGGGTCGTCGACCTGTGTGTACTGCGGCTGCGGAAGAAGATCGGCAGCGGCAGGATCGAGACCGTACGCGGCTTCGGCTACAAACTCGTCCGCGGCTGACCGGCATCATGGACCTCTTCAACCCCCGCGCCCTGCGCTGGAAGATCGCCGCGCTCACCGCCGCCGCCTGCTGCGCGGTGGCGGCGGTGGTCGGCTTCCTGGTCCACGACGCGACCCGTGAGCGCGGGCTGCGGCTGGGCCACGAGCGGACGATCAACCGCCTGATCGCGGCCGAGCGGGAGACGGGCCGGACGGGGAAGGCGCCACCCGACGTCGACGTACGGCCCCGCGCGGAGCTGCCCGAGCCGCTGGCGCGCGACCTCGCCGACCAGCCGGGCTCCGACACCGGCTACGCGACCTGGTACGACGCCGATCCGCCCAACTGGTACTGGATGTGGGGGGCCGCGGCGGCCGGGGACGGGGAGTTCCTGGTCGTACGGGAGGACATGAGCACCGAGGTCCGCAGCCTCCAGCTCCTGGACCGCGCCATCGTGAAGTCCGTCCTCGTCGCGCTCCTCTTCGTCGTCCCGCTCGCCGCCCTGGCCACCGAGCCGATCAACCGGCGGCTGCGCCACGGGGCCCGTACCGCCCGCCGGATCGCGGACGGCGAACTGGACGCGCGGATCGGCGCCACCGGGCGGGCCCGGGACGAGATCACCGAGATGTCGGCCGCCGTCGACGACATGGCGTCCGCCCTCCAGCGCAAGCTGGAGAACGAGCAGCGGTTCACCGCCGACGTCGCCCACGAGCTGCGCACCCCGCTGATGGGGCTGGTCACCGCCGCCGGGCTGCTCCCGGAGAGCGACGAGGCGACCGCGCTCGTGCGGGACCGGGTGCGGGCCCTGCACGCCCTGATCGAGGACCTGTTGGAGATCTCCCGTCTCGACGCGGGCGCCGAACGGGCCAGGCTCGACACGGTCCCGCTGGGCGAGCTGGTGACGGACGTGGTCCGGCGTACGGGGACGAAGACGCGGGTGGGCGCCGACGGCGCGGGGCTGGTGGAGACCGACCCGCGCCGGGTGGAGCGGATCGTGGTCAACCTGGTCACCAACGCGCACCGGCACGGCGCGACCCCCGTCGAGGTCACCGTCGACGGCCCCCGTATCGCTGTGCGCGACCACGGCCCCGGCTTCCCGCCCGCCCTGCTCGACCAGGGCCCGCAGCGCTTCCGTACGGGCGCGGGCGAGCGCGGCCGGGGCCACGGCCTCGGCCTCACCGTCGCCCAGGGCCAGGCCGATGTCCTCGGCGCCCGTCTGGCCTTCGCGAACGCCCCGGACGGCGGTGCGATCGCTACCCTGGACCTGGCGCCACAGCGGCCGGAGGCGGACTGAGACGGAACCGCAACGCACTCTCGCGGCAGCGGAAACGGCACCGCACCGGCCCGGAAGAGCGGCTGGCGGAGGGTGAGGACCGTGCGGAAGACGCACATGTTCTCCCCGGAGGTGCCCATGCCCCACGCCCCTGCCCCCACCCCTCGCCGGAGGTCCTTCCTCGTCCCGCTCTCCGCCGCTCTCGCGCTCGCGACCGGGATGGGCGCCTGGTACGCACTGGGCGGCGACCACCTGACCGCCCCGGACCCCGCGCCCGGCTCCGTCGCCGTGGCGCGGTCGCTGCACCTGCCCTGGCCCACCGAGGGCCAGGCGAGCGTGGAGGTCGAGGGGATCGGCAGCCTCGGCACCCGGGGCGAGCAGCGGCCGGTGCCGATCGCCAGTGTCACCAAGGTCATGACGGCGTACGTGGTTCTCCAGGACCACCCGATGCGGGCAGGCGCCCCCGGCGCGTCCGTCACCGCCGACGAGCAGGCGGCGAACGAGTCGTACTCCTCGGTCGAGACCACGGCCCCGGTCCTGGCGGGCCGCACCTACACCCAACGCCGCCTGCTGGAACTCATGATGGTGCCCTCGGGCAACAACGTCGCCCGGATGCTCGCTCGTTGGGACGCCGGTGGCGAGAAGGCGTTCGTGGCGAAGATGAACGAGACCGCCGCCCTCGGGATGAACCGCACCACGTACACCGGGGTGAGCGGCATGGAAGCGAGTACGCGGAGCACCGCCACCGACCAACTGAAGCTGGCCCGCGCCGCGATGAAGGACCCGGCGTTCCGCGAGATCGTCGCCGCCCGCACGGTCGAGGCCCCCGGCGCCGACGTCACCTTCCGCAACACCAACAAGCTGCTGGGCCGGGACGGCGTCATCGGCCTGAAGACCGGCTCGTCCACCCCGGCGGGCGGCAATCTGGTGTGGGCGTCGACCCAGGAGACAGCCGGCGCACCGCGCCTGATCCTCGGCGTCGTCCTCCACCAGCGAGCCGGCACCACCCCGGCCGAGGGCAGCGCGGCCGCCCACGAGGCCAGCCGCGCCCTGATCACCGAAATCCGCGCCACCCTCCCGGCCGCGCTGTCCCGCGCAGCGGGGCCCTGAGGAGCGCCCGCACGTTCGCGGTGCCGTGCACGGTGGCGCTGCCGGATCGGGCCGGTACGGGTTCCGGCCTACCGCCGACTCGCCCGCACCGAGACCGCGCTCACCGTCGGCGCCACCACCCGGACCGACGCCCGGGCGAGCTGCTCCGACTACGGGCCCCGCGTGGACGACTTCGCGCCGGGCTCCGAGCGGTTGCCGACCGTACCGCTGTTCGGGGCTGTACGGAAGGTGAGCGGTGCTCGCCTTCGTGTCACGCTCTGTGGAAGGGGTCCGGGCACACCCCGTGAGGCAGCGGGTTGTGGTGCGCGGATGCCCCTCGACTCTCCTGTGTCCACTCGGGTATCCGTGCGTTACACACTCGTTGCGTGGTGCCTCGCCACCATCCCCGACGTGACCCAGGTCGCAGTCTTACCAGCCGAATTATGGCAGCGGTGGATCGGTCACCGGCCCGGCCGGCAAGCCGGTGTCCGGAGCACCTAGGCATGCCACCCGCCCGGCACGCACCGTAGGGAACGAAGGTCCCAGAAGCATCGCCGAGAGGGAAGGTACAGGGATGAGTTCCGCTGCTGCTCTTCATACAGACAACCGTTTATCGGACGAGCAGCACCGCCTGCCACTCGACGTCTCCGGAGTCGAGGACATCGTTCTCGGGGAGCTGGGCTCACGCCTGTTCCTCTCCCTGCCCCGCAGTGACCAGCGGCGCAGAGGCATGAACTATCTGCAGGCGCTGATCGCGGCCGAGGGCCGCAAGTCGATCCGGAACATCGCCGCCGTCCTGGGCGGCAGCGCGACCGAGCAGAGTCTGCACCACTTCGTCGCCAGCTCCACCTGGGGGTGGAAGCCGGTCCGCCGGGCTCTGGCCGAACATGTGGTCCGCGTCGCACCTCCGCAGGCGTGGGTCGTCCGGTCCATGGTCATTCCGAAGGCCGGGGAGAACTCGGTGGGGGTGGAGCGGCAGTTCCTTCCGTATACGGGCCAGGTCCTCAACGCCCAGTACGCGGTGGGGGTGTGGGCCGCCTCCGAGACCGGCAGCTTCCCCGTCAACTGGCGGCTGCACCTCTCGGACGCCTGGTTGGAGGACGGGGCCCGCCGGACGCAGGCCTCGATACCGGACGCCGTGGCGTCGGAGTCGCTCGCCGACTGCGCCCATGAGGCGTATCTGGGCATGATGCGGTCCTGGGGGCTGCCGGACCGCCCGGTGGTGCTCGACGGGCACGCCACCGACGCGGCGGACGCGGCGGCCACCGTGCGCTCGTACCACGCGGCGGGCGTGCAGGTGCTGGCCCGGGTGCCGGGCGGCACCCGGCTGGAGGTCACCGACCCGCTGCTGCGCGGACGCAGCGGTACGTCGACGGCGCACCAGATCATGGCGGCCGCCCGGGACCTGCGCCGACCGGTGGCCTGGCGGGCCCACCGGCCGGGGCGCCCGGCCCGCAGGAGCCTGGTGGCGGCGGTCCGGACCCGGATACCGAGCCCGGCGCGGGCGGTGCGCCGCCGCGGGGACCTGGTGCTGCTCGGGGTGGGCGAGCACGGGCGGGGGTGGCCGGGCGAGCTGTGGCTGACCAACATGGCGGACACCCCGGCCGCCGAACTCCTGCGGCTCACCCGGCTCGTCGACCGGGTGGACCACGACTTCCGGGAGGTCGCGGAGCAGGTGGGCATCCGCGACTACACGGGCCGTTCCTTCGCCGGCTGGCACCGGCACGTCACCCTCGCCTCGGCCGCCCACACCGTGGTCGCCCTCAGCCGGGCGGGCGACGAGGCCCGCGCTCTGTGCTGAGGACGCCCACCCCGGCTCACTCCCCGTCGGCGCCGGTGCGGTGGCTCCCGGAGAGCGGTTCCCGGCCCATCAGGGCCGACCTCATCCGCCGCAGTTTCAGGGCCAGCTGGACTTCCAGGGCGCGGTCGGGCCGATGCCAGCCCTCGCCCAGCAGCTCGCTGACCCGCTCCAGTCGGCGCGCGACGGTGTTGGGGTGCACATGGAGCGCCTTGGCCGCGTGGGTGGGCGAGCCGGAGGCGTGAAAGAAGGCCTCCAACGTGTCGGTGAGCTGGGTGAGCCGCTGGTCGTCGTAGCGGGCCACCGGGCCGATCACCGACTCGATGAAGCCGTCCACGTCGTGGTCGTCGGAGACCAGCAGCCCGAGGAAGCCCAGCTCGGAGGCGGCGGCCGACCGGCCCGAGAGCCCCAGCGCGCCCATCACCTCCAGGCACCGCAGTGCCTCCAGATAGCTGCGGTGGATGGGGCCCGCGCCGGAGACCGGGCCGGCGGCGCTGACCGTGACCAGGTGCCGGAGCAGCGGCGAGAGGTCGTTGTGCACCTCCCGGGCGACCTCCGCCGCGTCGGTGCCGGGGAGCAGGAAGACCACCCGGCCCGCCTGCTCCGACTTGAGCCCGTCGTTGCGGTGTGCGTAGGAGGAGGCCCAGATCATGGCCTTGCGCCGGGCGTCGCCGACGGGGCTGGCCACCACGACGACGTACGACTCCTCCAGGGCGACGCCCAGTTTGCGGGCGCGCCGGTCCAGCTCCCGGGCGGAGCGGGTGCGGTTGACCAGGTCGTCCAGGAAGCCGTCGCGGGCCTGGCTCTCCATCACGATGCCGTGGCTGTTCTGCCGGAGCAGCAGGACGGCGGTGGCCTGGGCCACCAGGCCCAGCAGCCGGACGCCGGAGTCCCACAGCGGGCGTTCGGTGCGCAGGAGCACCGCGCCCAGGTTCTCGTCGCCCATCATGACCGGGGCCGCCCACAGGCTGTTCTTGACCCGGAGCGCCTTGCCCGCGGCGTGGGCGTCCATCATCGCCCGGGGGATCATCAGCTCGTCGTCGGGCTGCGCCCCGGCGGTGGAGGCCAGCACGGTGCCGTCGCCCGCGCAGATGGTCAGTACGCCCCCGAGGCCGTCGGCCGCCGCCTCGGCCAGGTTCTGCAGATCGCACCCGGAGAGCACCTGGGACATCAGGAACTCGTGGAGGTCACCGACCTCCTGCCACTGGCGGTGGCCGGCCTCCGCCTCCTCGGTGCGGCGTCGGAGCATCTCCACCTCGGCCGCGGTCCGGTCCATCAGCCAGGCCTTCTCGATGACGGCCCCCGCGAGATCGCCCAGCGAACTCATCAGGGACACCTCGTCCGCGGAGAAGTGGCGCGGCTCGCGGTCCGCGACGTGCAGCACGCCGAAGGGGCCGCTGCCGTGGCAGAGCGGGACCGCCATGATGCCCCGCAGCTCCTCCGCCCGCACCATCTCGTCCAGCCGCTCGTGGTGGGGGAAGCGGGCGTCGCTGAGGTAGTCCGCGCTCCAGAAGGGTGCCGAGGTGGCCAGGACGTCGCTGCTTCCGGCCCCGTGCGGGATCTGCATCCCCACGTGGAACGACGAGACGTGCCCGTCGCTGGCCTCGACCCGGGCGGTGCCCTTCTCCGAGGTGAGCAGGGTGATGTAGGAGATGTCCGCGCCGAGCAGCATCCGGGCCCGGCGGGTGGTCACCTTGAGGAGGGTCCTCAGGTCGTAGGGGGCGGACAGCTCGCGGGCGATGTCCACCAGTGCCGCGAGAGAGGCCTCGCGCTGCTGGCGGCGGTCGAGTTGGGAGTAGATGTGCAGGCCGAGTTTCCGCGCGTTCTCCAGGCGGTCCAGCTGCGGCCCGGGCATTCCCGAGGAGCGGGCCCGGGTGAGGAGCGATTCGAATCGGTCAGGCGGTGCGTCGGAGGCCAGCAGCTCCAGTATGGCCACAGCATCGACGTTCGCCTCGGCTTCGTGTCTTAACACGTGATCCCCCGTTGTGCGGCCCGGCAACATCTCTGGTCAGCGGCCCGGTGCGGCCCACGCGGTCGCGTCGCCACTCCGCCACCGGCACCGCTTGGAAGCGTAATATGCCCTGATCTTCAGGGGGAGGTGGTCCGGGCACCGTAGAACGGCCCAGGGCGGTAGGGAGCGCACTTTTCGCCATACCGCCCGACCGTGCGGGAGGTGGCCGGGCACCCGTGCGGAGCGGGGTGGTGGGGGTCAGAGCAGCGGTCCGCGACGGAAACGGACGGGAAGGTGAACATCTTCCGTCTGTTTCCGTCGCGGGTGCGACGGCGGCGGGGCCGCGCGTCTCAGAGGTCGAGCAGGACGAGTTCCTGGCGGGAGCCCACGCCCAGCTTCGGGTACGCCTTGTAGAGGTGGTGCTCCACCGTGCGCGGGCTCAGGAACAGCTGCGCGGCGATCTCCCGGCTGCTGCTGCCGTCCTTGGCGAGCCGCACCACCTGGAGCTCCTGCGGGGTCAGCCGGTCGATCAGGTTGTCCGCCAGCATCCGGGCGGTCACCAGGTGGTCGCCGGAGGCCTGGAGTTCGGCCCGGGCCCGGCGCATCCACGGCTCCGCCTGGAGCCGCTCGAAGGTGGTCAGCGCCGAACGCAGCATCTCCCGGGCCTCGTTGCGGCGGCGGGCCCGGCGCAGCCACTCCCCGTACAGCAGCTCGGTGCGGGCGCGCTCGAAGGGGCGGCCGCCCTTCTCGTGCAGGTGCAGTGCCTGGGCGTAGTGCTCCGGCTGGTCGGTGAGGAGGGCCTTGCACCGCAGGACCACCGCCTGCGCCCAGGGCGTGGTGGCGGCGGAGGTGCGGGGGCGGGCCCCGGCGGCAGCCCAGTTCTCGAAGTGGCGCAGCGCCTCCTCGGCGCGCTCCGGCCGGCCGAGCCGGACCGCCGCCTCCACCTGGTCGGCGGCGGTGGAGAGGGAGAGCCAGGTGTACCGGTCGGGGCCGGGCGGCGGCGGGGTCAGCCGGGTGAGGGCGGAGTCGAAGTCACCGAGCCCCAGGTCGAGCAGGACCCCCGCGCAGTCCACCCCGGTGCACAGTGCCTCGGGGGTGGCTTCGGACAGCTCCCGCACCCGCTGGGCATCGCCTTCGATCGCGGCGATCCGTGCGCGCACCGTGGCCAGCCGGGCCAGCCGCTGGCGCATCCCGGTGTCCCGGGCGATCTCCTCCGCCTCGGCCACCGTCGCCTCGGCGTCCCGGTGCCGGCCTGCCAGGACCTGGTTCTGCGCCAGGACGTCGAGGGCGTAGGGGAGTTCACCGATGAGGCCCTGGGAGCGGCACCACCGCACCTCCGTCGAGGCCAGATCGAGCGCCGCCTCGTCGTCGCCGAGGATCGTGCCGCAGGTGAGCGCCAGCATCCGGACGGCCTGCTCGTCCACGTCCCGGGTGTCGGGTGCGTCGAGCCGGCGCTCCAGGAACCGGGCGAGCAGCGGCAGCCCGTGCTCGGCGTCGTCCTCGCAGAGCCGCTCCAGCCCCTCCACCAGCGGGTCCGAGCAGCCGCCCGCCGCGAGCCGGGCCCCGGCGGCGCGCACGGTGTCCCCGTCACCGGCCAGCCAGCCGTAGGCCGCCGCCGTACGGAGCATGCCGGAGGTCTCCGGGGTGGCGGAGTCCCCGACGCGGGCCAGCAGTCCGTGGGCCGCCTCGCTCTGGTCGCCCAGTTCGAAGACGACGGCCGCCCGCACCGAGGCGATCGTGGCCCCGACGGCCGGGTCGTCCTGGAGCGGGTCCGCCTCCTGGGCCAGCCGGTCCGCCTGCGCGGCGTGGCCCCCGGTGAGGGCGAGCGTGGCCGCCTCGGTCAGCCAGGAGGCCCGCTGTGCCTGGTCGGTGGTGACCCGGGCGGCGTGCCGGAACAGTCCGGACGCGGCCGCGTACGCCGTACGGCCCCGGGCGCGGCGGGCCGCCTCGGCCAGCTCCAGCGCCACCTCCTGGTCGGGCGCGGTGGTGATCGCCAGCAGATGGCGGGCCCGGCAGTCGGGGTCGACGGCGGCCTCGGCCAGCGCCCGGTGCACGGCGATCCGGCGGGCGAGCACGGAGCCCTGGTACGTCGCCGAGGCGATCAGCGGATGCCGGAAGGTGACCGTGCCGTCCATGACGTACATCAGCCCGGACCGCTCGGCCTCCTCCAGATCGCCGAGGTCCACGCCCAGCAGCTCCGAGGCGCGCAGCAGCAGGGGCAGGTCGCCGCGTGCCTCGGCGGCCGCGATGAGCATCATCAGCCGGGTGCGCTCCGGCAGTCGGCCGATCTGTGATCGAAAGGCCGAGAACACACGGTCCGCGACGGGCAGCGGGGCATGCTGGTGCGGCTGGTCGCGCCGCGCGGAGTCGAATTCGATGAGGGCGAGCGGATTGCCCGCGGACTCGGTGATGATCTGGGAGCGCAGGGCGGGGGCCCGGCCGCGGTCGGCCAGCAGTCGCGAGGAGTCCTCGAAGCCCAGCCGTGTGAGCCGCAGTTCGGGGATGCCCGGGGCGGAGAAGCCGTCGTCCCGGCCGGCCAGCACCATCGCCACGCCCTCGGCGGCCAGCCGGCGGGCGGCGAAGAGCAGGGCCTCGGCCGTGGCCTGGTCCAGCCACTGGGCGTCGTCGACCAGACAGAGGAGGGGGCCGTCCTCGGCGAGGTCCGCCAGGACGGTGAGGACCGCGAGGCCGGTGAGGAAGCGGTCGGGGCCGCGCTGCTCCGCTCCGGTGCCCAGGACCGCCCGCAGGGCCGCCGCCTGCGGCTCGGGCAGGGCGTCCAGGCGTCCCTGCACGGGCCACAGGAGCTGGACGAGGCCGCCGAAGGCCAGATCCGCTTCCGGCTCGATACCGGTGACCCGTAAGATACGCAGCTCTCGTCCGTCGTCCCCGTGCTCCGGGTCCGGCTGGGCCGCCGTCTCGGCGAGCCAGTCGAGCAGTGCCGTCTTGCCGATCCCCGCCTCACCGCGTACCAGGAGTGCACCGCTGCACCCGGCACGTGCCGCGGCCACCAGTTGCGTCAGCCGCTCCTGTTCGGTGGTTCGCCCGTACAGCACCGACGTCCCCCTCCACCCGCTACCAGACCCGCCCGCATGCCATCGGTATACGGTCCCATGTTACTTACCCGTGAATACGTACCGGGAGCAGTAGAGACTACGGATTCCCCGCGCGGGCGCCGCTCCTACCGTTGTGATCAGGACATCCCCTGATGATCACAACCCGATGGAGGAGACCATGGACGAGCTGTTCGCCCCCCTGCGCGTGGGCAAGGTGACCCTGCCGAACCGCCTGGTGATGGCACCGATGACCCGCAGCCGTTCCGTCGACCGTTCCGTGAACGCCCTGACCGCCGACTACTACGCCCAGCGCGCCGGGGCCGGGCTGATCATCACCGAGGGCACCCAGCCGAGCGTGATCGGCCAGGGCTACATCGACACCCCGGGGCTGCACTCCGCCGAGCAGGCCGAGGCCTGGCGCCGGGTGACCGACGCGGTGCACGCCGCCGGCGGCCGGATCTTCGTCCAGCTCATGCACTCGGGCCGGGTCGGCCACCCCAGCCTCTACCCGGACGGTGCTCTTCCGGTCGCGCCCTCGGCCATCGCCACCGGCGGGCAGATGTACACCCCCGACGGCATGGTCGACCACCCGGTCCCGCGCGAGATGACCCTGGAGGACATCGCGCAGACCGTGGAGGACTTCGTCTCCGCCGCCAAGCACGCGGTGGACGCCGGGTTCGACGGGGTGGAGCTGCACGGCGCCAACGGATACCTGATCCACCAGTTCCTGGCCGACGGCTCCAACCACCGCACCGACGTCTACGGCGGTTCGGTGGAGAACCGGGTCCGGTTCGCCGACGAGGTCGCGCGGGCCGTCAGCGACGCCATCGGCCCCGAGCGCGTGGGCATCCGCATCTCGCCCGGCTCCACCAGCGAGGGCATCAGCGAGAGCGACCCGGCCGAGCTGTACCGCACGCTGATCCGCACGCTGGCGCCGTACAACCTCGCCTACGTGCACGTCATGGAGTTCGGCCACCGCGAGGTCACCGAGCTGATCCGGGCCGAGTGGCCGGGCACCCTGATCCTCAACCCGCACAAGACCGGCACCGAGGCGTCCGTGACCCCCGAGATCGCGCTGGAGGTCCTCCAGGACGACCTCGCCGACGCGGTCAGCCTCGGCTCGCTCTGGCTCGCCAACCCCGACCTCCAGCGCCGCATCCGGGTCGGCGGCCCGTTCAACTCGCCGGACCCGGCCACCTTCTACGGCGGCGACCACAAGGGCTACACGGACTACTCGACGCTGGACGTCTGAGCCCGGGCCCGCGACGACAGCCCCTGCTCGGAGCCGTACCACCGCACCACCGCACCAGCTGTGAGCCGCACGACCCCGGGGGGGGGGGGGGGGGGGGGGAGAGGGGGGGGGGGGGGGGGGGGGGAGGGGAGGGGGGGGGGGGGGGGGGGGGGGGGGGGGGGCGGGGGCGCCCCCCCCCCCCCCCCCCCCCCCCCCCCGGCCAGCGCGCTGGC
>NZ_JBWKCM010000025.1:0-33533 GCF_056436485.1 Streptomyces sp. NPDC043746 | reverse complement strand
TCTAGGAGCCCCACCACCCCACCACCACACCATCTGTAACCCGCACCCCCCTGGGCCTGGCCCCCCCCCCGCCCACGTGACCGCTCGACCGTACGACGCCCGGCCCGCCGGGCGGTTCCGGTGCCGGGCCCCGCGCAGGCGGAGCCGACGCCCCACACCTCACCCCTGGAGGAACCGTGAGTGAATCTCTCGCGGGTCCGGGCACCGCGCGCCCCGAGGGCGCGGACCACCCGGCACCCGACACCCCCCGCATCCCCACCTACTGGCTGGGGCTGATGGCCGGACCGCTCTCGTTCGGCATCGCCGGACCCGCGCTGGTCCTCGACGACATCGCCCGCGACCTGTCCACCACCACCTCCACCGTGACCTGGGGCGTGACCGCCTTCGGCTGGGGCATCGCGGTGGGCACCCCGCTGATGACCGGGCTGCTGCGCCACCGGGGGGCGCGCGCCGCGCTCGCCGGCTGCGGAGCCCTGGTCCTGCTGGGCGCCCTCCTGGTCCTCACCGTCCCGGTGCTCCCGGCCGTCATCATCGGCTGCGCCCTCCAGGCGCTCGGCACCGCCGGACTCACCTCCATCGCGATGAGCCTGACGAACTCCGCCCGCTCGATGGGCTTCGTCACCGCCTCGCTCGCGGTGGTCGGCTCCACCGCCCCGCTGGTCGGCTCGCTGGTCAACGACGCGATCAACTGGCAGGCGACCCTCGCCCTGCCCGCGCTGAGCCTGATCGCCCTGCTCGTCGTCATCGGGCGGGCCTCCACCCGGCCGACCTCCACCGCCGCCTTCGACGGGCTGGGCGCGGTGCTCCTCACCGCCGTGGTCACGGCCCTGGTCTTCGTCCCGCACTACCCGGCGGTCGCCGGGGTGCTCTCGGTGCTGACGATCGCCGCCCTGGTGTGGCACCTGCGGGCCAAGCCGCAGGGGTTCGTCCCGGCGGTGGTGGTCCGCAGCCCGATCTTCCTGATCTCCTCGGTGCTGGCGTTCCTGCTCGCGGCGGTCAACTTCGGGATGATGTTCGCGGTGCCCAACTCCCTCTCCGACCACACCTCGTGGTCGAGCGGCACGATCGGCGGGGCCATGGTGTGGCCGCTGCTGCTCGGTGGCGCGCTCTCCTGGCTGGTGGTGGCCCTCTCGGCGAAGGTGGGCCGGCAGCCGGTCATCTTCACCCTGGTCGCCCTCAGCGCGGTCGGCGTGCTGCTGGCCTCGGTGAGCACCGTGGCGATCCTGCTGCTCCTCGCCCAGGCCCTCGCCTCGATCGCGGCCGCCTCCGGCCAGGGCGTCTTCGCGGTGCACTCCACCAAGGCGGTGCCCGACGAGGAACGACCCGCCGCCATCGGTCTGTTCAACCTCTGCTACCTGCTCGGCGCGGCCTTCGGGCCTGCCATCGTCTCGCTCCTGTAGGACACGGCGGATGCGAAGAGAGCCCCGGCACCAGGTGCCGGGGCTCTCTTCGCATGCGGGGTCCGTCAGCTGGCGGCGGCGCTCTCCCCGCGCCGCAGGAACCCCAGGAGCAGGGAGACGTCCTCGTCGGTCAGGGTGAGACCGAACTTCTCCCGCAGGGCGGCCACCACCTCGTCCGGGGCGAGCACGGCGCGCTCGGTGCGCCCGTCGGGGTGGTCGGTGACCAGCACGTCGTTGCGCAGCCGGTGCCGTACGGTCTCCGAACCGCGCTGCGCCACCAGCCGGTTGACGAACGGGGAGCCCGGGCGGGTGGAGCTGACGTAGTGCGCCGCCCGGTAGTCGACCTCGTACTGGCGCTCGGGCCGGAAGACGTAGAGGTCGCTCCAGCGGCCCTCCCCGTCCTGGGACCGCAGCACCCAGTGGCCGTCGTCCACGCCCAGTTCCCAGCTCCAGGGCCCGACGGTCGCGCGGGCGCCGTCGCGCAGGGGCATCGGCTCGATCAGCCCCGCGTAGCCGTAGCCGGGGTCGGCCAGCCACACCGTGTCCGGCTCGTCCGCCGTCCTGACCAGCAGGGAGGTGTGCGAGCGGAACCGGCGCCTGGTGTCGCCCTCCCGGATGCGCGACAGCATCCGCATCACCGGGAAACCGAGGCGGTCCAGCGCGGCGGCGAAGAGCAGGTTGGTCTCGTAGCAGTAGCCGCCGCGCCCGGAGCGGACCAGTTTCCGTTCCAGTTCGGCCATGTCCAGCGAGACCGTACGGCCGACCGCGATGTCGACGTTCTCGAAGGAGATGGTGCTCATATGGGCCCGGTGCACCTGCTGAAGGGTCTTCAGCGAGTTGTCCCGGACGCCCTCGTATCCGATCCGCCGCAGATAGGCGTCCAGATCGAGCCTGTCCGAACCCCACTCGGGTGAGTGGTCGATGTCGAACGTCGGCGCGATGGCATACATCAGGTCGGCACTCCTTCCGGGGGGCACGGGCGGCATCGAGGCGGGCGACATGTCACGCCTCGACCCGGACCCCGTACTCGGTGACCCAGGTGTTGAACTCGACGAGCCGCTCCATCACCGCCCGGGTCCCCCAGAGCCCGCCGAGCCCGGCGTACGACTCCAGCGGCTTGTCCAGCAGCCGCTGGATGCCCTCGGCCGGGACCAGCTCCAGCACCGGCGAACCCTCGTGGAGCAGGGCGGCGACCTTGTCGCGCAGTGCCCGTACGTACTCGTGGTCCTGGGTGGAGGGGTACGGGCTCTTCTTGCGGGTCAGCACCGACTCCGGGAGCACGTCGGCGGTGGCCGCGCGCAGCAGGCTCTTCTCCCGGCCGTCGAAGGTCTTCATCTCCCACGGCACGTTGAAGACGTACTCCACGAGCCGGTGGTCGGTGAAGGGGACCCGGACCTCCAGGCTGGCGGCCATGCTGATCCGGTCCTTGCGGTCGAGCAGGAAGTTCTCCCAGCGGGAGATGTTGAGGTAGAGCAGCTCCCGCATCCGCTCCTCGCGGCCGGACTCGCCCTCCAGCCGGGGCACCTCGGCCAGCGCCTCGGCGTAGCGCGCCTTGACGTACTCCTCCAGGCCGAGCTTGTCCCAGAGGCCGATCTCCTTCATGGTGTCGAGCCCGCCGAGCCGCCGCCAGGCGTCGTACCAGGGGAAGGTGTCGCCCTCGACGGCCTCCTGGTCGAAGAACCAGTTGTAGCCGCCGAAGAGTTCGTCCGCGGTCTCCCCGGAGAGGGCGACGGTCACCTGGCGCTTGAGCGCGGTGCACAGGTGGAGCAGCGAGTGCTCCATGTCGCCGGTGGAGATGGGCAGGTCCTGGCAGCGCAGCACCCGGGAGCGGATGGACTCGTCCAGGACGTCGGCGTTCTCCAGCTCGACGATGATGTGCTCGGCGCCGCACTTCTCGGCGACCTCGACCGCGTACGGGGTGTCGGGGTCCTGCCAGATGCCGTTGCCGGCGAAGGCCTCGTCGTTGCCCTTGAAGTCGATCGAGAACGCCTTGACGCGCTCGGTGCGCCCCTGGTCCCGGAAGGCCTTGGCGGCCAGGGCGGTCAGGGCGCTGGAGTCCAGTCCGCCGGAGAGCAGGGTGCCGACGGGGACGTCCGCGATGAGCTGGCGGCGGACGATGTCGTCCAGCAGCTCCCGGACCCGGGCGATGGTGGTGTCGAGGTCGTCGCCGTGCGGGTGGGCGGTCAGCTCCCAGTAGGTGCGGACCGAGTGGCCCTCCCTGGTGAAGCGGACGACCGTGCCGGGGACCACCTCGTGCATGCCCTTGAAGACGGCGTGGCCGGGGGTGTTGATGATGGCGAAGATCTCGGCCAGGCCCTCGCGGTCGACGACCGCCTCGGCCTCGGGGTGGGCCAGGATCGCCTTGGCCTCGGAGCCGAAGAGGACCCCGTCGCGGGTCGGGTAGTAGAAGAGCGGCTTCACGCCCATCCGGTCCCGCACCAGGAGGAGTTCCTCGGTGCGCGGGTCCCAGATGGCCAGCGCGTACATACCGTTGAGCCGCTCCGCGAACTCCTCGCCCCACTGGAGGTAGGCGTGGAGCACCACCTCGGTGTCGCTGGAGGTGCGGAACTCGTGGCCGAGTCCGCTCAACTCCTCCTTCAGTTCCAGGAAGTTGTAGACCTCGCCGGTGTAGACGACGGTCGGCAGGCCGTCGTCGGGCGCGGTCACGTGCATCGGCTGGCGGCCGCCCTCCAGGTCGATGACCGAGAGCCTGCAGTGGCCGAGCGCCACGTGCGGGCCGGTCCACACGCCCTCGTCGTCCGGGCCCCGGCACGCCATCGTGGCGGTCATGGCCTGGGCGGTGGCGCCCAGTCGGGTCAGATCGCGGTCGTAACCGACCCAGCCTGCGAGTCCACACATAGTGCCTCGGTTCCTTTCCTCGTGTTCAGCCGTGTCAACAGCGCTGTAGGGAAGTCGGGCGGCATGAATCAGGTGCGGGGCACCCAGCCGGCCCGGTCCCAGTAGCGGAGCTGGTCCGCCTTGAAGGTGGTGGAGAGGCGGGCGACGTCCGGGCCGCCGACGACCATCGTGGTGGGCCGCAGCGGGGCGAACTCGGGCCACGCGGGGGCGTTCGGCGAGAGCGGGCGGCCGTCGCGGGCGAAGGAGGCGACCAGGTCGATCAGGGTGTCGGACACCTGGCGATCCAGCGGCCCGTCGCCGTAGGCGGGCTCGTTGGCGGGCAGCGCGTGCGAGCCGAAGAGGAACTTCGACGTCGCCTCGTGCGGGGTGCCGGAGTAGGGGGCTCGCACCGGGTGGGCGAACTCCATCAGATACTGCGGGGAGCGGCCCTCGCGGGCGTGGCGCTCGGCCAGCCGGATGATCTGGTAGCGGAAGAGTCCGTCGCCCCAGATCTCGGTCCAGATCGACATCGGGTCCTGCGGCAGCCCGCCCCGGACGGCCGCCTTGCGGTAGAAGGCGATGGCCTGGTCCACATCGCGGTAGCCGACCCGGGCGCTGCCCTTGCGCAGCACCATGAAGACCGCCTCGCGCAGCTCGGCGTCGTTGGTGGGGTGGGGGCCGGGGTAGGGGTAGCCGGGGCCGCCGGTGAAGAAGGAGCCCTCGGTACGGGCGTAGATCGGCATGATCGGTATCCGCGGGGTGGGCAGCTCGTGGTCGAAGCCGCGCATCCACTGCCCGTCGGGCACCGGCCCCCGGTACTCGCGCCAGCCGGTCACCGGCCGGTCGGCGGGATCGCCGGAGTACAGCTCCTCCCAGGCGGCCTTGAGGTCGAGACCCGGTACGGTGCGCAGGCCCGCGACCGTGGTGCCGAGACGGGAGGCGAGCAGCGCGTAGACCTCGCGCGACTCCTGGGGCGTGGTCGAACTGGCCGGGTTCCAGACGTGCTTGACGCTGATCGGCACCGCTCGCCGGATCACCCCGCGCAGCTGCGGCAGCAGGCTCAGCTGCCAGGTGCTGGATCCGCCTGCCGAGGTGCCGGCCAGGGTGATGTTGCCCGGGTCGCCGCCGAAGGCCGCCGCGTTGGCCTGGACCCAGCGCAGCAGGGCCGCCTGGTCCTGGAGCCCCCAGTTGGCGAAGGACCCGGTACGGGAGTCGGTGAACTCCTCGTGGAGCCCCCAGCCGAGCAGCCCGAGGCGGTAGTTGAAGTTGATCACGACCATGTCGCCGCGCGCCGCCGGCTTGGCGCCGTCGTAGTCGGGCTCGCTGCCCGCCCCGAGGAACCAGCCGCCGCCGTGGATGTAGACGACCACCGGGCGGCGCCCGGTGGTGCCGGGAGTCCAGATGTTGGCGTAGAGGCAGTCCTCGCTGCTGTCCGGCAGGTAGTCGGTCTGCAGCGCGGGCGCGCCGAAGGCGGTGGCGTCCCGCACCCCGTCCCACGGCTCGGCCGGGCGGGGCGAGGCGAAGCGGAGCGGGCCCACCGGCGGCGCCGCGTAGGGGACACCGCGGAAGACGGTGACGTCGTCGAGCCGCTCACCGGCGATGCGGCCCTCGGTGGTGCGGACGACCACCGAGCCGCTGCGGGGCCGGGGTGCCCGGTGGGAGGGGGTGGCGGCGGCGGCCGGTACCGCCGAGCCGACGGTCGCAGCGGCGGCAGCGGCGGCGGCAGCGGCGGTGACGAACGTCCGCCGGGGGAGGCCGGCGCTCTTGCGTGATGTCATGACGGGAGATCTCCAGGGGCCTAGAGGTGACGTGCCGGTCAGGGCCGGGGGCCAGGGCGCCCGGCCGGGCTCCTCGCGGTGTGCCGCGCCTCCTCGTCGCTTCGCGCGACGCGGCCGGGCGGCGGTGTCCCGCGACGCACCGCACCGGGTGCGCAGGCCCGTCCGGCCCTGATCGGCAAGGTGCTCCCTCGCGCCGGAACGGGCGCAGAGGAGGGGTCGGGAGCGCGCTCATGGTGCAACGTTTCTGCCCCGGTGGCCCAGTTCGGCCCGGGTAGTCCGTCAGGTCCGGGCCGCTGGACGCGGGTAGACCTGATGGAATCCCCGTCACCTGACGAACTGCTGGCCCGCTGGTTGGTTCTCGACCGGATCCGGCCCAGGATCGGCAGCCGGACCAGGGCGGGACAGCCGCCCCCTCCGACCCGCGGGCTCGGGTCACACCGGAACCGAGTGGCGCGGGCACGTCCCGTACGCCGCCTCGTCTCCGACGACGCCCGCGACGGGTTCGCCGACGCCGCACCGACTCACACCCGACAGCGAGCGTTCCCCGCTCGCGCCATGCGACCGTGGAGGCACCAGTGGACAACGTCGTGTCCGAGATCCGGCTCAGGCCCGCACTCCAGCAGCCGGAGTGGCCCGATGCCGAACACCTGGAGAACGTGCGCACCGAGCTGTCCGGCCGCCGGGCCCTCGTCCGGTTCGAGGACGTCCAGGCCTTGAGGTCGGTCCTCGCGCAGGTGGCCCGGGGCGAGGCCCAGGTGGTCCAGGCGGGCGACTGCGCCGAGGACCCCGTGGAGTCCAGCGCCGGGTACGTCGCCCGCAAGGCCGCCGTGCTCGACCTGATGGCCGGGGCCATGAAGCTCGCCTCGCACCGGCCCGTCGTCCGGATCGGCCGCATCGCCGGCCAGTTCGCCAAGCCCCGCTCCAAGCCGACGGAGCTGGTCAACGGGGTCGAGATCCCCGTCTACCGCGGCCACATGGTCAACAGCCCCGAACCCGCTCCCAAGGGCCGCGTCCCCGACCCGGCCCGGCTGCTGTCCGGCTACGACGCGGCGGACGAGATGATGGGCCACCTCGGCTGGGACGGCGCCCCGCGCGTGCAGGCCCGCGCCATCGACCCGCTGGTGTGGACGAGCCACGAGGCGCTGCTGCTCGACTACGAGCTGCCGATGCTCCGCCGGGACGGATCGGGCGCCCTCTGGCTCTCCTCCACCCACCTGCCGTGGATCGGTGAGCGCACCCGCTCGCTGGACGGGGCCCACGTGGAGCTGTTCTCCTCCATCGCCAACCCGGTGGCCTGCAAGGTCGGCCCGTCGATGACCGTGTCCGACCTGCTCGCCCTCTGCGAGCGGCTGGACCCCACCCGCTCGCCCGGCCGCCTCACCCTCATCTCCCGGATGGGCGCGGACACCGTGGGGGAGCGGCTGCCCGCCCTGGTGGCGGCCGTACGGGAGGCCGGGCACCCGGTGAGCTGGCTCTGCGACCCGATGCACGGCAACACCGTGACCACCCCCGAGGGGCTCAAGACCCGCTACCTGGACCACGTGGAGCGGGAGGTGCGCGGCTTCCTCACCGCCGTCCGCTCCGCCGACGGCGTCGCCGGCGGCGTCCACCTGGAGACCACCCCCGACGACGTCACCGAGTGCGTGCGCAACGAGACCCGGGCCCACCAGGTCGGGGAGAAGTACACCAGCTTCTGCGACCCCCGCCTCACCGCCTCCCAGGCGGTCTCGGTCATCGCCGCCTGGCGCGGCTGACCGGACGGGGGCCGCCGGGCCCCCGCAGCACCCCGTGAGCACACCCGTACCACCCTCGTACGAAGGAGAGTTCAGGTGGAAGAGCAGACAGCGCTGGTCACCGGGGCGGCCGGCGGCATCGGCGCGGCCGTGGTCCGGCTCCTCGCCGGGCAGGGCACCACGGTGGTCGCGGTCGACCGCGACGCCGCCCGGCTGGCCGAGGAGGTCGCCAAGCTCCGCGCGGAGTCCCTCCCGGTGGCCGACTTCCCGGTCGACGTGTCCGACAGCACGGCGGTGGAGGCCATGGTGGAGGCCGCCGAGGAGCAGGTCGGCCCCATCGACCAGCTGGTCAACGCCGCCGGGGTGCTGCGGCTGGGCCCGGTCAGGGACATCACCGACGAGGACCTGCGGGCCATGCTCGACGTCAACGTCACCGGGGTGCTCAACGTGACCCGCGCGGTCGTCAACCGGATGATCCCGCGCGCCCGGGGCTCGATCGTCACCGTCACCTCCAACGCGGCCGTCACCCCCCGGGCCGGGATGGCCGCCTACGCCGCCTCCAAGGCCGCCGCGACCCAGCTGATCAAGTCGCTCGGCCTGGAGGTCGCCCAGTACGGCATCCGCTGCAACACCGTGGCCCCCGGCTCCACCGACACCCCGATGCTCCGCTCCATGTGGCACGACCGGGAGGCCGAGCAGCACACCCTGGACGGCTCGCCCTCCGCGTACCGCGTCGGCATCCCGCTGCGCCGGATCGGCCGCCCCGACGACGTCGCGGAGGCGGTGGCGTTCCTGCTCTCCGACCGGGCCGCCCAGATCACCCTGCACGACCTGACCGTGGACGGCGGTGCCTCCCTGGGGGCCTGACCCCCGGCACCCTCGGGGACCCCGCGTTCGGATCAGGCCGGGAAAGACCTTGGACGGTGCCCGGCGACCGGAACGGAACCACTCGCGAAAGGAACACAGGACCACCCATGGCCGGCATCGCCCCCATCCCGCCGTACGCGCTCCCCGAGCGCGGCGACCTGCCCGACAACACCGCCCGGTGGAGCATCGACCCCGACCGGGCCGTCCTGCTCGTCCACGACATGCAGCGCTACTTCCTCCAGCCCTTCGCCCCGGAGCTGCGCGGCCCGCTGCTCGCCAACGCCGCCCGGCTGCGCGCCCACGCGCTCGCGACCGGCATGCCGGTGGCGTACACCGCCCAGCCGGGCAGCATGACCCCCGAGGACCGCGGGCTGCTCAAGGACTTCTGGGGGCCGGGCATGCGCGCCGAGCCCGCCGACCGCGAGGTGGTCGACGAGCTGACGCCCGCGCCCGGCTCCTGGATGCTGACCAAGTGGCGCTACAGCGCCTTCTTCCGCACCGACCTGCTGGAGCGGATGCGCGCGGCCGGCCGGGACCAGCTCGTCATCTGCGGGGTCTACGGGCACGTCGGCATCCTGGCGACGGCCGTCGAGTCCTTCACCCAGGACATCGAGACCTTCCTGATCGCGGACGCCGTCGGGGACTTCTCCCTGGATCGGCACCGGATGACCATGGAGTACGCCGCACACCGCTGCGCCGTCGTGCTCACGACCAAGGAGGCGGTCGGCTGATGGCGGACCTGCTCGGGCGGATACTCGCCGCCGACCCACCCCCCTTCGCCCTGCTCCACCGCCCGGAGGCCACCGGCGAGGGCACACTCGACGTGCTCGTCGGGGAGGTGCGCGCGTACGACACCCTCGCCGACATCCCGCTCCCCCCGGGCCCCCACGGCGGGGCCCGGCACGACGCCCTGGTCCTCGTCCCGTACCGGCAGATCGCCGAGCGCGGCTTCGTCGGCGCCGAGGACGGCTCCCCGCTGCTCGCGATGACCGTCACCGACCAGGAGGTCCGGACGGTCGCGGAGGCGCTGCGCCGCATCCCGGACACCCCGATCGCGCTCACCGACGGCGGCTTCGACACCGACGACGAGACGTACGCCGAAACCGTGCGCCGGGTCGTCACCGACGAGATCGGCACCGGCAAGGGCGCCAACTTCGTCATCAAGCGCTCCTACGCGGCCGACATCACCGGCTACACCCCCGCCGCCGCGCTCACCTTCTTCCGGCGGCTGCTGGAGCGGGAGTCCGGCGCCTACTGGACGTTCGTCGTCCACACCGGGGAGCGCACCTTCGTCGGCGCCACCCCCGAGCGCCATGTCAGCCTCACCCGCGGCCTCGCCGTGATGAACCCCATCAGCGGCACCTACCGGTACGCGCCGAGCGGCCCGAGCCTGCCCGCCATGATGGAGTTCCTCGCGGACCGCAAGGAGATCGACGAGCTGTACATGGTCGTCGACGAGGAACTGAAGATGATGTCCCGGATCTGCCCGGAGGGCGGGCGGGTCATCGGACCGTTCCTCAAGGAGATGGCCCGGCTCGCCCACACCGAGTACTTCATCGAGGGGCACAGCGACCGCGACCCGCGCGACATCCTGCGCGAGACGATGTTCGCGCCGACCGTCACCGGCAGCCCGCTGGAGAGCGCCTGCCGGGTGATCAACCAGTACGAGCCCGAGGGGCGCGGCTACTACAGCGGGGTGGTGGCCCTGCTGGGCCGCGACGAGGAGGGCGGCCACGCCCTGGACTCCTCGATCCTCATCCGTACCGCCGACATCGACGCGGGCGGGCGGCTGCGGATCGGCGTCGGCGCCACCCTCGTACGCCACTCCGACCCGATGTCCGAGGCGGCCGAGACCCGGGCCAAGGCGGCCGGGCTGCTGGCGGCCCTGGAGTCCGGCGGGCAGGGGCGGCTCTCCGCCAACCCCGAGGTCCGGGCCGCGCTGGCCGAACGGAACTCCTCCCTCGCGGACTTCTGGCTCGCCCACGCCGGGGACCGGCACGCCCCGGACCCCTATCTCGCCGGTCGGCGGGTGCTGGTGGTCGACGCCGAGGACACCTTCACGTCGATGATCGCCCAGCAACTGCGCTCCATCGGCCTCACGGTGACGGTCCGTCGCTTCGACGAGCCGTACGATCCGGCCGACCACGACCTGACCGTCATGGGCCCGGGCCCCGGCGACCCGCGCGACCTCACGCACCCGAAGGTCGCCCATCTGGACGCGACGGTGGGCCGGTTGCTGGAGACCCGCACCCCGTTCCTCGCCGTCTGCCTCAGCCACCAGGTGCTGAGCGGACGACTGGGGCTCCCGCTGATCCGCCGCGAGGTGCCCAACCAGGGTGTCCAGCGCGAGATCGACCTCTTCGGCCGACGCGAACGGGTGGGCTTCTACAACACCTTCGCCGCCGTCTCCGAGGAGGACAAGACCGACTGCCCGGGGATCGGCCCCGTCGAGGTGAGCCGGTCGCCCGAGACCGGCGAGGTGCACGGGCTGCGCGGCCCCTGGTTCGCCTCCACCCAGTTCCACGCGGAGTCCGTCCTCACCCGCGACGGGGTCCACATCACCCGTAGCCTGCTGACCGAACTGCTACAACGCACCGAAGGAGCGGTCCGATGACGATCGACGACCCCGTACTGGTCAACACCGATCCCGGCGAGGAAGGTTGGCCGGTCGTCACCATCTGGTCCGACATCGGCTGCCCCTGGGCCGCGCTGGCCCTGCACACCCTGCGGGCCACCTCCGCCCGGCTGGAGCTGCCGGTCCTCATCGACCACCGTGCCTTCCCGCTGGAGCTGTTCAACCGGGAGCCCACCCCGAAGTTCATCGTGGACGTGGAACTGGCGGCCATCGCCGCCCGCCGCCCCGAGGTGGGCTGGCGGCGCTGGTCCGCACCGGAGTGGACCTACCCCTCCAGCATGCTGCCCGCCCTGGAGGCCGTCCAGGCCGCCAAGTCCCCGGCGGTGGGCGGCCTGCGGGCCTCGGACGAGCTGGACATCGTGCTGCGCCGCGCCTTCTACACCGAGAGCCGGTCGGTGGGCGTGCACGCGGTGATCCTGGAGCTGGCCGAGGAGTGCGAGCACCTGGACACGGACGCGCTGGCGAAGGCGCTGCGGGCGGGCGAGGGCCGGTCGGAGGTGTACGGCCAGTGGGACATCGCCCAGGGCCCCCACGTCCAGGGCAGCCCGCACCTGTTCGCGCCGGGCGGGTACGCGGCGCACAACCCGGGGGTGACCTGCCGCTGGACGGACTCCCCGGAGAACGGCGGCTTCCCGCTCTTCGAGGCGTACGACGAGACCTGGGCGGAGGAGCTGCTGCGGCGGGTGCACGGGGCGGGGTGAGCCGGGGCCGGACACGGAGGTGGGCGGCGGCGGTCAACGACCGCCGCCGCCCCTTCGCGTGCTCGCGGGGCCCCGGCCCCCGGCGCCGGGGCGGGACGCCCGCGCACAGGTGCGCGGTGGCCCCCTCGCGGGAGACCACCGCGCACACCCACATCCGGAGGCACGGACAGAGGCCTCAGCCCCGCCCCACCTCCCGGTCGACCAGGGCGCCCGCGGCCCCGGTGTATCCGGCCGGGTCGCACAGGCGCTCCAACTCGGCGCCCACCGGCAGCAGTTCCGCCGCCTGCGGGAGGGAGGCCAGCACCTGGGCCAGGGAGCGGCGGCTCATCTGGACCTCGTCCGCCGCCTCGCCCAGCAGCCGTTTGGCCTCCGCGCGGCCCAGGTGCGGGGTGAGGTGCGCGGCGATCCGCTCGGTCACCACCTGGTCGCCCGTGAGCCCCAGGTTCTCCCGCATCCGGTCCGGGCGTACCTCCAGGCCCGCGCACAGCTCGACCGCCGTGTGCGCGGCCCCGGCCGTGAGCCGCAGGCACTCGCGCAGCGGCGACCACTCGGCGTGCCAGACGCCCGCCGACCGCTCGTCCTCGGAGACCAGGCACTGCGCCAGACCGGCTGCCAGCAGCGGCACTTGGAGCGATGCGCTGCGGATGAGGGTGGCGAGCACCGGGTTGCGCTTGTGCGGCATGGCGGAGGAGGCCCCGCGGCCCGCCACCGACGGTTCGGCCACCTCGCCGACCTCGGTCCTGGTGAGCGTCTGCACATCGATGGCGATCTTGCCGAGTGCGCCGGCGGTGAAGGCGAGCGCGGCACCCAGGTCCGCGATCGGCGTCCGCAGGGAGTGCCAGGGCAGCGGCGGCCGGGCGAGCCCGGTCTCGGCGGCGAACCCGTCGAGCAGCAGCTCCAGATAGCCGTCGACGTCCTCGGCGCGGGCGTCACCGTCGACCTGGGCGTACTCCAGGTATCCGGCGAGCGTTCCGGCCGCCCCGCCGAGCGAGACGGGCAGCCCCCCGTCGAGGACGGCGGTGATCCGGCGGTGGGCGTCGAGCAGCAGCCGCCGCCACCCGGCCGCCTTCAGCCCGAAGGTGGTCGGTACGGCCTGGAGGGCGAGGGTGCGGCCGGGGAGCACGGTGTCCCGGTGCTCCCGGGCCAGCCCCGCCAGCGACTCGGCGGCCGCTTCCAGGTCCGCCGCGATCAGCTCCAGGGTCCGGGCGGCGACGAGCATCGCCCCGGTGTCCAGGATGTCCTGGCTGGTCGAGCCCCGGTGGACGTACTCGGCGGCCTCCGGCGAGACCTCCGCCACCGCCCGGGTGAGCGCGGCGACCAGGGAGACCACCGGGTTGGCCGTCTCCCGGGAGGCGACCGCGAGGGCCCGCAGGTCCAGAGCCTCCGCCCGGGCGGTACGGGTGACCGTCTCGGCGGCCTCCTTCGGTACGGTGCCGATTCCGGCCTGGGCCCGGGTCAGCGCCGCCTCGGCGTCCAGCATGGCCTGCAGCCAGGCCTCGTCGCTCGTCGCCGCCTCACCGGGCGTGCCCGCGCGGACGGGGGAGAGGATTGCGGAGTCGATGCCGGGGCGGGCGGGTGCGTCCGGGCCCGGGCCGCTGCCGGAGCCCGTATTGCTGGTGGCGAGAGCCCCCGGGCCGGAGCCCGTACGGGACGCGGCGGGACCGCCCGGGTTCGTGTCGGCCGGACGGGCCGCCGCCCCCGGTGCCGGAGCACCGGGGGCGGCGGCCCGGGGGCCGGTGGCCCCGGCCGTCACACGATCACCCCGACCAGGCCCTCTTCCGAGGCCTGGGGCTGGGCGGACCAGGGGCGGTTGGCGACGGGGGTCACCGCCAGGGCCGCCCGGGCGATGGCGTCCGAGTCGCCGAGCGTCACCGAGTCGACGCCGGGGCGGATGCCCGCGGCCGTGACCCAGTGCACCGACTCCGTCGGCACGCCGTAGGCGAAGCGCCGGGGATGCGCCTGGCCGTTGCCGTCCAGCAGCCGGTAGGGCCGCTCGGTGACGGCCAGCCCGCCCGTCTGGTAACTCCGGCCCTGGGACCCGGCCATGGAGTACGGCTGGGCCTGCCCGGTGTCCAGCAGGTGGCGCATCAGCGGGTCGTCGGTGCGCCGCAGGTCGGGCTCGGGGAGCCGGGCCTCGATCAGGACCGTGGAGTGGATCGGCGGTCCGGGGACATCGGTGGAGACCGCGACGAACTGCGGTGCGGCGGTGTCCACGGCGATCTTCGTGCCCGGCCCGGTCACCTCCAGGAGACCGCACTCGATGAGGGCGATCATCTCCTCGATGCGGGAGGCCGGCGGGCCGATGGAGAGGAAGGCGTTGAGCGGGGTGTACCAGCCCTCCAGTTCGTCCCGGTAGGAGTCGCCGGCCAGTCCGCCGTGGTCGACCGCGAGCCGGATCTCGTTGCGCAGATCGCGCAGCACGTCCAGCGCGGCCTTGACCGGACCGCTGACGTTGCCGCTGCGGGCGGCGATCACATCGGCGGCCAGATACTCCAGCAGCCAGGACCGGAAGCTCTCCCGGCTGGTGAACTCCCGGCTCTCGTACGGCCTGGAGAGCCGGTCCCAGGACCAGTGGTCCTCCGGCTGGATGCCGAACTCCGTGAGCAGCTGCGCCCCGTCGTCGTCTACCGGCCGCTTCAGGTAGCGGTCGGCCAGCTCCGCGCCGTCCGCCGCGCGGTCCCGGGCGGTGAGCAGGGTCTCGTAGTAGACGCTCTCCACCTCCCGGGAGATCAGCGGCCACAGGTCGGTCTTGAACCGGATCTGCTGGCCTTCGGCGGAGCGGGCGCGCAGCTTCTCGATGTACTCGACGGTGAGCAGCCGGGGGAAGTAGCGGCCGTAGGCGCCCTTCTGGTTCTCGCCGCGGGAGTGGTAGGGCACCCCGCGCCGGGAGAAGGCGTACATCTTCGGCTCGCGGCCCGAGGCGTGGTAGACGAGCTTGCCGTCCTCGCCGCGCTCGAAGGTGCCGCCCCGGCCGACGCTGAACAGCGCCATGTGGTCGAAGAAGTTGAGCCCCAGGCCGCGCAGCAGCACCGGCTGGCCGGGCTTGACGCCGGTGAGGTCCAGGTCGGCCGGGTTGGCCGGGGCCACGTAGGTGAGGTGGTGGATCCGGGCGAGTCCCGCCGTCCGCGCCTCGCGGGCGGAGAGCCGGGTCGGTAGATGGCCCTGGGCCAGGATGATGGCGTCCAGCTCGTTGAGCCGGGTGCCGTCCTCCAGTCGGACGCCCTGGGTCCCGTCGGTGATCCCGTGCACATCGGCGATGGCCACCGCCCGGGAGCGGTGCACCTTGACCGCCACGTGCGCCGGGGCGCGGTCCACCACCTCCTGGAAGCAACTGCGCAGGTAGCGGCCGTAGAAGGAACGGGTGGGGTACGAGTCCGGGCCGAGCGCCCTGGCCTCGGAGAGCACGTCCTCCTCGGCCTCGCCGTGGCCCGCCTCGGTCCGCGCGACCAGGGCGCGGGCCCACTCGTACAGGCTGGGCCCCGCCTCGATGGGGCCCTCCAGCCGGGCGCTGTCGTCGGTGAACACGGTGATCTGCGAGGCCACCGTGTTCATCAGCAGGTGGCGGGACTGCTCGGGCCGCCAGACCGTGCCGGCCCCCGGCGGGGAGGGGTCCACCACATGGATGGTGACCCCGGCGTGGCTGGGGGCGGCCCGCTCGTTGGCGCAGAGCCGCTCGATCACCGACAGGCCGCGGGGCCCTGCGCCCACGACACAGGTCTCCAGGAGAGCCCTGGTCATGACAGCTGGCCGTTCCCGTTGGAGCCGGCCGCCAGCAGCCGGGCCAGTTCGAGTCGTTTGATCTTGGTGGTGGCGGTCTGGGGGAGGTCCTCCAGCTTCCACCGGACGGGGTCCGCCATCGCGGGCAGCCCGACGACGGCGTCCTTCCAGACCCGCTCGTCCAGCGGCTTGTCGTCGCGGGTGGAGACGACGGGGACGGGGCGGCCGTCGGGGCCGGGGATGATGATGACCTCGATCAGGTCCTCGATCCGGGCGAAGAGCTTGTCCTCGATCTCCAGGGTGGACTCCACGCCGGGGATCTCGTCGACCTCGCGGTCCAGCAGGTGCAGACAGCCCCACTTGGTGCGGTAGCCGACGTCACCCATGCGCCACCAGCCGTCGTTGACCTGCTTCTCCCACCGCTCGTGCTCACCGAGGTAGGTGACGATCCGGCCGTCGCTGCGGACCTCGATGAAGCCCGGCGAGGACTTCGTCGGCGGGCGGCCGTCGCGGCTGACCACGCGGACGTTGGTCATCCCGTGGAACGGCGAGCCGACACAGCGGCCGTCCGCCTCGGCACCGCGCTTGCGCGAGTACGTCCGCGCGGCGATCGGGCCGACCTCGCTCTGCCCGTACGCCTGGGCGAAGAGCGGCAGCTTCCGGCGCGAGGCGCCCAGCAGCGTGTGCACGGTGCGCGGGTGGATGGCGTCGAAGGTGGAGCTGAAGTACTTGACGTTGCTCAGCGGGCCGCGCGGGTCCTTCGCCAGCACCTCCCAGCGCAGGAAGGTGTTGGGGTGGGCCTCGATGAGCCCCGGCGGGACCTGGGAGAAGAGCTTGGCGACCGACTCCGGCTCGTCGTCCTTCAGGATGATCAGCGGGTGGCCCTGGAGGATCGCGATCGGCATGGCGGTGAACATCCGCGAGTGCACGAACGAGACGTGGATGGCGATCGGTTCGCGGCTGCGGACCGCCGAGACCACGGTGGCCTGCGGGCGGTAGCGGGCCTGGAAGGTGTGGCCGGTGTGGACGGCCAGCTTCGGGGTGCCCGTGGTGCCCGAGGTGTGGGTGATCAGCGTGGGGTGGTCCGGCGGCATGGTGATCGGGTCGACCCGTGCGGTGCCGGCGTACGAGGCCAGCGGGGTGGCGCCCTCGAAGGTGCCGGAGGTGAGCAGGACCTTCTTGGCGACCTCGAAGACCTCGGCCGGAAGGCTGTCGGTGAGCTTGGCCTCGTCGGTGACCAGGTAGGGCTGCTGGGCCCGGCGCACCAGCTCGACGACGGTCTCGCCGTCCAGCTTGGGGGAGAGCAGCACCGGCACGGCGCCGATCCGCGCGGCGGCGCAGGCCATCAGTGAGATGTCGAAGCCGTCGGTCTTGTGGACGACGATCTTCTCACCGGTGCGGACCCCGGCGGCCCACAGCCGCGACGCCAGCTCGGCGACCAGCTCGGCCACCTCGGGCAGGGCCAGGCGGCGGCCCAGTTCGGGCGCGACGTCCAGGTCGTGGTCCAGGATCACCATGTTGCCGGGATGCCGGGCGGCCGCCCGGTCGAAGAGCGTCCCGAGCCGGATGCCCTTGTTCCCTATTCGTTGCAGAAACATCTCGCCCACTCCGTTTCACGTACGCGGGAAGGAACCCGTCATGCGGATTCGATGACGTCCTTGATTCGCTTGAGGGTGTCGTCGAGGTCCCGTTCCAGCTTGGCGGTCCAGTCCGCGACGAATCGCTTACGAGCATCCTCGTCGAGCTCGGAGACGATCTTGTGAATTCCGGCGGTCGCCTTTCCCATGCGGAAATGGTGGACCAGCCGGCTGCCTTCGGCGAGCGGCTCGATGTCGAAGCCCCAGACGGATTCCTGGTCGTCCTGGGCGTGCGAGAGCATCATCCAGCGGAAGGTCACCCCCGGCTCGGCCGCCGTGACCCGGGCCTCGGTGTACCAGGTCCCGCGCACGAGCGGGGCCCAGGCCACGACCTCCTCGCTGCGCAGGTTCTCACCGCGGAAGATCGTGCCCACCGCCGCGGGCTCTCCGCCGATCCATTCACCGCCCCGGCATTCGGGGCTCCATTCGGCGCTGCGCGGCAAATCGCTGACGACCGCGTAGACCTCTTTCGGGGTCGCGGAAACCTCAATGTCCGCGCGCAGTTCGAACAGTGGAGAATTGTCGATGACTGATTCGCTCATAAGGAGAACTCTGGTAGCGCGCCGAACGCGGGTCAACAAACCCCGCGATGGTCCGTCAAGTCCTTTCCGGTGCGACTTCTTCCGCGTCGCCCCTGCCGGCCTTCTCGACCCTCAGCAGGATCTTTCCGCGGACCTCGCCGCGTTCCAGAGCGCCGTGCGCGTCGGCCGCGGCGCTCAGCGGCATCGGCACCGTCGCCGGGGGCAGCAGCTTCCCGGCGGCCAGCAGCGTGCCGATGGTCTCGGCGGCGGCGGCGAGTTCGGCGGTGGTGGCCTGCGAGATGGCGAAGCCGACGACCGAGCAGTCCTTCAGATAGAGCGGTCCCGCGGGCAGCACCGGCCGCGTGGTGAGCCCGGCGAGCACCACCACCCGCCCGCGCCGGGCGAGCAGGTCGACGGCCGTCTCCAGGTCGTTGCGGGCCGAGGTGTCGATCCAGACGTCGACGCCCTGGGGGCAGGCGGCCCTGAGGCGCCCGACCACGTCCGGGTCGCGGTAGTCGATGACCTCGTCGGCGCCGAGGCCCCGGAGCCGGTCGATGTCCCGGGCCGACGCGGTGGCGACGACCCGCGCCCCGGCGTGCACGGCGAGGACGACGAGGGCGCTGCCCACGTTGCCGCCGCCGCCCAGGACGACGACGGTCTCACCGGCTTGCACCCGGCCGTGGGGGTGCAGGGCGAGGTAGGCGGTGGCGGCGGGGTGGGCGAGGGCGACGGCGTCCTCGGGGTCGACCCCGTCGGGCAGCCGGTAGAGCCGGTCGGCGGGGACGGCCACGCGCTCGGCGGCGGCCCCCTGCCGGCCGGCGTGGCCCATGCTGTTGCACCAGACGCGTTCGCCGACCTCGAAGCCGGTGCCGGGCGCGGCGGCGGCGACGGTGCCGGCCAGATCGCGGCCGATCACGAACGGGAAGGTCACGGGCGTACGCCAGGCCCCGGACCGGACGAAGGTGTCGACGTGGTTGACGGAGGCGACACTCACGTCGACCAGGACCTCGCCCGCCTGTGCCACAGGCTGGGGGAGTTCGCCGTACCGGATGGTGTCGGGGGAGCCGAGCTGTTCGATGTAAGCGGCGAGCATGGTGCCGGAGTCTGGCAGCGGCGGACGGACGCCGTCACCACCGGCGAGGACTCTCTGTCAGGTCGGTTGATCTCGGGCCGCGCGGACCGTGCGGCACCTGCGCGGGGGCGCCCGATCGGACCTGACGGATACCTCCGGGAGCACTCGGCGCGCCCCTAGCCTGGACGTCGTGGACCCGACACGCACCGACCCTGAACCCATGGACCCCGCACCCGCAGACCCTGAACCCACCGACCCTGAACCCACCGACCCTGAACCCACCGACCCTGAACCCTCTGACCGCGTACCCGCCGACCCAGCACGCGTCGCCCTCGTACTCGTCGATCTCGGCCCCGGCGATCCCCGGATGGCCGCCGATGTGGCGCCGCTGATCCGGGCGTTGCGCCCGCGGCTGTCTGCCGACGCCTTCACCGCCTTCGCCGAGGAGGCCCACGCCCAGGGGCTCCGCTTCACCGTCGCGTACGACACCGCCACCGGCCGGGCTCTCGGGGCGGCCACCCACCGGGTGCTGGCGACCAGCCGGGGGCGGCTGCTGTTCGTCGAGGACCTGGTGACGGCGGCCGGAGCCCGGGGCCGGGGGGTCGGCGCGCATCTGATGGCCGAGCTGGAGCGGCGCGGCCGGGCGGAGGGGTGCACCCGGCTGGAGCTGGACTCGGGCACCACCAACGTCGACGCGCACCGCTTCTACCACGCGCGCCGCCTGACGGTGGCCGCGTTCCACTTCGGCCGGGAGCTGGAGCCGGACCCCGGCACGGAAGGGGGCCCCGGCATGGAAAGGGGCGCCGGCACGGGCGGGGGCGCCGGCACGGGCGGGGCCTCCCCGGACCGCTGACGGCGCTCAGAACGCGTATCTGATCCGCAGCCACGGCGCGTGCCCGGCGATCAGCTCCCGCAGCCGGACCAGGGCGTCCCGCTTGATCCCGTGGGCGTAGCGGACGTTGAGCGCCCCGTTCTCCGAGCGCTTGGTCTCCTGCGCGGCGGGCTGCCAGAGGACATCCTCGGCCCGGGGGTGCCAGCCGAGGTTCACCTCGTGCAGCTGCTGGTTGTGGGTCAGCATGATGATCTCGGCGCCCGCCTGCGCCTTCACCCGGGCGGGCAGGCAGTCGTCGAGTCGGTCCAGCAGGGCGGCCCAGTCGCGCTGCCAGCCGGGGCGCAGCACCACGGGGGAGAGGTTGAAGTGGACCTCGTACCCCGCGTCCAGGAAGTCGGCCGCGGCCGCGATGCGCTCCGCGACCGGGCTGGTACGGAGGTCCAGCAGCCGGGAGTCGTCCGGGGGCATCACCGAGAAGCGCACGCGGGTGCGCCCCTGCGGATCCAGTGCGAGCAGATCGGGGTTGACGAACTTCGTGGCGAACGAGGCCTTCGCGGTGGGCAGGGAGCGGAACGCGGCGATGAGATCCGCCGTGTTGTCGCAGATCAGGGCGTCCACCGAACAGTCGCCGTTCTCCCCGATGTCGTAGACCCAGGCATGCGGATCGCACTGGTTGGGCTCGGGTTTGGGCCCCTGCGCCCGGACGTGCCGCCGGACGTGGGCGGTGATCGCCTCGATGTTGGTGAAGAGCGTGATCGGGTTGGCGTACCCCTTGCGGCGCGGCACGTAGCAGTACGCGCACGCCATCGCGCAGCCGTTGGAGGCGCCGGGGGCGATCCAGTCGGCCGAGCGGCCGTTGGGGCGGGTGGTGAGGCTCTGCCGGACGCCCAGGACCAGCGTCTCGGTCTTGATCCGGGTCCAGCGGGCGATGTTGCCCTCGTTGCCGTGGAGGGAGGGGACCCGCCAGTGCCCGGCGATCTCGGTGACGGGGACGCCGGGCAGCCGGGACAGGATCTGCTGCCCGCGCGGCGAGGCGAGCGCGGCGGGCTCCGCGTACACCTCCCGTACGTCGAGCATCCGCCGGGCCCGCGCACTGTCCCGGAACCCGCCGCTCCGACCGGGCGGGTCGGCGGGCAGGGCCTCCTCCCAGCCGAAGAGGGCCTGCTGCTCGGGCTGTCCGGGCCGGTCGGGGGGCTGGTGCACGGCCCCGACCCTACGGGGGCCACCGCGGGGCAGGGCCCGACGGGCCGGTGCCGGAGTGTCGCCGTACGGGGGCGGGCGCGGGCTGCCACGATCGTCGGGCCCGGTCACGGAAGGCGGCTCCCCCCATGGCACCACGCCCGCACTGGCTGTTCGGGGACCAGCTCGGTCCGCACTTCCTCGACCCGCGCCACGGCGGCCCGGACGACCGGGCGCCGGTGGTCATGATCGAGGCGCGTTCGGTGCTGCGCCGGCGCCGGTTCCACCGGGCCAAGGCGCACCTGGTCCTCTCCGCGATGCGGCACCGCGCGGCGGAGCTCGGCGACCGGGTCACGTATGTCCGGGCGGAGACGTACGGGGAGGGTCTGGAGAAGGGGCGCGGGAGCGGGCCCCTGACGGTCCGCCACCCCACCTCACGCCGGGCGCTGGAGTTCGTGAGCGGGCTGGAGGGCGTCGAGATCCTTCCCGCCAAGGGCTTCCTGGTGAGCCACGACGGCTTCGCGGAGTGGGCGGGGAAGGGCGGCCGGGGCAAGGGTGGCGGGAACCTGCGGCTGGAGGGCTTCTACCGCTGGGTGCGGGAGCGCCACGAGCTGCTGATGGACGGTGACCGGCCCGTCGGCGGGCGGTGGAACCTGGACCACGAGAACCGCGAACCGCCGCCCCGGGGACAGGAGACCCTCGACGTCCGGGGCCCCTGGCGGCCGTCCGAGGACGAGATCGACGAAGAGGTCCGCCACGACCTGGACCGCTGGGAGCGCGACGGAGAGGTCGAGTTCGTCGGGAGGGACGGCCCGAGGCTCTTCCCCGCCACCCGGCGCGAGGCCCGTACCGCGCTGCGCCACTTCGTCGCCCACCGGCTGGCCGGTTTCGGCCGCCACGAGGACGCGATGCTCGCGGCCGACCCGGTGCTGAGCCACAGCCTCCTCTCCGCGCCCCTGAACCTCGGCCTTCTGGACCCGGCCGAGTGCGTGGAGTCGGCCGAGAAGGCGTACCGGGCGGGCGACGCGCCCCTCAACAGCGTCGAGGGCTTCGTCCGGCAGATCGCGGGGTGGCGCGAGTACGTGTGGCACCTCTACTGGCACTTCGGGGAGGAGTACCGCCACCGCAACGCCCTGCGCCACACGGATCCGCTGCCCGGCTGGTTCCTCGACCTGGACGCGGACGCGGTCACCGCCAACTGCCTCTCCACCGTCCTCGCCCAGGTGCGGGACACCGGCTGGACCCACCACATCCCCCGGCTGATGGTGCTCGGCAGCCGGGCCCTCCAGGACGGCTGGGACCCGGCGGCCGTGACCGACTGGTTCCACCGCTGCTTCGTCGACGGCTACGACTGGGTGATGCTCCCGAACGTGGTCGGCATGTCCCAGTACGCCGACGGGGGCCGGATGACGACCAAGCCGTACACCTCGGGCGGCGCCTACATCCACCGCATGAGCGACTTCTGCTCCCCCTGCGCCTACCGTCCCACCGACCGGACCGGCGAGCAGGCCTGCCCGTACACCACCGGCTACTGGGCCTTCCTGCACCGCCACCGCACCCCCCTCGCCGCCAACCACCGCACGGCCCGCGCGGTGAAGGGCCTGGACCGGCTCAAGGATCTGCGGGAGCTGCTGGAGACGGCGGCGGAACGCGGCGACACGCCTCCCTGACCGCTCGACCGGGCGTCGGCCCCGACCGGCCGACCGGGCCTCAGCGCAGTGCGCTCTTCTCCTGCCACTCGGCCCAGGAGAGGTTCCAGGCTCCGAAGCCGTTCCCGGGGGCGACCACGCCCTTGGTGTCCTTGCCGGTGATCTCGAACGGGTCGCCCGGCCGCACCTGGGCGTAGAACCAGGCGGCGTCCGCGTCGCTCATCCCGATGCACCCGGAGCTCTCGTTGGACCGCCCGAAGTACTTGGCGTTCCACGGGGCGGCGTGGGCGTACATGCCCGACCAGGTCAGCCGCAGGGAGTGGTCGACCATCTTGTCGTAGGCGTCGCCGAGGCCGACCGTCTCGGAGTTCATGTTGATCGTGCCCTCCTTCGCCATGAGCACGGCGGTCCCGCGCCAGGAACGCTTGTCGCCGCCGGGCGTGCCGCCGGAGACCGGTATGTGGCGGAGCGTCTTCCCCTCCCGTACGAGGGAGAGCCGGTGGCGGTCCAGGTCGACCTTGACGACCTGCCCGGCGCCGACGGTGAAGGCGGTCGTGTAGTCGCGGACGAACCAGCCGCCGTCCGCGCCCGAGTCGGTGCCGTTCAGCTCGGCGTTCAGCGTGACCTCGGTGCCGGGCTTCCAGTACGTCCGGGGGCGCCAGTCCACCCGGTCCCGGCCCGACCAGTCGCGCAGCCAGCCCCAGGAGCCCTCGGTGTCGTTCGAGGTGGTGACCTTGAGCTGCTTCTCGACCTCGGCCCGGTTCCTGACGGGGTGGTCGAAGACCAGGGAGATCGGCTGGGCGATGCCCACGGTGGTGGCCCCGCCCGGCCGCCAGTCGACCTTGTTGACCTTGCCGGCCGGGGCGGTGGTGAAGGCGGCCGTGCTGCTGCCCGCCGTGCCGCCCGTGCTCCGGGTCGCCGTCCTCACCTCGTACGCCGCCCCGGGAGCGGCCTTGCGGGCGGAGGTCCAGGTCCGGCCGTCGGCGGCGACCTCGCCGGGGAGCGTACGGCCGTCGGCGTCGGTGACGGTCACCGAGGTGAGCGTGCCGCCGGTGGCCGTGACCCGCACCGGTTCACCGGCCGGGACCTGCTTCCCGGCGGGCGTCACGGCGACGGTGACGGGGCGGTCCTCGGCGCTCGGTGTCGCCCGGGTGGCCGCCGTGGTGCCCGTGGTGCCCGAGGGCTCGGCGGAGCAGGCGGCGAGCGGGGCCAGCAGAGCGGCGGCGAGGAGGGCGGTGCGGAGGCGGGACGGGGACGTACGGGAGCGGTACGGGTGCGGCAGACGGGACAACGGGACCTCCGGGGCATCACGAAAGAGGCGGTCGGGACGGGCGATGCCGTGACTGTAGAGCCGGGAATCCCGAGGTCAGAGGGGGATGGAGCGATGTGACGGCGACTGGTGAAGAACGGTCATGGTCCGGTCACATTCGCCGGACGCAGCGGTCATGGAGCGCTGTGAGCATCCTCCGCATCCCCGTCAGAGCGCGGGGAGCCGCCCCCGCCGGAGGCCCGGGGAACCGCCCCCGCGAGAGGTCCGGGGAGAAGGAGAGGCTCAGACCGTGTCAGCGCTGCTCGTGCCGCCGTCGTCGTCGTCCAGCCCCGCGCGCCCGGCCGGGAACCGGCCCGTCACCCTGCGGGCCATCACCGCCCCGGCCTACCGAGCCTTCCTCGACTCCCCCCGGGGCACGGCTCTGGGGGCCGGGTTCCTCCAGTGCCCGTCCTGGGCCGACGTCAAGGAGGGCTGGCGCTCCCTCCTGCTCGGCTGGGGGCCGGACCCGGAGGCGGGTGAACTGACGGGCGTGGCCATGGTGTTGCTGCGGCAGTTCCCCGGCACCCGCAAGTACTTCGCGTACCTCCCCGAAGGGCCGGTGGCGAACTGGCGCGACCCCGACGTCGACAGCTGGCTCGGACCGCTGCTGGAGCACCTGCGGCGGACCGGGGCCTTCGCCGTACGCATCGGGCCCTCGCCCGCCTACCGGCGCTGGGACGCCGCCCTGCTCAAACCGCTCGCCGGTCCGGGCCGGCGCCTGGGCGACGTCCTCGCCAGCGAGGTCGACCCGCTCGGCACCGCCGTCGCGGAGCGGCTGCGGGCCCGGGGCTGGAGCCGCTGCGGCGGGGACGGGACCGGCGATGACGGGGGCGGGGACGCCCAGCCCCGGTACGTCTTCCACGTGCCGCTCGCCGGACGCACCACGGACGACCTGTGGTCCGGGCTCAACCAGGAGTGGCGGCGCAATGTGCGCCGGGCGCGGAAGGAGGGCGTGGAAGTGGTCGTCGGCAGCGCCGCGGACCTGCCCGAGTTCTGCCGGCTCCTCGCCGTCACCGAGCGGCGCGACGGGTTCCGGCTCGGCCGCTCCCTCGCGTACTACGAACGCCAGTACGCGGCGCTCAACGCCGAGGAGCCGGGGCGGATGAAGCTGTACCTCGCCCGCCACCGTGGGGAGGTCCTGGCCGCCCACACGCTGATCACGGTCGGCCGCCGGGCCTGGTACCAGACGGGCGCCTCGGCCGACCACCGCCGCGAGGTCAGGCCCTCCAACGCGCTCCAGTGGCGGATGCTGCTGGACGCCCACGCCCTCGGGGCCGACATGTACGACATGCGCGGGGTACCCTCCACTCTCGATCCGGACGAACGTGCGTACGGGTTGCTGCGGTGGAAGCTCGGCACCGGGGGACGGGTCGTCGAGACGCTGGGGGAATGGGAGAAGCCGTTGGGCGGCAGCGCCAACCATGCGCTCCACCGTGCCTTCCAGGCGTATCTGAGGCGTCGATGAAGCAGGTGCAAGGCGGTGGGAAGGCCTCGGCGGCGGCTTCTGCCCCCGAGACCCCGGCGCCGGAGGCGGCGACGGCACGGGCGGCACCGGCCCCGCGCGGCAGCGCCGTCATGGCCGCCGGTTCCGTCGTCGCCCGCGCCACCGGCTTCGGCCGCTCCGCCGTGGTCGCGGCGGCGATCGGCACCATCGGCCCGACCGCCGACGGTTACGCGGTCGGCAACGCCCTGCCCACCATCGTCTACATGCTGCTCGTCGGCGGCGCGCTGAACGCCGTCTTCGTGCCCGAGCTGGTCAGGGCCGCCAAGGAGCACGCCGACGGAGGCCGCGCCTACACCGACCGGCTGGTCACCGCCTGTGTCCTCGCGCTCCTCGCCCTCACCGCGACCGCCGTCTGGGCGGCCCCCGCCATCGTCGGCGCGTACACCGACTACACCGGCCACCAGGCGGCCATGACCGTCGCGTTCGCCCGCTACTGCCTGCCCCAGATCTTCTTCCTCGGCCTGTTCACGCTGCTCGGCCAGATCCTCAACGCGCGCGGCCGGTTCGGCGCGATGATGTGGGCCCCGGTCCTCAACAACGTGGTCGTCATGACCGTCTTCGGCCTCTACCTGGCGCTCGCCCTCGGTACGGGGCCGCAGGCCGTGCCCACCGCAGCCGGGACCGCGCTCCTGGGCTGGGGCACCACCGCGGGCATCGCCGTCCAGGCCCTCGCCCTCCTCCCGGCGCTGCGCGCGGCCCGCTTCCGCTGGCGCCCCCGGTTCGACTGGCGCGGCAGCGGGCTGGCCCGCCCCCTGCGTGCGGCGGGGCGGCTGGTGCTGCTGGTCCTGGCCAACCAGGCCGCGTACTGGGTCACCACCCGGCTCGCCACGGCCGCCGGGAGCGCGGGCGGCCCCGGCTTCGGCGCGTACAACAACGCCTACGCCCTCTGGGTCGTCCCGCACGGCATCGTCACCGTCTCCGTGGTGACCGCCCTCCTGCCCCGGATGAGCGCGGCGGCGGCCGACGGGGACACGGGCGCGGTGCGGCAGGACGTCTCCCACGCCCTGCGCGTCAGCGCCGCCGCCGTCGTCCCCGCCGCCTGCGCGCTGCTCGCGCTCGCCCACCCGCTGATGGCCCTCGTCTTCGGCTACGGCAGGACCAGCGCCGCCGACACGGCCGCGATGGCGGGCATCCTCATGGCCTTCGCACCCGGGCTCGTCGCCCTGTCCGGGCAGTACGTGCTCTCCCGCGCCTTCTACGCCCTCTCCGACACCCGCACCCCCTTTCTCCTCAACCTGGTGATCGTCGCCCTCAACGCGGCGCTGTCCCTGGCCGCCGCCCAGCTGCTGCCCGCCCGCTGGGCGGTGACCGGAATGGCGGCGGGGTACTCCCTGGCGCTCTGCGCGGGATGGGCGGTGACGGCGCGGGTGCTGAGCCGCAGGCTCGCCGTCGAACGCCCCCTGCGCTCCTCGGCGGCGGCGCGTGCCCACGTACGGCTGCTGCTCGCCGCCGTCCCCGCCGCAGCGCTGGGCCACCTCGCGGCCGTGGGCGCGGCACCGGCGGGGGCCCCGGTCGCCGCGACCGCGGGGGCGGCCGCCGTCGTGGTCGCCTTCGCCCTGCTCGCCCGTCCGCTGGGACTCGCCGAACTGGACGCGCTGCTGACACGTCTACGCCGACGGGCCGCGCGCGTCCGTGCCCGCTCCTGACCACCACCGCCACGATCACCCCCAGGGAGAACCACTGATGCCCCGCGTGCTCCTCATCGAGGACGACCCCTCCGTACGCGAAGGGGTCGAACTCGGGCTGCGCCGCCGCGGCCACGACGTCCGGGCGACCGCCACCGGCGAGGCCGGTCTCGCGGCGCTGGCCGACTTCCGCCCCGACCTGCTGCTGTTGGACCTGATGCTGCCCGGCATGAACGGCGTCCAGGTCTGCCGCCGGGTCCGCGAGCGCAGCCAGCTGCCGATCATCATGCTCACCGCGCGCGGCGACGACTTCGACGTGGTCATCGGCCTGGAGGCCGGGGCCGACGACTACATCGTCAAACCGGCCCGTACGGAGGTGATCGAGGCCCGCATCCGTGCCGTGCTGCGCCGGATGGACGACAGTGGGCCGGACCGCCCGGCCATCGAGACGCACGGCGAACTCACCATCGACCGGGTCGGGTTGACGGTCTCCAAGGGGGGCCGCCCGCTCGCGCTCGCCCCCTCGGAGCTGCGGCTGCTGCTGCACCTGGCCGCCGCTCCCGAGCAGGTGTTCAGCAGGCAGCAGCTCCTCGAACACGTCTGGGAGCACACGTACCACGCCGACGCCCGGCTGGTCGACGCCTGCGTCGCCCGGCTGCGCGGCAAGGTGGAGGACGAGGTGGGCAGCCCTCGTTACGTCCAGACGCTGCGGGGCTTCGGCTACCGCTTCGGGCCGCTGTGAGCACCGCGGCCCGTCCGTCCGGTGCCGGTACGGACCGCGATCGGCGGTCTCGCCCCCGACCCCGTTCGCGCGTGCGGGCGTTCGGCCTGCGGGCCCGGCTGCTGGCCGCCTTCCTCCTGGTCGCCGCCGTCAGCGCGGGCACGACGGCCACGCTGACCTACCGGGAGGCCCGCAGCGCGCTGCTGAAGAGCGCCCAGGACACGGCGGTCGCGACCTTCCGTGAGCACGTCCAGCAGACGGGCTTCGCCCTGCCCGTCCGGGCGGAGGGGGCGGAGCGGGAGGGGATGGAGGACCTGCTGCGCGACCTCGCCCGCAAGGGCAAGCCGCGTCCGTGGGTGGTGTTCGCCGAGTACGGCTCGGTCCGCGTCTCCTCCGGCGAGAACCCCGTCTCCACCGTCATCACCCCCGAACTGCGCCGTGCCGCGCTGGCCAACCCGTACGGCCACTTCGAGCGGGTCGTCAAGGACGGCGTCCCCTATCTGACGATCGCCGTGCCGACCGTCTTCAGGACCGGGCCGTACAGCGTGCTGCCCAGCGGGCTCGTGCTCTACGCCGTCATGCGGATGACCGACGAGCAGGTCACCGTCGACGCCCTCCTCACGGCCGCACGCGACGGCGCCCTGCCCGGCCTCGCCGTCGCGCTGGTCCCCGGCCTGATCGCCGCGCGCAGTGTGCTGCGCCCGGTTCGGGAGCTGAGCCAGGCGGCCCGCAGCATGGGCAGCGGCCGACTCGACACCCGCATCCCGGTACGCGGCAGAGATGAACTCGCGGACATGGCAAGGACGTTCAATGAATCGGCGCGCCAACTGGAGGACTCCGTGCAGGAGTTGCGGGAGGCCGAGGTGCGGGCGCGCCGGTTCGCCTCCGACGTGTCGCACGAACTGCGCACCCCGCTCGCCGGGATGCTCGCCGTCACCGAGGTCCTGGACGAGGGCGCGGACCACCTGGACGACGACACCGCCCGCGCGGTCCGGCTGGTCAGCGCGGAGACCGGCAAGCTCGCGGTGCTCGTCGAGGACCTGATGGAGATCTCCCGCTTCGACGCCCGCGCGGCCGAGCTGAACGCCGACGAGGTCGATGTCGCCGAGGCCGTCCGCAAGACCCTCCAGAACCGCCACTGGGCCGACGACGACCGCGTCCACGCCGAACTCCCCGCCGGTATCCGCGCCCGGCTCGACCCGCGCCGCTTCGACGTGGTGGTCGCCAACCTGGTCGGCAACGCCCTGAGGCACGGTGCCGCGCCGGTCACGGTGGGCCTGCGCACCGAGGAACGCCCCTGGGGAGCAACGGTGTTGATCGTGGAGGTGGCGGACCGGGGCCCCGGTATCCGCCCCGGGTCCATCCCGTACATCTTCGACCGCTTCTACAAGGCCGACGCGGCCCGTACCCGCTCGGCGGGCAGCGGGCTCGGGCTCGCGATCACCTCGGAGAACGTACGGCTGCACGGCGGGACGATCCGGGCGGGGAACGGACCGCGGGGCGGGGCGGTCTTCACGGTCGAGATCCCGCTCCGAGTGGAGGGGGCGGGCGATGAGGAGTGACAGGGGGCGGGCACCCGGACGTCCGGTGGGCCCGGTGGCGTGGGGCCGTAGGCGGGTACGCGGCCGGGGGCCGACGGCGGTTCTGGCGGCCGTCGTCGTGGCGGTGGCCGTGCCGCTGCTCGGCGGCTGCGGGATCCGGGGGACCGACGTCATCGAGGCGGGCGGCCCGGCGACCGTCGAGGCGTTCTACAACCGCGAGGACGACATGATGCTCTTCTTCCGCGCCCCCGACGGGGCGGTGCGGCCCGTGATCCGGACGGTCCGGCCCGCAGCGGGGTTCGGGGAGGAGTACACCGGCCCCCTCGATCCCGGGCCCATACCGACGGAGGAGGTCGTCACGGCGCTGCTCGCCGGCCCCGGACAGCCGGACCGGGCCGCCGGTCTGACCACCGACCTGCCCGCCACCCGTCCCGGCGGAGAGGTCGGGGTCACGTCTCTGGCGACGGACCGGATCGTGGTCCGCCTCCCGATCGCCCTGAAGGGCCTGGGCGCGACGGCCATCGACCAGTTGAGCTGCACGATCGCCTTCAGCCGGGACCCGGCCGGCCGTTTCGTCGTCGAGCTGGAGGGCCAGGACGGCACGTCCCGATCCGGTACCTGCCCTCTCGCATCGGTCGTCTCCACCGGCTCCGGCACCCCCGGGAACGCCCCCACGCGGACACCGGACCCGGCCGGATCCGCACCACCGTGATGGCCGGTCAGCTTGCGGTGGGTGCGGGCGAGGAGACCCTTTCCAGCGCGGCCCGCGTGGTGGTCGCGCGCTGGGCGGCGCGCAGGGCGGCGTAACCGAGGAAGCCGCCGAGGGTGTTGGCGATCAGGTCGTTGACGTCGACGGCGCGGCCGTTGGCGAAGGCGATGTACTGGAGCAGCTGGGTGACCTCGATGCCCAGGCTGATGAGGGCGCAGGTCAGGACGGTGCGGCCCCGGGTGATGCGGGGGAACAGCAGCGGCAGGAGGAAGCCGAGCGGCAGGAACATGATCACGTTGGGGGCCATGGTGACGTCCGCCAGGAGCAGCGGGACCGGCTGGATCTGCCCGATCCACTCCGCCTGGTTGCGGTACATGCCGCCGTAGACCCAGAGGGGGAAGAGGGTGAGCGAGGCGACGGCCGTCGCGTAGAGCGCGGTGGCGGACCGCAGCAGCAGGGGGCCGCCGCGCCAGCCGGGCGCGTCGCGCCGGTGGCGTACGAGAGCCACCAGGGCGAAGGCGAGGAGCGCCGGTCCGAGGACGGCGGCGGTGGGGATCTTGTACTGAAAGTCCATGGGGAGTCCGTTGAGGTGGGGGGCCTGCCGGCCCCGGGCGGATCGTTCCGCGACGATCCTGTCCGCGCGGGACACGGGCGCGGATCTGCCGAAGGACGGAGCCCGGGCCGCCGCCCTACGACTTTCGGCAGAGGGGCGCGCCGGCCCCCGCTACGTACGCTGCGGACATGCACTCCCCGCACTTCGGCCGCGGCGCCTCCCGGACGCGCCGCGCCCTGTTCCGCGTCGGTGTCGTCCTCGTCGGGGCCGGTCTGGTGCTCGCCCTGGCCGCCGACTACCGCACCGGTGTCCTCGACTCCTCGCTCTCGCTTCAGGTCCGGCTCTCGGCGCTCGCGCCCGTGGCGGCGCTGTCGCTCATGGCCGTACGCCGGTGGCGCGGCGATCCACGGGTGGTGGCGGCGGCCGGGGCTCTGGCCGGGGCCTGGTCCCTCGGGTGCGGTGCGTGGATGCGGGTGGTGGCGGAGCGGCCGGGGTCGTCGGCGGGGCACGCGGACGCCTACACCCTGTTCGAACTCGCCGCGCTCGTCGTCGTGCTGGTCCTCACCGTCCGGTACGGGGCCGCCCGGCCCGCCGCCGGGGCGGCCGTCCTGCTGTGCCTGGCCGTGGTCCTGCGGCCGGTGGCCGTGCGGGTGACGGAGAACGGGCTGATCCTGGCCATGTTCTGCACCGTGGCCGTCTGCGCCGGGCTGATCGGCGCGCTGGTGGCCCGGCTGGCCGCCCTCGACCGGCGGCGCCACGCCGAGCAGGTGCGCCTGGAGCAGCGGCTCACCTTCGCCCGGGACCTGCACGACTTCGTTGCCCACCATGTGACGGGCATCGTGGTGCAGGCCCAGGGCGCCCAGGTCGTCGCGGGGTCCAGGCCGGAGCTGGCCGTGTCGGCGCTGGGGCAGATCGAGCGGGCGGGCGCCGAGGCGCTGCGGGCTCTGCGGCACATGGTGAGCGGGCTCCGCACGGAGCCCGCGTTCGTGCCGGGGTCCGGACCGGCTGACGCGGCGGGGTCCGGACCGGCGGACCCGACGGCGGGGGGAGTGGCCGGGCTCCGCGTCCTGGTCGCCGCCTTCACCCTGCCCGGCGGCGGCGCGGCCCGCCTGGTGGAGGAGGGGGCCGTCGACCGGCTGCCTTCGGCGGCCGTGGCGGCTGTTCACCGGGTGACCATGGAGGCGCTGACCAACGTACGCAAGCACGCCCCGGCCGCCCGGCGGGTGACCGTGACGCTCCGGGCCCTGTCCGGGACGCTCGAACTGGACATCGTCAACGACACCCCCGACCCGGTCCCGGGCGCGGACGCGGCATCGCGTACGGACACGCCCGCCACGGCGGGGTACGGTCTCATCGGCCTGGAGGAACGCGTCACCGCCGAGGGCGGCGTCTTCCACGCGGGCCCCGACGACAGCGGTCACTGGCGGGTGAGCGCCCGCATGCCCTGGGAGAGAGCGTGGAGGGACGGCCCGTGATCCGGGTACTGCTCGCCGACGACCAGGAGATCGTCCGCACCGGCATGGCCATGATCCTCTCCGCCGAGGACGACATCGAGGTGGTCGCCCAGGCCCGGGACGGCCTCCAGGCCCTGGAGCTGGCCGCACTGCACCGGCCGGACGTCGTCCTGATGGACATCCGCATGCCCCGCCTGGACGGCCTGGACGCCCTGCGCCACCTCACCCGGCCCCATGCCGCGCACCGGCCGCAGGTGGTGATGGTGACCACCTTCGACGACGAGGACTACCTGACCCGTGCGGTGGCGGCGGGGGCGGCCGGGTTCATCCTCAAGGACTCCGGCCCCCGCCTGCTGGCCGAGGCGGTCCGGGCGGCGGCGGCCGGGGACTCCCTGGTGAGCCCGTCGATCACCGTACGGCTGCTGAGGCGGCTCCGTACGGCAGGTTCCGCCCCGGGCACCGCCGCCCGGCACGCCGCCACCCGGCTCTCGCCCCGGGAGCGGGAGGTGGTCGTGCTGCTGGCCGAGGGACTGACCAACGCCGAGATCGCCACCGCCCTCTCCATCACCGTGGGCACGGTGAAGACCCACCTCACCAACGTGCAGGCCAAGCTCGGCGCGCGCAACCGCGTGGAGATCGCGGCCTGGACCTGGCGCAACGGCCTTGCGGGGCAGGGCGCCTGAGCCCTGGTAGCGGCCCATGGGCCGCCGGGGCGGCGGCCTGAGCACGGGACGCCGGCCGGGGCAACGGGCCACCGGCGGTGAAGATCCGTCCCCCGGGGGCGGCCCGGGCCGCCGGAAAATCCGTTGACGTCCCCGCGGGGCGCCCTGTTAGCGTGCAGGCGTCGTTCTGCTGGATTCTGTTCATGTCCGGGCTCTCCGCCCGGGGGAGAGGGTGTTCTATGACCCGGCCCGCGCCGAGTGCGCCTCACCGCACCGCGTAACCGTCCGCCGCTTCACGCTGCCCGCCCGTCCTTCCGGGCGCCGCTTCCGGACGTGCCCTCCGGTGCCCTGAACCGAGGCCATTCGGCCTGCTCTTGCTGTCATGACCCACTTCCCAGCAAGGAGCACCCCGGGTGTCCAGCCACACCGACCGCACCACCACCCACACTCTCGGTCTGACCACCTTCGCCTGCACCTGGTGCGGCCTGACCGTGTCCGCGTACGCCGCCGACGGCGAGCCGCGCAACCACTGCCCGTCCTGCCTGCACTCCCGGCACGTCCTCGACCACGTCGAGGGCGGTCCGAGCGACTGCGAGGGCCGGATGTCCGCGATCGCCATCGCCGTGCTCCGCACCGGGGACTGGATGGTGGTCCACCGCTGCGTACGCTGCGACGAGCTGACCTCGAACCCGGTCCGCACCGACGACAACCAGCTCATCCTGATGCGCATGGCGGTCCGGCCACTGGCCCAACCCCCCTTCCCGCTCGAAGCGTTCGGAACCCTCTGACCGCCCCACCGGGAAGGAACTTCCCAATCGTGTTGTCAAGCCGCTCCCGTGACGGGAGGTGAAGTGTGAAAGCACTCTCCGTCACGGATCATCGCCCACAGGACGTTG
>NZ_JBWKCM010000024.1:72902-123283 GCF_056436485.1 Streptomyces sp. NPDC043746 | reverse complement strand
CGATCAGCTGGTCGTCTACCGCCCTCGACGGTTTCGGCTCAACCGTCTCGACGGACTCGGCCTCGTTCACGTTGTCGCTGGTCATCGGCGCATCTTCCTTGATCGGGAGTTACACCGAACGTTTTACAGTCCCCGGCCCGACCCCAAACAGTCTCACCAGTTTGCCTAACATAGTTAGGCAAATGTATACTCCCTTAGGGAATCATGAAGAAGTATTCGGACGGTGATGGTATGGTCAAGGCAGGACCGGCCGCAGAGCGCGTGGTGAGGGCCGGGGCCGAGCTGGCGGACGAGATCGGGTTCGAGCAGGTGACCCCCTCCGCACTCGCCCGGCAGCTGGGCGTCAGGACCGCGAGTCTGTACTCGCACGTCAAGAACGCCCATGACCTCAAGACGAGAATCGCCCTGCTCGCCCTGGAGGAGCTTGCCGACCGGGCCTCCGCCGCCCTCGCGGGACGGGCCGGCAAGGATGCCCTCAGCGCCTTCGCCGACGCCTACCGCGACTACGCCTTCCAGCACCCGGGGCGCTTCGCCGCAGCCCAGTTCCGGATCGACGCAGGCACGGCCGCCGCCAGCGCCGGCGTACGGCACGCGCAGATGATGCGAGCCATCCTGCGCGGCTACGACCTGACGGAACCGCAGCAGACGCATGCCGTAAGGCTGTTGGGCAGTGTCTTCAGCGGCTACGTCGCCCTGGAGGCGGCCGGCGGCTTCAGCCACAGCGCCCCCGCCTCCCAGGAGAGCTGGACCGAGATCCTCGGAGCACTCGACGCCCTGCTGCGCAACTGGCCCTCCCCCGCCTGACCTCTCACCCCATGGCCCCTGAAACCCGGCCTTCCCCGAAGCCCTGACCCCTCGGTTCTCGGCCTTGGAGGCCTCGGCATCCAGCCACCGACCGCACGAGCCCGCCAGGAGAACGCGACGATGAGCACCTCGCACCAGTGGATCACCACCCCCATCAGCCTCAGCATCCTGCGCGGCGCCCTCGACCTGGAGCGCACCGAACGCGGCGTACTGCCCCACCGGCTGCCCAGCCACGCCCGGGCACAGATACCCGACGAGCAGCTGGCCATGGCCCAGTCGCAGCCCTCCGGGGTCCGGCTGGCCTTCCGCAGCCGGGCCACCGCCGTCGAGCTGGACGTGGTCGCCACCAAGCGCGTCTATCCCGGGGCGCCACGGCGTCCCGACGGTGTGTACGAACTCCTCGTCGACGGCCGGCCCGCGGGCCGGGCCAGTGCGCGCGACGGCGACACGCTCACCATCGACCTGTCCTCGGGAGCCTCGCACACCCGCCCCGGGCCCGTGGAGACCCTCCGGTTCGGCGGCCTGCCCGATGCCGAGAAGGACATCGAGATCTGGCTGCCGCACGACGAGACCACCCGACTGGTCGCCCTGCGCACCGACGCGCCCGCCCACACCCAGCATCCCAGCGGCCGGCCGGTCTGGCTGCACCACGGCAGTTCCATCAGCCACGGCTCCAACGCGACGGCCCCCACCGGCACATGGCCCGCCCTGGCGGCCTCCCGAGGCGGAGCCGAACTGATCAACCTCGGGTTCAGCGGCAGCGCCCTGCTCGACCCCTTCACCGCCCGCACCCTCCGGGACACCCCCGCCGACCTCATCAGCGTCAAGATCGGCATCAATCTCGTCAACGCCGACCTCATGCGACTGCGCGCCTTCGGCCCGGCCGTCCACGGCTTCCTCGACACCATCCGCGAGGGGCACCCCACCACGCCCCTGCTCGTCGTCTCCCCGATCCACTGCCCCATCCACGAGCACACCCCCGGCCCCTGCGTCCCCGACCTCGACGCGTTGCGCGAAGGACGGCTGCGGTTCGTCGCCACCGGCAATCCCGCCGAGAGCGCCGCCGGGAAACTGACCCTCACCGTCATACGGGACGAACTGGCCCGCCTCGTCGACCGGCGCAGCGCGACCGACCCCCACCTGCACCACCTCGACGGCCTCGACCTCTACGGCGAGAACGACCACACCGAGCGGCCGCTCCCCGACGGCCTCCACCCCGACCCCGCCACCCACCGGCTCATCGCCGAACGCTTCGCCCGCCACGCCTTCGGTCACAACGGCCCCTTCGCCGCCACGAACCCCTGATCCCGAAGGGCCGAGCCCCACAGGACGGTCCCGAAGAACCGGACCGGAGCCCGTCACCACTCGGTCCGCCCGGCCGGCCGCCACCCCATCAACCGCCCTCCCGCCCCTCCCCACGGCGCAAACCGGCACCCCGCCGACAGGAGACCACCACCAGGAACGGCCACAGCGCCTGAACGAACGTCACCACCCGCTCAGCGACGCCCGGCGCCCCCGCGCTCTGCAACTCGGCCACGAACCACAACGCCGCCGCCCCCATCAACGCACTCGCCGCCAGCGCCACATCCAACCGCAGCCCCCACGGCACCGGCCCCCTCCCCCGGACAGCCGCCAACGCAGGCCATACCGCCAGCAGTACGAGGCCCAGAGCCGCCACAGCCCCATGCTCCAGCGCCCCGCCACTGCTCGGCGCCGGCACCACCGTCAGCGCCGAGGCACACACCCCACCACCCGCCAGGGCCGCCCGCCCGGCAAAGGCCGCCTCCCGGAGCGCGTGCGCCGTGATCACGTAACAGGCACCCAGCACCAGCAACATGCCCGTCATCAGCCAGTAGCTGGTGGCCCCGTAGGCCGCCAGCACACTCAAGGTCTCCTTCGCCGGGTCGTACTCCAAGCCCTGCCGCACCTGCGCAATCGCCCAGGAACCCACCAGCAGCACAGGCGCACATCCGGAAGAGAGCAGGGCCCACCACGGAGCAGATCGCATCAGAACATCATAAATGGCTCACAACTACGTGCCGTCGATCCCTCGCGACCACTGCCGCCCATCGCGGACGGCCCACCCCGAAGCGCGGACGAGGGAGGCGCCCGGAGCCGCATGCGCGCACTCCGCACCCCCCTCACCCCGAAACCGGTCAGTCGGCGGACAGAGCCACCGCCCCCACCGGACAGGCCCGTACGGCCTCCCCCACCGAGGGGTGCCCCCCAACGGTCTCCGCACGGCCGGGGAGCACCACGCTGAGGCCGTCGTCGTCCTGCGTGAACACGTCCGGCGCGGTCAGCGCGCACATGCCGGCCCCCACACAGCGTTCTCTGTCGACCTGGACGCCCATGCCGCTCACCAGGCCACGGGCAGTTCGAGCATGCCCTGGATCGTGTCGCCCGGTTTGTGGGGGATCTCCTGCGCGGGTACGGCGAGCCGCAGATCCGGCAGCCGCTCGAAAAGCGTGCGCATCGCGATCTCGAGTTCCGCGCGGGCCAGGTTCTGCCCCAGGCACTGGTGTACGCCGAAGCCGAAGGCGAGATGGTGACGGGCGGGCCGCTCCCAGTCGAGCGTCTCGGGCCGCGGGAACACGCCCTCGTCACGGTTGATGAGCGAGGTCGCGAAGACCACGCCCTCGCCCTTGCGGATCGTCACTCCGGCGTCCGCCACCGCGATGTCCTCGGTCGCCAGCCGCTGCAGGCCGTCGGCGATGGACAGGAACCGGAGCAGCTCCTCGACCGCCACGGCCGTCGTCGTCCCGCCGGCCCGTAGCACCGCGAGCTGTTCGGGATGGCGCAGCAGGGTGAAGGCGCCGAGCGAGATCATGTTCGCCGTCGTCTCGTGCCCCGCGATGAGCAGGATCACGGCGAACGAGACCAACTCCTCGCGGTCGACCGGTCCGCCGGGGTGGTCGCGGTGGATCAGCTCGTCGAGCAGGCCCTCCCCCGGCTCCGTACGCTTGCGGTCGATCAGCGCGCCCAGATACTCCTCGAGTTCGTCGAGGGCCCTGTCCACGTCAGCCGCGCCGGGGCCGCGCAGGAGCCGCCGCGAGCGCTCCTCGAAGAACTCGTGGTCGGCGTACGGCACTCCGAGCAGGGAGCAGATCACCATCGACGGCACCGGCAGGGCGAACGCGCTCACCAGCTCGGCCGGCGGCCCCTGACGCTCCATCGCGTCGAGCAGCCGGTCCACGGTCTCCTGGATGCGGGGACGGAGAGCGCTGATCCGCTTCACGGAGAACGCCGGGATGAGCATTCTGCGCTGAGCGTTGTGCTCGGGATCGTCGACGCCCAGCAGGGCCACACGACGCCGGCTCGCGTTGGCGAAGCGCGGGGCCGGGGCGGGGAAGTCCGGATGGCTGCGGTCGGTGGAGAGCCGTGGATCGGCCAGCAGCCGGCGGGCCAGGGCGTGTCCGGTGACCGCCCAGACCGGGCGCCCGTCGAAGAGGGCGACCCGGCTGAGCGGACGGCCCTCGCGCAGCGGCGCGTACCCGGCGGGCGGGTGGTACGGACATCCCCGGTCCTGCGGGAAGGGTGTCGCGGGGGTCGGGTCGGTGGCGGTGGAAGTGGCGGGGGTGGCGGGGTCGAGGGCCTGTGGGTTCGGGTCCGTCGTGAATTCCGTCATGGGATCGGGTCGCCTCGCAGTGCTCGGTCGTGCGCGCGGAGCCGGTCGTTCCGCGCCTCGGACCATTGGATGCCCTAGGCACCTATTGGGTCGACGGGTAGACCGGCCAGCTCGGCCGGGCCGTTGAACTGGCCGGTGTCTTTCGTACGCGTTCGAACCGCGTCGCATCCGCTCAGTTCCGGGCATACCGACGAACCGCGGCAGGGCAGGAACCGGGCCGCCCACGGCCGGATCCGTGCGCGAACACAGGGCCGGAATCATGCCGTTTCGGCTGCTGCCGTGCACGCTCGGAGTTCGGGGCGGCGTCGGGCCCGGCGAGGGGCGCGCCGTGCCGTGCGGGGGCGTTCGCCGGGCCGCACCCGTTCCCTGCGCGCCTCGGGTCGCCCCCGGCACCCGTGCTCGGATACCGCCCATGGACCACCTCAGCCGTATATGGAGCGGCACCATCCCTGCACTCGCCCCCGAGAGCCGGGAAGTGGTCCTCGACCTCGACCAGGCGTCGGCCGATCCGGCCGAGCGCATGGCCTGCCTGCTGGTGAACCGGGGGCACGACGGGGAAGGCGGAGTCTTCTACCTTCTGCCGGACGATCTGGCCGCCCGGTACGCACACGACGGTGACCGGCTCACCGTCACTGTCGCTGCGCGCCGGAACATCCTCGCGCACGATCTCGGTGCGTACGGGGAGGCGCTGCGCAGCGCCCCCGATGGCCTGCCCCGCATCGCTGCCGACGGGGCGAGCACGTCGTTTTTCTGCGGCGGGAGATCGCACCGACTTCGTTCCCGCCGAGCAGGACGGCGAGCCGCAGCCCGTCCTGCTCGTCGACCACCTCGGCGGACCGGTGGGCCCAGCCGTGCCGACCCGCCTGTTCGAGAACGGCAAGGTAGGCATCGCGGTCGTCAACGCCGCCTGGAGCCCGCGCGGGACAGCACGGCACGCGATGTCCTGACACGGTTCCTCCAGGCGATGCCGCCTCCCCCCCCTCCTGTCTTCCGGTGCGCCCCGGGCCCGCATTGCGGTGGGAGCGTGGTCGGCACGTACCGTACGCGGGTGAACGAACTGCCCGACACCGTGACCGGACCCGCCGTGGACGAGTGTGAACCGGCCGCCACGATCCGCGTGTTCCTGGCGCTCGCCCCGCCGGACGACGCCAAGGACGAACTCGAGCGGGCCCTGCGTCCCGCCTATGCGGCCTACCCCCGCCTGCGGTGGAACCGGATCGAGGACTGGCACATCACCCTGGCGTTCCTCGGCGAACTCCGCCCGGCCGCCGTCCCGCCCCTGGTGCCCCCGCTCTCCGGGCTCGCGGCGCGGCGTCGGCCCCTGCGGCTGGCGCTGCGCGGCGGTGGGCACTTCGACGAGCGGGTCCTGTGGAGCGGGATCGACGGGGACCTCGAAGGGCTGCACCGGCTCGCCACCGACGTACGCGATCTGGTCCGGGCCGCCGGTGTCTCCTTCCCCGAGCGGCCGCTGCGGCCCCATCTGACGCTCGCCCGCTCCCGCCGGAGCGACCACAGTGGGACAGTGGAGACCGCCGCGGGACTTGCCGCGTTCTCGGGCCGCGCCTGGAAGGCCGAGCGGCTACACCTCGTGGGCAGCAACATCGGCCGGGGGCCGGGACCGATCCACTATCGGGACATCGAAGCCTGGCGTTTCGGCCACGAGGCCTGACCGATGAGTGCCCGGCCAGGCCAGGCACCGCGAGTCGCCGCGCGATGAACGCCTCCGGGTCGGTACACGGTTCTCGCCGGGTGCAAACGCCGTCGTCAGGTGCGGCCCTCGCCGCTCTTCCGTGCGTGAACCGCACCCGCCGCCCCGCGCGGTTCACGGCCGCACCCGAGGAGAGACACGCGCTACGGAAGCGCGCTGCGCGGGCAGCTCCAGATGCCCGGAACCACCCCGCTCGCTGGCCTCTACGACATGTACGGGGCGTCGGTCGCCGCCCGGCACGACGACGGGTTCTCCGTCTCCGGTTTCGGTTTCACCGCCCCTTACGGGCTGCCGGGCATCGGCTTCATCGCCTGGCCGGAGGTGGTCGCCCGCGTCGAGCGGCTTTGCCTCGCCTTCCCCTCGTACCCACTGCTGTTCGGCATCGGCGACGGCCGCCCGGGCGGCGCGACGGTGCTGCCCCCACCACCCGGGGCGGCGAAGGCGTCAGGGCCGGTGGGACACTGCCAGCTTCGGGTGAGGTACCGCTGGGTGACCGTATCGACGGCGGTGGTCCGGCAGCCCCGTGCGGACAGGGGCACCGTCGCACGACCGACCCCGCAGCCCACCTCCAGGACGCGTCCGCCGGGTCCGGCACCGGCCAGCGGCCCGAAGCTCTCGTGCAGCTCCCGCGGATGTTCGGGCCCGGTCCGGTCGCACAGCTCCGCGGCTTCGTGGAGGTTGCGGGCCAGCCTCTCCCGCCGGGGCTCCTCGGGACGGTCGTCGCGCCGGGTCGGCGGTCTTCCGGTCAGGCGGGGTCCTGCCTCGGGGGCCGGGCGTGCGCCAGGAGGAACTCGGTCGCCCGTGCAATGGCTTCGGCCGATGTGCGGTACGCGGCCTCGGACTCCCCCTCCTGCCGGTCCGCCGCTGTGGCGGTGTACCACCAGGCGTCCGCGCCCGGATCGTGGTGGATGACGGCGGAACCGCCCGCGTAGTCGAGCGGGATGGACTCGTCGGCCGGCCTCTTCACCACTGCGTGAGGCCACTTGAGGCGGGCGGACTGGCGCTTGATGCCGCCCCAGGCCGTGCCCAGCTGCGTGTAGCTCGCCCCGCCCCGCCCGGCCGCCGTGGCCGCGCTCTCGGCCAGCCGGTCGACGGAGAGCTTGGCCTCGTACAGCGAACGCAACAGCGCCAACTGCAGGTCCGGGGCGGCCATGAGCGCGGCGTCGAAGGGCTGACCGGCGGTGCGGTAGGCGTCCGCGCGCGTCGATATCCGCTCGGCGAGCGCGCGGGCCGCGTCAAGCACCTTCCCGTCCATCGCGAACGTGTCCTCGTCGCCGGGCTCGCTCCAGGCGGGCTCCACCGGTGCCGTGACCACGGACCAGAAGTTCTCGTCGTGGCGGGCCGGGGTGGGGATGACCGTCGTTTCGTCCATGCGACAAGTTTAACTGTCGCCAATGGATAGCGACAAGAGAAACTGTCACTCCATCGAAGTTCCATCCGGGGCGTCGACCGCCTCCCCCAGAGCGGTGGCAAGGCGGCCGAGCGTCTTCTGCAGCGTGAGAACCTCCTCCAGCGACAGGCCGGTCGCCGCGAGCACACCCCGGGGGATCGACAGTGCGCGTTCACGCAGCCGCGCACCGTCGTCGGTCAGCACCACGAGGACCGAGCGCTCGTCCTCACGACTGCGCTCGCGCCGGACCAGCCCGGCCACCTCCAGCCGCTTCAGCAGGGGCGAGAGGGTCCCGGAGTCCAGATGGAGGCGCTCGCCGATGGCCTTGACGGGCCGGGGGCCGCCCTCCCACAGGACCAACATGACCAAGTACTGGGGGTAGGTGAGGCCGAGGCCCTTGAGCACCTGCCGGTAGAAGCCGCCGAACGCGCGCGACGCGGCGTGCAGCGAGAAGCAGACCTGGTGGTCGAGTCGCAGCAGCTCCGCGTCGGGCACGGCGGTCAGGTCAGGCGTGGTCGGGCGGGCGGATGCTGGCGTCATGAGCCCAGCCTACCGCCGATCCCCTCATTTAGTTGTGCACAATTAAATTGTGTGCAACTGTTGCCGCACTGGCCGCGGGCGATCCGTCCGCGGTACCGACGAAGAAGGGTCACCCCATGGACGCGCTGTACACCGCTGCCGCCACCGCCAACGGCCGCGAGGGCCGTGCCGTCAGCTCGGACGGTCAGATCGATCTGCCGCTCGCCCTGCCCCCGGCCCTCGGCGGCAACGGCAAGGGCACCAACCCCGAGCAGCTCTTCGCGGCCGGGTACGCCGCCTGCTTCGCCAGTGCGATGGCGGCGGTCGCCCGGGAGATGAAGGTCGACACCAAGGACGTCTCCGTGACCTCGGAGGTCTCCATAGGCAAGGACGGCGACGGCTTCGGTCTCGCGGTCGTCATGCGCGTGGAGCTGCCGGACTCCCTCACCGGCGAGGTCGGGCAGCGGCTCGTCGAGGCCACCCACGCGTACTGCCCCTACTCCAAGGCGACCCGGGGGAACATCGACGTCGAACTGGTCATCGAGTAGCCTCTCCGCCGCACTCCAGGCGCGCCAGCACCGCCGTGACCGCGCGGTGCACGGCAGCTCGGGACTCGGCCGTCCGGTCAAGGGTCTCGAAGCCGTGGCGGCCGGCCGGTACGTCGACCACCTCGACGTCGGCCCCGCCACGTGCGGCCCCGGTCAGGAACTCCTCGACGGTCGCGGCGATCCCGGCCGTCTCGCGCCCCGCCCGGACCAGCACGATCGGGAGTCCCCCCGCCTGCGCGACCGCCCGCGCGGGGTGGAACCGGGCGTCGGTCACTCCCCAGCCCGGCAGGGGAGCCAGGATCGGATAGTTGACGGCCAGGCAGCGCAGCCAGGGCGGGGGCGCGGCCAGCCAGTCGGCGGTGAGCAGACCGCCGCCGGAGAAGAACCACAGGGCCACCCGGTCGCCGTCCACCCGGGGGTCGGCCCGCACCCGTTCCACCGCGTGGGCCACGTCCTCGGCGGCCCGCCCGTAGTCGGTCACGGCGTGCAGGCGGTGATCCAGTACGGCGCTCACGGCCCCGCGCCCGGCGACGTACCGCGCGTACCCCGTCAGGGTCGGCCAGTCGCGGGGCGTCGGCCGTGCGTCGGCGGGTACGGGGCCGCCGTGGACGAACACCACGGCCGGGTGCGGTCCCGGTCCGTCGGGCAGGTACAGGTCGGTGTTCCCGGTCCGTTCGCGGGGCCGTTCGGGGACGTCGAGGAGGAACGGCCGCAGGTGCGGAGGCGGGCCGTCGGTGCCGGGGGCCGTCAGTCGGTGGCCTCCTCCCGCGGCGGCCTCGGTCAGGGCCCCGGCCAGCTCGGCGGGGCAGGACAGCATCGGCCAGTGGCCCGTGGGGAGTTCGAAGAAGGTCACCCGGGGGCCGGCCAGGGCCTGGAGGGCGGGTTCGCCCACGTCCACCATCAGCTGGACCAGTTCGATGCCCGGCCCGTTGCCGGTGCACAGCACCCCGGTCACGGGCACGCCCGCCACCGCGCCGGTGAGCCGCAGCGGCTGGAGCAGGGTGCTCAGCGGTTGCGGGGCCGCGAGGGCGGTGAGTGTGTCCAGCGCCGCTTCGGAGAGCCCCGCGGTGCTCCCCCATCGGGACCAGCCGTCCCGCGCGGGCGGCAGCAGCTCACCGGCGCTCCGCCCTCCCCCGCCCTCGGTGAGTTCCTCGCGCAGGCGCTGATCCGGTACGGCGGCCAGGGCGGGGACGCCGTCCCTCGGCATCCCCGAGTCCAGGTGGACGATCCGGGCGACCGCCCCCGCCCGGCGGTCGGCCGCGCCCAGCACCGGGTGGATGCCGTAGTCATGGCCGACGAGCACGATCCCGCCGCTGTCGTCGGCCACTGCCCGGTCGATCACCGCGAGGACGTCCGCGATATGGGTCTCCAGGTCGACGGCCGCCGCCGGACCGCCCGCGCCCTTGCCGAGTCCGGTCAGCGCCACCGCACGTACGTCCGCGCCTCCCGCGGTCAGGTGCGCGGCCGTGTCCCGCCATACGTACGGTCCGGTGAACGCCCCGGCCACCAGGATGAATACGGTCATGGTTCCTCCTCGTCAGGCTCTTCCGTACGCGCCCCGGCCCGGCCTCTCCGGCAGCGCTCGCCGGTACCGTAGGAACTCCTCTTGGGGGAGGTTCAAGTGTTCTCGTCGCACGACGGTCTCTGCACGATCGGCGAGCTGGCCGAGCAGGCGGGGGTCAGCGTCAAGACCGTCCGCTTCTACTCCGACGGCGGGCTGCTGCCGGAGGCGTCCCGCAGCGCGGGCGGGCACCGCAGATTCGGGCCGGAGGCCGTGGAGCGGCTGGGTCTGATCCGGTCACTGCGAGGGCTCGGCCTGCCGGTGGCCGATGTGCGCCGGATCCTCGACGAGCAGGACGCCGGGGGTGCGGGGGACGTGCTGGAGGGCGCCGTCGCCGGGCGGCTGCGGACGCTCGGCTCGGAGCTGAGGGCGCTGCGCTGGCGTGAGGCCGCGCTCCGGCTCGTACGGGACTGTCCGTCGGCCGAACGCCCCGCCCGGCTGCGGCTGGTCGGGGCGGTGGCCGGGGCGCCGAGCACGACCCCGTTGGTCCGGTTCTGGCGTGCCTGGCTGCCTGCGCGGATGCCTGCTCGCTCCGTCGACGCGTTCCTGGAGGTGGCGGTGGTGCAGCCGCCCGAGGACCCCCGGCCCGCGCAGGTGCTCGCCTTCGCCCGGCTGAACGCCTTCGTGTCCCGGCCGTGCGACGGGAGGGGCGGCCGCTGTCAGCCCGGCGCGCATCAGGCGGCAGGGGCGCGCGAGGCGGCGGTGCTGTACGCGGGGCTGGCCACGGCGTACGACCTGGCGGGCGAGGAGATGCGGCGGGGCGGGCCGCCCCGCCCGGGGGAGGCGCTGGACGGCTTCGTGGACGCGTACGCGAGCACGTACGGCACCCACGACACTCCGGGGTTCCGCCGTCGGCTCGTCGGGCAGCTCGCGGCCGATCCGCGCATCGACCGGTACTGGGAGCTGACCGCCGAGGTGCTCGGGGTTCCGGGCGGGCCCTTGGAGCCGACGCCCGGGTCGGCCCATGACTGGCTCCTGGAGGCGCTCCACGTGCAGGTGTCGACCGTGTTCGGAGGGGGGACCGTGACCGGGGCGCGCTGATGCCGGCGGGACGCTCCGGGGCGAGGCTCCGCGCCGCGAGGAGGGTCGCGGCGCGGAGGTGGGCCAGGTGCCGGGGCGGGCGCCCGCCGGGTGCTAGAACGCGGTCCAGGTGAAGGCGACCCTGTCCCCGGCGTTCAGCTTGAACTGGCAGCCGCCCACCGGGATCGACGTGCCGTTGACGGCGATGTTCCAGTAGGCGACGCCACCGCCGCTGACGTTCTTTATGGTGTCGACCGAGTAGTCGTCGAACGACGCGTACCAGGTGCCGTCCCAGGTGAAGTGTCTCTTCTCGGCGGCGTCGTCCAGGGCCGCGGTGGGTGTGGGAACGGCGCTCGGGTTCGCGCCGCCGTTGGTGCCGTCGCAGCGGTGGGTGCCGCCGGTGACGGTGGTGACGTCATGCCCCTTGGTCTTGATCCTTCCCTTGAAGAGGAGCCCGTCCGGCCCCTTCACGGTGAGCGTCACCTTCACGGGGGCGTTCGTGGAGGCTGGGGCCTGCGGCTGGGCCGCGGCGGGGGCGGAGGTGAGAGCGAGGCCGAGGGCGGCCGTGACGACGAGGGTGCGGCGGGCGGATGCCAGGTGCACGAGCGTGCCTTCCGGTACGGGGCGGCCTGCCGCGCCGCACCGGAGACGGCCGTCCGCGGCGCGTCCGGTCCCGCGCATCGCACGGCGTACGCGCAGCAGACCTGCCACCGCGGCTTCGCGCTGCAGACCATGGCAGGGGGAAGCGGTACGCGTCACGCGCCGGGCTGTCCGACTCGCGGCCCGAGCGGCCGCACACGGTTGCAGGTCAGCGCCGGATTCCCACCGGCTTCCCCCAGTCGCGCACGCATTCAGTTGTCGCTCCGGATCACCGAAGTCCTCGCATGATACGACCAGTTGACCGCATGTGGCCGGGGAATACCCCAATCCGCCGCAGCCGCGCGGAAGGCCGTGCCGGGGCCAACGGGTTCGCCGGTGGCCGGTGGTGCCGGTGTGGGGCGGTGTGCAGGTCGGTCCCGGGCTTCGGTGTCCGGTCGTACAGCACGAACCGGGGGCCGCGCCGCCCCTCCAGGACGCCGAAGACGGGGCTCAGCACGCGGTACGGGCCTTCTACCGCGGGCCGCCTGGGCGCCGTCGCCTCCTCGATCACGGTGACGAGCCGGGGCGCGACGGGTTCCGGGCAGGCGAGGAGGAGCCCGTTTCGGAGCCGGAGTACGTGGGCGGCATCGGCTCGGCGGCCCCGGCGGCCCGCCTCGGTCATGGACGCGGAGGTGTGGACGCGGCGGCCGCACTCCTCGACTGCGGCGGCGAGGATCTGTTCCTCGCGGCGGGCGGGGAGCGGTCGGCGCCCGCCTCGACGGCGGCCCGGGCGCCCCGGCGGACGACGATCGACCGCTCCTGCCCGGTGGGGTCGCATCCACCGCTGCCCGGCCGCCCGCCCGGTGTCAGGACTTGGCGGTGAGGCGGCGGGCCACCGCGTAGCCGTACGGGTCGGGCCAGCGCGGCTCGGCGCCGAGGGCGGTGGCGGCGTGGTGGGCCCAGTGCGGGTCGCGAAGCAGCTGGCGGCCGAGCATGACGGCATCGGCTTGGCCGGAGGCGACGATCTCCTCGGCCTGGGCGGGCTCCAGGATCAGGCCCACGGCGGAGGTGGGGGTGCCGGTGGCCTGCCGGACCTGTTCGGCGAAGGGCACCTGGTAGCCGGGGCGGGCGGTGATCCGGGCGTCGGGTACCAGGCCGCCGGAGGAGACGTCCAGGAGGTCGACGCCGTGGGCGGTCAGCTCCTTGGAGAGGCGGACGGTGTCGTCGCCGGTCCAGCCCTCGCGAGGGTCCTCGGGGTCCTCGGTCAGCCAGTCGGTGGCGGAGGTGCGGAAGAGGACGGGGAGGTCGTCGGGCCAGATGGCGCGGACGGCGTCGACCACCTGGAGCGGGAAGCGCACCCGGTTCTCCCAGCTGCCGCCGTAGGTGTCGGTGCGGTGGTTGGCTGCCGGGGAGAGGAAGGAGTTGATCAGGTAGCCGTGGGCGCCGTGGATCTCGACGACCCGGAATCCGGCGGCGAGGGCGCGCTCGGCCGCCGCGGCGAAGTCCCGTACCAGCTGCTGGATCTCGTCCACGGTCAGCTCGTGCGGGACGGGCAGGCCGTCGAAGGCGACGGGGCTGGGGGCGACGGCACCCCAGCCGCCCGCGCTCCCGGGGACCGGGCCGTCACCGATCCAGGGCCGTTGGGTGGAGGCCTTGCGGCCGGCGTGGGCGATCTGGATGCCGGGGACCGTTCCGTGGGAGGCGATCGCGGCGGCGATACGGGCGAAGGCCTCCTGCTGGCGGTCGTTCCACAGGCCCAGGTCCCAGGGGGTGATCCGGCCGTCCGGGCGTACGCCGGTGGCCTCGGCCATGACGAGCCCGGCGCCTCCGGCGGCACGGGCGGCCAGGTGGGTGAGGTGGAAGTCGGTCGGCGCCCCGGTCTCGGGCCCCTGGGCTGCCGCGGAGTACATGCACATCGGGGACATCCACACGCGGTTGGGAATCTCCAGGGACCGCAGAGTCAGGGGCGTGAACAGGGCACTCACCGGAATGTCTCCTCGGGGTCGGGCGCAGGACCGGGCACCCTGCCGGCCGGAAGGGGCAGCGGCGCCATGCCCCGTACGAAATCCTCGTAGTACGGTAGTTGTCAAACTACGATGATTGTCGTACTTTCAGGGGCTCGTCGGACTTTGAGGAGGCTCCATGTCCCCCACCGAACCCGCGGCCACGTCCGGGCGCCCGCTCGCCCATCCGTCCGTGGAGGAGATCGGCCTCGAAGGTGTCCTGCGGGCGCTGGCCGATCCCGTCCGGCTGCGGATCGTGCGGGGACTGGCGGACGGGCACCCGGACATGGCCTGCGTCGCGTTCGATCTCCCGGTGAGCAAGTCGACCACCACGCACCACTTCAAGGTGCTGCGTGAGGCGGGCGTCATCCACCAGCACTACGAGGGGACCTCACGCCTGAGCAGGCTGCGCGAGGCCGACCTGGAGACACGTTTCCCCGGACTGCTGGCAGCCGTCCTGGAAGGGGTACGGCGGACCGCCCCCGGCCCCTGAGCATGCGGGTGCGCCCCGGGCCCTCTCGGCGAGTTCCAGGGACCCGGGGCACACCCGCGGACGGCTTGTCGGACCGCTCAGATCGTCGCCGTGTCGATCACGAAGCGGTAGCGGACGTCACTGGCGAGGACCCGTTCGTACGCCTCGTTGACCCGGCCCGCCTCGATGACCTCGATCTCGGCGCCGAGACCGTGCACGGCGCAGAAGTCCAGCATCTCCTGGGTCTCGGCGATCCCGCCGATCGCGGAGCCCGCTATCGACTTGTTGCCGCCGATCAGCGAGAAGAGGTTGAGCGAGATCGGCTCCTCGGGCGCGCCCACGTTGACCAGGGTGCCGTCGGTCCTCAGCAGGGCGAGGTAGGCGCCGAAGTCCAGCGGGGCGGAGACCGTGGAGAGGATGATGTCGAAGGTTCCGGCCAGCTCCTCGAAGGTCTTCGGGTCGCTGGTCGCGTAGTAGTGGTCGGCGCCCAGCTTGAGCCCGTCGTCCTTCTTGCGCAGGGACTGGGAGAGGACCGTGACCTCGGCGCCCAGGGTGTGCGCGATCTTGACGGCCATGTGACCGAGACCGCCGAGACCGATGACCGCGACCTTCTTGCCGGGGCCGGCGCCCCAGCGGCGGAGCGGGGAGTACGTGGTGATGCCCGCGCAGAGCAGCGGCGCGGCCTCGTCCAGGGCGATGCCCTCGGGGATGGAGACGACGAAACCCTCGCGGACGACGATGTGCGTCGAGTAGCCCCCGTACGTCGGCTCGCCGCTGCGGTCGAGGGCGTTGTACGTCTGGGTGCTCCCCTCGGCACAGTGCTGTTCGCGGCCCGTCCGGCAGGCGTCGCACTGTCCGCAGGAATCGACCATGCAGCCGACGCCGACGCGGTCGCCGGCCTTGAAGCGGGTGACGCCGGGGCCGGTCTCGGTGACGATTCCGGCGATCTCGTGGCCGGGCACCATCGGGAAGACGCCCTCGCCCCAGCCGTCCCGGGCCTGGTGGATGTCCGAGTGGCAGATGCCCGCGAACTTGATCTCGATGAGGACGTCGAGCTCACCCACCGGGCGGCGCTCGATCGTGGTGCGCTCCAGCGGGGCCTTGGCACGGGGAGCGGCGTAGGCGGCAACGGTGGTCATGCCGGAGGTTCTCCTCTGGGTGATGCGGTAGGAACGTCATCCAGCATTACGGGACCGGCAGCGTTTACCCAGGTCACAGCCTTGCCTACGTCCGCTGGTCCTACTACTGGCAGGGACAGGCTCCTGTGCGTACGACCAGGAATAATGGAGGCCATGGACGATCAGCCCGGCACCCCCGCCCCCGAGCCGCTCGACCGGCGTGCCGAACTCAGCGAGTTCCTGCGCACCCGGCGGGCCCGGCTCCGGCCGCAGGACGTGGGGCTGCCGGAGTTCGGGCGGGCCCGCCGGGTGCCGGGGCTGCGGCGGGAGGAGCTGGCGCAGCTGGCCGGGGTCTCCGTGGCGTACTACACCCGGCTGGAACAGGGCAACGGGCGCAACGTGTCGGCCGAGGTGCTCGACGCGATCGCCCGGGCGCTGCGGCTCAGCGACGCCGAGCACGCGCATCTGACCCATCTGGCCAGGCCCGGGCAGCACAAGAAGAAGCGCGGCCCGGCCCGGGTGCAGCGGGTGCGGAACGGGCTGCTCCATCTCCTGGAGAGCCTGGAGGGCGTTCCCGCGTACGTCAGCGGGGCGCGCTCCGACATCCTGGCCTGGAACCCGATGGCGGCGGCGGTGTTCGGCGACTGGGGCACGCTGCCGCCGGAGGAGCGCAACTGGGCGCGGCTCGTGTTCCTCTCCCCCGCCTACCGGGACCTGTTCGTGGAGTGGGACACCAAGGCCTCGGACATGGTCAGCTATCTGCGGCTGTACGCGGGGTGCCATCCGGACGACCCGCAGCTTTCCGCGCTGGTGGGTGAGCTCTCCGTCAAGAACGACGACTTCCGGCGGCTGTGGGCCACGCACAACGTCAAGGAGAAGGGGCACGGCACCAAGCTGCTGCGGCATCCGCTCGTCGGGGACATGGCCCTGTCCTACGAGACCCTGCATCTGCCGGACGACCAGGAGCAGTATCTGGTCACCTACCACGCGGAACCGGGCTCGGAGTCGGCCCAGGCGCTGCGCCTGCTGGCCAGTTGGGGTGCGGACGCTGGGCGGGCGGACGCGCATCGGGCCGGTCGCCCGGTCGGCGGTCCGGACCGGGCCGGTCTCGGCGGCGGGGCGGGCCGGGGCCCGGTCTGAGCCTCCGCCGCCGGAGGGTCAGGCGGGGGCGGCGGCCCCCATCTCGGACGTCCGGTGGCCGTCCGGTCCCGTGGCGACGGCATCCGTCGCCGCGGCGGTGCCCGACGGGTCCAGGAGGGGCAGGGTCTCCGGGGTGGCGAGGCGGGGCAGCAGCAGCCGCCAGAAGCCCGTGGGCGTGGGGGCGGAGAGCCACTGGGGGTCGTACCGTCCGAGCACCTCGAACCCGGTGGTCGCGGCCACCGTCGCGGCGGTGGCGTCCGTACGGGAGACGTCCTCGGCGAGGGTGCCGGCGGCAGCCGCGTCGTCGAGCAACTCACCTACACAGCGCTCCCATTGGGCGGGCAGGCCCGGTTCATCGCCGCTCACCCCGTCGCAGCTGAGCCGGAATCCCGCCCGGGTCACCGGGTCCCGGGCGAGGAGGTCCACCAGGGCGTGGGAGGTGTCGACGAGGGCCTGCAGGGCGGTGCCCGTCCTGCGGCGGATGGAGCTGGACACCTCCAGCAGGCCGTGCGAGGCCTCCGCCACCACGGCCTGGGCGACCGCGGCCTTGTTCTCGAAGTGGAAGTGCAGCGCGCCCGTGCTGACCCCGGCACCGGAACTGATCAGCGCCAGGCGCGCCTGCGCGTACCCGTGCTGCTCGAACACGATCGCGGCGGAGCGGATCAGGGCCTGGCGGGTACGCGCGGCGCGCACCTGCTTGGTCACCGGAGCCTCCGCCGGGGCGAGGAGCGGATGGGAAGGGGGTCTCGGCCAGGGGCCGCGGAGACCGGGCACTCTCCGCCGGAGCGGGCAAGCAGCGTCATGAGAATATCAAACCAACTTACCGGTTTGATTTCCAGGGGAACGTGTGCACGGTCGACCACCGCGCGGGGGCGCTGCCTCTAGGTTCCCTGGTCGATCGCGGTGAAGGACTCCGCGTGATCCGCCGCCCAGGTACGGAATGTCCTGGCGGGTCGGCCCGTCAGCTCCTCGACGGTGGGGACCACGGCCGCTTTGGCTCCGGCGCGCTGGCGCTCGGCGCTCTCCAGGAACGCCTCGGCCACGGGGCGCGGATATCTCGCGAGCAGCGCCTCGCGCGCCCGGTCCAGGGGCAGTTCCTCGAAGCGCAGCGGTCGGCCCAGCACCTCGGAGAGACGTGCCGTCTGCTCGCGCGCGGTGATGGGCTCCGGACCCGACACCGCGTACGCCCGGCCCTCGTGCCCCGTGCCGGTGAGGGCGGCGACCGCCACGGCCGCGACGTCCCGCGGGTCGACGCACGCCACCGGTGAGTCGCCGTACAGGGCCCGCACCACACCGTCGGACACGATGCCCTTCGCCCAGGAGAGCGTGTTGGACATGAAGGTCCTGGGGCGGACGAACGTCCAGGGGACCCCGGACTCCCGCACCGCCTGTTCGTTGCCCCGCTGGAGGCGGGTGATGAAGTCGTCCGCGCCGGGCTCCTCGACCGCCATCATCGACAGCTTCACCAGGCGGCGTACGCCCGCCGCCCCAGCGGCCGTCGCGACCCTCCGGTCGTCGGGCTCCGTCGGGCTGTTGGTCACCAGGAAGACCGCGTCGATCCCCCGCAGAGCCCGGTCGAGCGCCTCGCGGTCCGCGTACTCCCCCGCCACGACCTCCACGTCCGGGCCGTGCACCGTCACGCGCTCCGGACGCCTCGCCAGGATCCGCACCGGGCCTTCGGCCGCCAGCAGCCGCGCGACCTCGCCGCCGACCACCCCGGTCGCCCCTGTCACCAGAATCACGCCCACGTACTCCCCTGTACCGTCACCGGACCTCCGCCGGACCGCCCGGACCCGTGCTTCAGATCGTGCCGGACGGGCCCGTCAGCACCGAATCGAAGACCGGCTCGCCCTCCTGACGGCCCGTCACCCGGACCGCTACCTCGCCCGGTGCGGCGCCCGCCAGGACGTCCGCGGCGATCGTGCACGGGGTGCCGAACTCCGCGTACCGGTGAAAGTGCGTACGTCCCTCGGCGGGGACGAACCCGCCGTCCCCGGCGACCAGGCACGCCGCCTGGCGGGCCGCCTCCAGCAACAGCATGCCCGGCACGTGGTCGTTGGGGCGCTGGAAGAGCGTCGGGTGGCGGGTGTCCACCCGCAGGTCCCAGACCCCTTCGCGCACACCCTTCGAGAGCACAACGTCCTCGACCCGCTCACGGCCCGCCCGGGCGGCGTCGACCGGTGCCGTGCACGGTATCGCCACGCCCGGCTCCGCCGATCCGCCGCGCATCCGCCGGTAGACCCGCGGGCTGGTGAACCTGGTCGCGCCCATCCCCGTCGCGGCCAGCTGCCCGGCGCGGCGCACCACCCAGTCGACCCGGCCCTGCACCGGCAGCCCGCCGCGCCACTTCAGCTCGGAGCAGGTCACCTCCACGTCGATCACGGTGGGCAGGCCGCCCACGACCAGGTGCTCGGCGTGGGTCGCGTAGTCCAGATCCGCCATCAGGAAGTGGTGACCGACGGGGACTCCGTACCCGGCGTGGAAGGCCAGCATCGCGGCCTGCCGCATCGCCTCCGTCACCAGCAGCGGGTCATGGCGGTCCGCCCCGACCGGGGCGAAGAAGGGGTGGTCGTGCGGAAGCACCGCCTCCACGAGGAACCGGTCCGGCCCCAACCGCACCCAGCTGCGCGGGAACGCGTCCTCCGCCCTGCTCCTGTGGACCAGTTCCATGGCCACCGGATGCACCACTCGGGCCTCCGAACCCACGGCTGACGCCGTTACAGGATCGGTCAACACTGCTGCTTCGGGCATAACTCCCCCCAGGGGTTATGTGATGGGCAAGCCGTTCCTGCGGTGCACACGCGCTGATAAGATACAGACTAAGCGGTTTTTTTTCTATCCCCGCACCCCCCGAAAACCGCCCGTCCGGCCCACGACCGGCACAGCCCCACGAAGGAGACAGGGATGGCCAAGCAGGACCGGGCGATCCGCACCCGCCAGGCAATCCTGATGGCAGCAGCAGAGACTTTCGAGAGACACGGATACCAGGCCGCCACGATCACGGAAATACTCAGGATCGCCGGCGTGACGAAAGGCGCGCTCTATTTCCATTTCCCGTCCAAGGAAGAACTGGCGCTCGGGGTGCTGGAGGCCCAGGAGCCCCCGCCGCCCGCTCCTGACCAGCCCCTGAAACTCCAGGAGCTGGTGGACATGGGGATGATGTTCAGCCATCGCCTCCACACCAGTCTCCTCACCCGCGCCGGCGTCCGGCTCTCCATGGACCAGCAGGCCCAGGGGCTGGACCGGACCGGCCCGTTCCTCCGCTGGCAGCAGACCACCCACGATCTCCTGGCCCACGCCAAACAGAACGGCGAACTCCTGCCGCACGTCAACCCCACGGAGACCGCCGACCTCTATGTCGCGGCCTTCACCGGCATCCAGGCGGTCTCCCAGACCCTCACCAACTACCGCGATCTGGAACAGCGCTACCTCGCACTCCAGCGGCACATACTCCCCAGTATCGCCACCCCCTCCATCCTCACCGCACTCGACCTCAGCCCCCAGCGCACCACCGACCTCGCCCGGCTCGCGCCCGCATACTGACGCCCGCGCGACCGCCCGGAGAGCAGGCAGTCAGGCGGTCAGGGCCAGTCGGACGCCGAGGCCGATCATCATCGCGGCGACCAGCCCGTCCAGCACACGCCACGACGACGGGCGGGCCAGCACCCCGCTCAGCAGCCGGGCACCGAAGCCGAGGGCGGTGAACCAGCACACGCTGGCGAGAATCGCACCCAGCCCGAAGGTCCAGCGCAGCGGGCCGCGATCGGCGGCTACGGAGCCCAGCAGAAACACGGTGTCCAGGTAGACGTGCGGGTTGAGCCAGGTCATCGCGAGGCAGGCGAGCACGGCCCCCCGCGTCGCCCCGGAGGGCGCGCCCTGCGGCAGGAGGGCGGACGGACGGAAGGCCCGGCGTGCGGCCAAGAGGCCGTAACCGATCAGGAACACCGCACCCAGCAGGGAGACCACGGCCAGGGCGGAGGGCCAGGCGACGACGACGACCCCGACCCCGGCGACGCCGAGGGTGATGAGGACCGCGTCGGACAGCGCGCAGATGGCGACCACGGCGGGAACGGCCTCCCGGCGGACTCCCTGGCGCAGGACCAGGGCGTTCTGGGCGCCGATGGCGACGATGAGGGAGAGGCCGGTGCCGAACCCGGCGGCCGCGGTGGTCAGAGCGTTCGTCATGGACCAGACGCTAGGCAGCCCCGACACGCGTGTACAGCTAATGATTCTTACGTATCATTAGCTGCCGTGATGTCGGAACTCCCGCTCGATCAGGTGCGGACCCTCCTGGCCGTCGTCGACGAAGGCACCTTCGACGCCGCCGCGAACGCCCTCCATGTGACGCCGTCGGCGGTCAGCCAGCGGGTGAAGGCCCTGGAGCGGCGCACCGGCCGGGTGCTGCTGATGCGGACGAAGCCGGTGCGGCCCACCGAGTCCGGCGAGATCGTGGTGCGCTTCGCCCGCCAGCTGGCCCGGCTGGAGCAGGACGCGCAGGCGGCCCTCGGGATGTCCGGCCCGGGCGAGCCGACCCGGCTGACGATCGCGGTCAACTCCGACTCGCTGGCCACCTGGTTCCTGCCCGCCCTCGGCCGGGTGCCGGAGGAGCTGGGCATCTGCTACGAGCTGCGCCGGGAGGACCAGGACCACACGGCCGCGCTGCTCCGCGAGGGGCTGGTGATGGCGGCGGTCACCTCGTCCCCGGAGGCGGTGAGCGGGTGTTCGGTGCGGAGTCTGGGCAGGATGCGCTATCTGCCGGTGGCGACGGCGGCCTTCGCGCAGCGGTGGCTGGGGTGGGGGACGGCGGCCCCGTTGCGCGAGCTGATCGTGGACGCGCCGGTGGTGGACTTCGACCGGCGCGACGACATCCAGGGCTCCTTCACCCGTGCCCTCGGCTGCGGGCGCCGGGTCGGCGGGCGGCGCCATTTCGTCCCCACCTCGGAGGGGTTCGTGGACGCCGTGGCGGCGGGGATGGGCTGGGGGATGCTGCCCGACGTCCACGCCCGCCCGCTGCTGGACTCGGGCCGACTGGTGCTCCTCGCCCCGAACCGGCACATCGACGTCCCTCTCTACTGGCAGCAGTGGAAGCTGGACTCCCCGGCCCTGGCGGCCGTGGCCGAGGCCGTGGCGGCGCAGGCCGCGGAGGCGCTCGGCGGGGACGGTGGTCGGGCGGGCGACGGCCGACCCTGGCCAGGGGGCGGGGCCGGCGGGGGCTGACCGGGAACGCGGGCGGGGCGGGCCACGCCTTAGGATGGCGGGTCTTCCCCAGGTCAGGTCCCCGGTGCCGGTACGGCAGCGTCCGGGACCGGCCCCGAGCTGCCGGAGGCGTCTCCTTGCGTGTGCTGCTGGTGGACGACGACGACGATCTGCGGGCGGTGATCGCCACCGGGCTGCACGAGGCGGGGTTCGCCGTGGACGGTGCGGACGACTGGCCGGAGGCGGACGTGATGCTCCATGCCACCGCCTACGACTGTGTGGTCCTGGACCGGATGCTGCCCTCCGGCGACTCCCTCGCGCGGCTGGAGAGCAGGCGCCGGGCGGGCTGGCCGGTACCCGTGCTCTGCCTCACCGCCTTGGACGCCCTGGACGAGCGGCTGCACGGGCTGGAGAGCGGGGCGGACGACTACCTCGCCAAGCCCTTCGCGATGCGTGAGCTCGTCCTGCGCGTACGCAGTCTGGCCCGGCGGGCGTCCGAGCGGCTGCCCTCCTTCCTGAGCTGCGCGGATGTGGTGATGGACCTGGCGCGGCACGAGGTGCGGCGCGGCGGGGTGCTGCTCTCGTTGAGCCCGAAGGAGTACGCAGTGCTCCAGCAGCTCCTGGTCCACCGGGACAGCGTCGTCACGCGTACGGCGCTGCTGGAGCACTGCTGGGACGAGATGGCCGACCCGGTCTCCAATGTGGTGGACGCCGTCATCGCCGGAGTGCGGCGCAAGCTCGGCGCCCCGGGGCTCGTGCGCACCGTGCGCGGCCGGGGGTTCCTGCTGGGCGCGGGCCCGGAGCCCGGTTGATGGCGGGCTCCGCTCAGCGGCACCGCGCCCCGGCCCGGGACCGGCTGCGCCGGCTCCAACTGCGCCTGACCGCGGCGTACACGCTGATCACCCTCGCCGGGCTGAGCTGCCTGGCCTGGCTGGTGATCCGTACCGACGACCGGTCGCGGGAGGCCGCCGGGTACGACGAGATGCGCCGCCGGGCCTCCGTCGCGGCCTCGCTGGTCTACTACGAGGACGACCGCATCCGGCTCGACGGTCTGACCGACGACGAGGCGACCGCGGGCACGCCCCAGATCCTGGTGCTGGAAGAACGCCGCGGAGGCCGCCCCGCTGTGGTGTTCCGGGGCGGTGTCCAGCAGTTCGACGTACCGGCCACGACGCTCGCCCGGGCGGCGCGTGCGGCGATGCGCGGGGAGGAGGCCGTGCGGCAGGAGGCCCAGGACCGTACCGGCGGCCCCGTCCGGCTGCTGGCCCTCCCCTTCTGGCACGACGACACCGACGAGGTGGCGGGCGCGGCCGTCGCGGTCGGGGACCCGGCGTACGGGTCGGCCGAGCACCGCAGCCTGGCCCTCTCGCTGGTCGTCGGGGGCGCGGCGCTCACCACCCTGGCCGCACTCACCGGCCATGTGCTCTCCGGGCGGAGCATGCGGCCCGCCTGGCAGGCGCTGGAGCAGCAGGAGCGGCTGCTCGCCGACGCGGCGCACGAGCTGCGGACGCCGGTGGCGGTGATGCGCGGTTCGGTGGAACTGGCCGAGCGCGGCTCCGGCGGGGCCGATACGTATCTGCCGGGGATCCGCCGGGCGGCCGACCGGATGGGCCATGTGGTGGAGAACCTGCTGACCCGGGGCCGGTTGGAGGCCGCCGTGGAAGCGGTACGGGCCGAGCCGCTGCGCCTGGACCAGCTCGTGGAGGAAGTCTGCGCCGAACTGCCAAAGGGCGGGCACCGGCTGGAGCTGCGGGCGGCGGAGTCGGTGGTCGAGGCCGACGCGGCGCTGGTACGGGTGGCCGTACGCAACCTGCTCGACAACGGCGTTCGGCATGGTCGTCGGGCCGGGGCGATCGGCCGGGCGGAACTTCTGGTGACCGTCGACGGGCCGGAGGTGTCGGTGGCCGACCGGGGGCCGGGGGTGGAGCCGGGGCGGCTGCCGGAGCTGATCGAGCGCTTCCGCTCGCCGGGTGGCGGTACGGGCATCGGGCTCTCGCTGGTGCACCGGGTGGCCCTCGCCCACCGGGGCGCTCTGACCGTCCGTGCCCGGCCCGGTGGCGGTGCCGTGTTCGTGCTGCGGCTCGCCCCGACCCGGTCGCGGCGGCGGGCGGGCACGGGGCGGGCGAACAGGCCTGCAGGCGGCTGACGCTCACGATTCGCTCATGATCGGCCGTGCATGATGCCGGGGCAGGTACGCGCAGAGCACGCCCGGGAGGCCCCATGTCCAAGCACGCCGACACTCCCCTCCGCCGCCTCAGGCCGACCCTCACGGCCCTGGCCCTGGCGGGCGGGGTCGCCGTGGCGGTCGGCGCGGGGGTCCTGCTCTCCAGTACGTTCGCGGCGACGCCCGCCCCCGAGGTCGTCCTCCCGGCGGCCGACGCCACCTTCGACTACCAGCTCGGCGGCGCCTACACCCCGCACGCCGAGGTCGAGGCGCTCTCGCGGGACCGTGGCGCCCAGCCCGTACGCGGGCTCTACAACATCTGTTACGTCAACGCCTTCCAGACCCAGCCGGACGCCCTGGGCTGGTGGCAGAAGCAGCACCCGGACCTGCTGCTGCGCGACGGCGGCGGCGAGCCCGTCGACGACGAGGCTTGGGGCGAGGCTCTGCTCGACACCTCCACGGCCGCCAAGCGCGCCCGGCTGGCGGAGATCGTCGGCGGCTGGATCGACGGCTGTGCGAAGTCCGGGTTCCAGGCGGTGGAGCCGGACAACCTCGATTCGTACGAGCGTTCCGGCCGCCGGCTCACCCGGGCGCACAACGCCGCGTTCGCGCGGCTGCTGGCCGCGCGGGCCCATACGGCGGGGCTGGCGATCGGGCAGAAGAACACCACCGGCCTCCTGAAGCAGCGCGAGGAGATCGGCTTCGACTTCGCGATCACCGAGGAGTGCGGCCGCTACGACGAGTGCGACGACTACGCCGCCGCGTACGGCAACCGGGTCTTCGCCGTCGAGTACACCGCCCGGGACTTCGCCAGGGCCTGTTCCGCCGTGGGCGCGAAGCTCTCCGTGGTCCGCCGGGACCTCGACGTGCGGCCCGCGGGGCAGCGGGGGCACGTCTTCCGGACCTGCTGATCCGACGGGCGCCCGTCACCCGGGCGGTGCGGTCGGCCGGCGGGCGCTGACCGTGAAGAGGGCGCCGTCGGGGCCCTCGATCATCGATTCGGGCCCGCCGTCCGCGGAGACGGTCGTCGGGGAGACCTCGCCGCCCGCCTTCCGCGCCGCCTCGGTGGCCGCCGTCAGGTCGTCGACCTGGAAGCGGACGTGCCATCGGGGGCGCAGCCGGGGGTCGGGCGACGACCCGTCGCCGCCACCGCGCAGAGTGGCCACGGTGTGGCCGCCGTGGCGGACGACGACGGTGTCCTGCTGGTAGGCGTACCCGACCTCGCAGCCGTCGGGTTCGAGTGGGTCCCAGCCGAACACCTCGGCGTAGAAGATCGCGGCGTCGAAGGCGTGACTCGTGCGCAGTTCGAGGGCGGCGGGTGCGCTGCCCCGGCCGATCGACCAGGGCGGGGTCCGCCCCTCCCAGAACCCGAACCCGGCCCCCTCCCGGTCCGCCGCCACGGCTCCCCTGCCGGGGCCGAGCCGGAGGGGCCCGACGGCGATGGTGCCGCCGCGCTCCCGTACGCGGGCGGCGGTGGCGTCCACGTCGGCGACGGCGAAGTACGGGGTCCAGGTGGTGGCGGTGGGCAGTCCGGGCCCGACCCGGCCGATCCCGGCGACGGGCAGGCCGTCGGCGTGGGCGACGGAGAATCCCTCTCCCAGGGTGCCGGAGCGGTAGGTCCAGCCGAGGACGGCCGCGTAGAAGTCCTCGGCGGCGTGCAGGTCGCGGGTCATGAGGCTGACCCAGCAGGGAACGCCGTGCGCAGGAGTGGTTCGCTCTGCCGCCGTCATCGCCGATCCGTCTCCTCGCCGGAACACCATGCCCTACACATACCTACGCTGCCGGGGTCGGCGGCGCCACCCGGGCGCGTACCCCCGGGCGTGGCTCCTGAACGCGGCTCCCGGCCGGGCGCTTCCGGTGGGGGCTGCTGGGCCGGCGTTCTCGGCCCCAGCGGCTTTCACCGCCCCCAGACCGCGGTCGCGGGCTTCACCGGACGGACGCCGCCGGTTCGCCCAGGTGCCGGGCAGCCGTGCGCCAGGCGGTGCTGACGGCTTCGCGGGCGGTGGCGGTCGCGGCCTCGACGCCCGGGGGCAGGTGGACCGGCAGGCCCAGGTGGACGTGGAGCCGGGGGCGGCGGGCGGGGGCGGTGAGGAGCCCGGCGAGCTGCTTGGCCGTGGAGCCGGAGGTCACCCGGCGGGCGCCGACCTGGCCGAGGGGGACGACGGGCGCGCCCGCCGTGTGGGCCAGCCGGGCGAGGCCGCTGCGGAAGCTCTCCGGGGGCGCCTCGGCGGCGTCCTTGCGCAGCGGAATCCGCCCCTCGCCGTAGATCAGGACGTGCCGGCCCGCTCCGAGCGCGGCGGCGGCCGTGTCAAGGGCTTCGGCCGCCCGGTGGGTGCCCCGGTGTACGGGGACGTGGCCGCCGCGCTCCAGGAGCCGGCCGAGCACCGGGATGCGCCAGAGGCCGGCGGCGGCCAGGACGACGGGTTCGACGTCGAGGTGCCGCAGCGCCGCGAGGACGACGCCGGGGTCGGCGAGGGAGGTGTGGTTGGCGACGATGATGGAGCCGGGCTCCGGGGCGCTGCCGTGGTCGGAGGTGACGGTGAGGCGGCCGAGGCACGGGATGACGGCGGCTGCGACGTTGCTGAGCACGGTTCTCCTGGGATCCGGTCGTGAGGTGACCTGTCGGGGGTCAGCGCCCGGTCGGTCGCCTGGTTGGTCGCCTTCATCGTCGCGGCAGCCGGGAAGCCGGACCTGAGTCCGGATACTCAGCGGGGTCGTGACGTTCCCCGTCGAACGGCTGGTGGCCGATCTCCGCACTCGGCTGGGACCGGCAGTTGCCGGTGGTGCGCGGCCTGCCGTCCGCTCCCTCCCGTCCTCGGAGCTGCGGGCAGCCAGTGCGGTGGCGACGGTGGTGGTGCGGGTGGGAGGGAGCACGGAAACTCCTCGTCCGGCCCCCAGGGCAGCGCGGCGGCGAGACGGCGAGGGACGAGCCGGGCCGGTCCTTCGGGGTGTGACGCTGTGGGAGCGCTCTCCGCGGACGCGCGGGCCGCTCACCGGGGCGGAGGTGAAGTCCCGGGGCCGCCCTCGGGCTCGACCGCCGGGTGGCCGCGGTGACGCCGGTGCCTCGTCGGGCACTCGGCCGGACCGCGGCCCCACCCACTCACGTCGGCGACGGTCGCTCAGGAAGCCGTCGCCCGGGATACGCAGGAACGCGGCAACAGCTGCACGATGCCCATGGTCGGCGATGGGCCCGGGCCTAGCGGTCGGCGGCCGGCCCCGCGCCGCCGAAGTCGACCGCGCGGTCCGCGTCGCGCAGCACCTCCTCGGCCACGCGCCGCACCTCGGCGGGCACGTCTCCCTGCTCCTCCACAAGGCCGTCGTAGATCGGCGCTTCGATGCTGTCTGCGGAACTCATGATCATTTTCCCCGTCGGGTCTGGGTGCGAAAAGCCCCGCCGGTCGGCGGAGCGGGGGCGAGTGTACGTGGTGGGCGGCGGACCCCGCGATTCCCGGTCCGGTGGCCGAGACGGCCCCGGACCTGCCGGAACGGCCACCGGGCCGTGTCCCGGCGGTGGCCGGCGGTGTCCCTCTCAGCCTCCGCCGTGGTCCGTACCGAGGTGCTGTACGGGGAATCCGACGGGGGCGGCCGGTGCGGTCAGCTCCTCGGTGCGGGCCGCCCGCAGCCCCACCACCGGGTAGCGGTCGGACTCGGTGGCGAGCACGGCCGGCGCCGCGCCGACCTCCCGGTAGCGGCGGCCCCAGGCGTGCGGGAAGGCGTGCGTCGGCAGGGCCGGCTCCTGCTCCTCGAAGAGCGGCCACGGGTCCATGGAGGGCCGCGATCCCAGCCCCTGCCACGGGGCCCGGATCTCGTGGGCATCCTCCTTCCGGTCTGACTCGGCCAGCAGCCCGTGGGCGGCGGGCGCGCCGATGAGAGCGATCCGGGCGAGGCCGTCCACCGGCTCGTCGATGCCACGCGCGTCGAGTCGGTCCTCGAAGGCGCTCACGCAGTCGCGGGGAGGGTCATGGGTGTGCGGAACCTCCTCGGTGACCGAGGGGTGCGCCCGGGCGAGCAGAGCGGCGGCCAAGGCGGGTGCGTGGCGGACGTCACCGGGGGCGCGGGGCTCGTGGGGTGCGGACACAGTGGTGCGTTCCCTCCTTCTGCGTCCGGCGCGCGTGCCTCGGACTGCGGGCCGGGGTGGGCGGTCCGGTGCCGGCGGTGCTGAGGCGCTACGGGGCGTGCTGCGGCTCTGTGGGCTTGCGGGGTGCTGCGGAAGGGGGCCGGGGCTTGCCCCGGCCCTACGGGCGTCTCCGTCCCGCCGCGGGCAAGGGGCGGTGGCCCTCGGTCCACTCGTTCACCCAGCCGCAGCCCGAGCAGGCGTAGCGGCCGTCGAGCCCCGCGATCTGGGTGCCGCACCGGGCACATCCGATGTACGTGATCTCCGGGTGCTCCATCCCCGGCTCGGCGCGGGCAGCCGCGGGCTCGGGGCCGGGCTGCCATGGCTCGGCCCGGGGGCGGTGTCCGGGCGTCGGGGCGTCGGGCACCGCCCCCATCGTCATCGCCCCTCTCCCGCGGCGTCCAGAAGGACGCGGGCCAGCTCCCGAGGCCGGGAGAGCATCGGCCAGTGGCCCGTCTCCATCGTGACCAGCTCCCATCGCTCGCCCTTGAGCAGCTCGGCCACCTCACGGCTCGGCTCGTCCCCGTCGAGCAGGCATTTCACGTACGTCGTCGGAAGCTCGGCCATCGGGACCGGCAGGACGGCCGGCTCGGTCAGGGTGGCGCCCGGGTGCGGGCTCGCCCCTGCCACCAGCCGGGCGGTCTCCTCGTCCGTGAGCCCCTGGCCGGCGCAGTCCGCCGCCGACAGCGGGGGCCAGAAGCCGCCGTTCGCCGCGATCGCCGCCTCGACCTGCGCCCGGCCGTCCGGCCAGCTCGACACGAACGACCCGCCGTCGGCGGGAACGCTCGCGTCGACGAAGACCACGCGGGCGAGCCGGTCGCCGATCCGTCCCGCCGCCTGCCCGACCGGAATGCCCGAGTAGCTGTGTCCGACCAGCACGACGTCCCGCAGATCGAGGCGCTCGACGTGGTCTGCGATGTCGTCGACATGGGTCTGCTGACCGGCCTTCACGCCCTGCCGGTCGGCGAGGCCCGACAGGGTCAGCGGGTGGACCCCGTGCCCGGCCGCGCGGAGGTCGGGGAGCACGTCGCTCCACGCCCATGAGCCGAGCCAGGCGCCTGCCACAAGTACGAAGTTCGTCATGACGGCAATGTAACGCAGGGGTCTGACAGCGCCCCCGGGCCTCCTGGAGTCGTCGGCGGGAGCCCACCGGCGCCCGCGCGGATCCCCCCTTCCGCCCGCGCGGATCCCCCCTTCCGAGTGTGTCAACTTCCGACCGGACAGCGGCCATTGTCAGCCGTTTCTGACTGTTTTTCGCTATGGACGGAGGCCGCGGGACCGGGCGAGGCAGGATGGCCTGCGTGATGGGCAACCTCCCTGTCGTGACGACCAGCTTCGTCGGTCGCGACCGCGAACTGGACAGCATCGACCGGGCACTTCAGGATCACCGGCTGGTCACCCTCAGCGGGAGCGGCGGGGTCGGCAAGAGCCGCCTCGCCCTCCAGACCGCCGGGCGGGCGCGGCACAGGTACACGGACGGCGTGTGGTGGGCCGATCTCTCCCATCTGGACGACGACCAGTTGCTCACCACGACGGTCTGCGACGGTGTGGGGCTGCTGGACCACAGCGCCCGCCGCCCGGTCGCCGCGCTCTGTGAATGGCTCTCCGACCGGCGACTGCTCCTCGTCCTCGACTGCTGCGAGCGGGTCGTCGACTCCTGCCGGCAGCTCGTCACCGAACTCCTCGCCGCCGCACCGGGGCTGACCGTCCTGGCCACCAGCCGCCGGCCCCTCGGAGCGGAGGGCGAGCACGCCGTGGAGGTGCATCCGCTCTCCGCGGGCGAGGAGGGCGACGAGGCCGTCCGGCTCTTCCTCGACCGGGCCGCCGCCGTCGTCCCGGGGTCGGCGCTCGACTCCCCCGGCGACGCGGCCGCCGTGGCCGAGATCTGCCGCCGGCTCGAAGGGATACCCCTCGCCGTCGAACTGGCCTGCGCCCAGCTCCGCGAGAGCAGCGCCCAGGAGATCACCGGACGGCTGGCCTCCCGGCTGGACGCGCTGAGCGACGACACCCTCTGGCCGCGCCGCCATCGTGCCCTGCGCACCACGATCGGCTGGAGCCACGAGCTGTGCACTCCGCTGGAGCGGCTGCTGTGGGCGCGGCTCTCTGTCTTCCGGGGCGTCATCATGACGGCCGACGCCGAGGCGGTCTGCGCGGGCGGCCCCCTCGATGCCGAGGTGATCGCCCCCGCGCTGGAGAGCCTCGCCCAGCAGTCCGTGCTCCGGCGGACCGGCGACGGCTACCGGATGCTCGACACGCTGCGCGAGTACGGGGCGATGTGGCTGGCCGAGCTGGCGGAGGACACGCTCTTCACGGACCGGCACGCCCGGCACTTCGCGCAGACGGCCGTGCGGGCGCACGCGGGCTGGCTGGGTCCCCGGCAGGTGGAGTGGTACGGCAGGGTCGCCGCCGCCCACGCGGATCTCTGCGCGGCCCTGGAGCACCTGCTGGCCGAGGACCCGGAGCGGGCGATGGAGATGGCCGGGTGCGCCGGTCTGTTCTGGAGCTGCTGCGGCCATCTGCACCAGGCCCGGACCTATCTGGAGCGGGTGCTCGCCCTTCCCCTCTCGGCCGGTCCGCACCGCACCCGCGCGCTCTGGGCCCTCGGCATCACGCTGACCCTCCAGGGGGACCACGAGGCGGCCCGCCGGGTCGGCAAGGAGTGCGAGGAGGCGGCCCGGCTCGGCGGGGACGCGGAGGGGGCCCTCTCGGCGGCCCACTCCATGAGCTTCACCTATCTGATGATGGGCCGGCCGCAGACCGCGCACCTGGTCAGCGACCACGCCCTGCGCCGCCACCCCGGGGATCCGGCCGACGCCCCCTCCCAGATGCGCTGCCGGGTGATACGCCTCTTCGCCCTCTCCGCGCTCGGCCGGCTGGACGAGGCGTACGAGGAGGCAACCCGGCTCCAGCGGCTGAGCCTGCGCTTCGGAGAGCACTGGGCACGGGCCTACGCCGATCACCAACTCGCCCTCATCCACCTGCTCCAGGGCCGCCCCCGCCAGGCCGAGAGCCGCGCCCGGGCGATGCTGGCGAGCAAGCACCGGCTCCACGACAGCCTGGGCATCGCCCTCGGCCTCGATCTGCTGGCCGGTGCCATCGCCGCCCAGGGGGACGGGGTCGCGGCGGCCCGCACCTCCGGCACGGGACACACGTACTGGCGGATCGTCGGCCACCCCCACCGCGGCACCCCCGAGCTGGGGGCGATCCGGGAGCAGTGGGAGCTGCGGGCCCGCCAGGCTGCCGGGAACACGGCGTACGAACGGGCCTACCGCCGCGCCTCGGCCGACGGCGCCGAGCGCGGCCTGGCCCACGCCCTGGAGCAGCAGCTCCCCTCCTGAGCCGGTCCCTGGGGGACGGGCAGGGCGCGGGGGGTGGTAATCGGCCGGATGGTCCGCTTCGGGGCAGGCCCCAAGGCCGCCGTTCGGGCTGCGCGCGACCCCGCCCCCAGGGGTACCGGCTGCCTCGGCCGTAGAGGACGTCCCCTGGCGGCTGCTGGAGTGGTGGAAGCCGCACGGAGTACAGGAGAAGGGGTACACCGGGTCTCCGGCATACCCCTCTTGCACGTGTCGGCGACCCGTCCGGGGACTGTCAGTCGTTGTCGGTCTCCTCGCGGACGATGGTGTCGTCCTTGGCGTCCACGTCGAACGTGGTCCTCGTCCAGTCGGAGCCGACCACGTCGACCGACCAGATCACCCCGTTTCCGTCGTTGTCGTCCAGGCGGACGGAGGTGACGGTCCCCTTCTTCTTCTCCGTGGCGACCTTGGCGGCCTGCTCGGGCGGCTGTGTGACCTGGGAGAGCCGCTGCGCCGTCTGCTGCTTGTCCTGGTCGTCCTGGTCCTCGTCGAGGCGGGCCTCGATCACCTTGCCGTCGACCGCGTTGATCCGCACGGTGTGGACCGTGCCGTCCTTCTCGGCCACCTCCGCGACCCAGACGGGGCCCTCGGCCCCCGGGCTCGCGGTCGGTGAACCGGTCGCGGTCGGGCTGCCGGTCGGGCTCGCCGCGCCCGTGGGAGTCGGACTGCCGGTGGGGCTGCCGGTCCCGGTCGGGCTGGGGCTCTCGTCCCGGTCGTCGTCGTCGACGCCTTCGAGGTCCAGGTCGACGAGCTTGCCGCCGGCCACTTCACCGACCGCGGTCGTCGCGGCGTCGACGAAGGTGACCTCGGTGGCGTCCAGGACCCTCTTGCGCTCCTGCTGTGCCTCCGTGAGGTCCGCGGTGGGCGACGGGGACGCCGTCGTCTTCTGCGGGAGGACCCTGGCCGCTTCGGTGGCCGTGGACGCCGCACCGTCCGAGCTCTGACCACAGGCCGTCAGCAGCAGAGCGGCGGCCGCCACGCAGGCGGCGGCGCCGGTCACTCTGGGGGTGCGGGAGCGTGGGGAAAGACGATTCTCTCGTCGGGGATCAAGTCTCATGCACCGATGCCTAGCCCTCACCCCTGTCGGTCATGTTGTCCTACCGGGTGGAGTCACCCGATCGACCGGCCGCGCCTCCGCCCGTTGGCGGGCCGCTGGGCCCTCACCTCTGCCCGGGCGGCGCGCGCCCGGGTGGGAAACAATGGGGACGGGGCCGAGTGTTGTCGTCATTGCCCCGCCGGGAGGCCGTCATGCAGCACACGGAGCGCTACGAACTCATCTTCCAGATGTCCGGCGCCGAGGACGACGTGGTCACCGTCCGGCTGACCGACCGGACCGGGGCGGGCGGATCCCCGGTGTACGAGGACGAGAGCGGGATCGTCCGCGCCGAGATCAGCGACCGGGGCGAGGTGAGGATGCTCGCCAGCGGCGGCCACCAGGTCCCTGGCACCCCGCTGCTCGCCCGGCCGCTGAGCGAAGGCGTTCCCGGCAGGCGCTGAGCCGGCGGACACGGCGGAAGGACCCGCGGGGCGCACCGACAGGCCGGTGCGCCCGCCGTCGTGTGCACCGACGTGCGGCCCGCGCTTCCCTTTCCACCTGTCCACGCCCGAGCATCGCCCGCATGTGTTTACTTTCCCGAACCTCGGACGTAACCTGACCGCGAAACAACAGACCCGGACATGGAACGGAAGCAAAACCACATGTACGCACCGGAGCGTCAGCAGGAGATCCTCCGCCTCGCCCAGGAGAGCGGCCGGGTCGATGTGCTCTCCCTGGCCGAGGAGTTCCAGGTGACCGCCGAGACCGTCCGGCGCGATCTGAAGACGCTGGACCGGGCGGGGCTGCTGCGCCGGGTGCACGGCGGTGCCATCCCGGTGGGGCGGCTCGACTTCGAGCCCGACCTCGCCGAGCGGGACGCCGTGGCCGCCGACGAGAAGGACAGGATCGCGCAGGCGGCGCTCGCGGAGCTGCCCGCGGACGGCAACGTGATCATCGACGCGGGGACCACGACGGCCCGGCTCGCCGCGACCCTCCCCCTCGACGCCTCGCTCACCGTGGTGACGCACGCGCTGCCGGTGGCCGCCCGCCTGGCCGACCACCCGGGCATCGCCCTCCACCTGGTCGGCGGGCGGGTCCGGCACCGGACGCGGGCGGCGGTGGACGCCTGGGCGCTGAGCTCGTACGCCGAGATCAGCGCCGACGTCGTCTTCCTCGCCACCAACGGCTTCGGGCCCGACAGCGGCCTGACCACGCCCGACCTGGCCGAGGCCGCTGTGAAGCGCGCGGTGGTCAAGGCCGCCCGCCGGGTCGTCCTGCTCGCCGACTCCGGCAAGTTCGGGCAGCGGCACTTCGCCCGCTTCGGTGACCTCGCCGATGTGGACCTCCTCATCACCGACACGGGCCTCGGCCCCGACGACGCCCGTTCCATCGAGAGCGGGGGCACGGAAGTGGTACGCGCATGATCCTCACCGTCACCCCCAACCCCAGCCTGGACCGCACCTACGAGCTGCCGGGCCTGGTCCGCGGCACCGTCCTGCGGGCCACGGCGGACCGGGTCGACCCGGGCGGCAAGGGCATCAACGTCTCCCGCGCGGTCGCGGCGGCCGGCCACCGCACGGTCGCCGTCGCCCCCATGGGCGGCCCGGAGGGCGCGCTGCTGGCCCGGCTGCTCGGGGAGCACGGCATCGAGGCCGCCGGGGTGCCGGTCACCGGCAGCACCCGGATCAACGTCACGCTCGTCGAGCCCGACTCCACCCTCACCAAGATCAACGCGGCCGGACCGGAGCTGAGCGCCGCCGAGGCCGAGGACGTCCTGGAGGCCGTGCGGTCCCGCTCCGCCGCCGCCGACTGGATCGCCTGCTGCGGAAGCCTGCCGCGCGGACTGCCGCCGCGGTGGTACGCGGAGCTGGTCGCGCGGAGCCATCGGGCCGGGGCGCGAATCGCGCTGGACACCTCCGGTGCGGCGCTGACCGCGGCGCTGCGGGAGGGGCCCGATGTGATCAAGCCCAACGCCCAGGAGCTGGCCGAGGCCGTCGGCCGTCCGCTGACCACGGTGGGCGACGCGCTGAAGGCCGCCGAGGAGCTGCGCGAGCGCGGTGCCGGGGCGGTGCTGGCCAGTCTGGGCGCCGACGGCCAGCTGCTGGTGGAGGCGTCGGGCTCGTACTTCGCGACCGCCCGCGTGGCCACCGTGCGCAGCAATGTCGGCGCCGGGGACGCCTCCCTCGCCGGCTTCCTGACGGCGGGCGGTCAGGGGCCGCGCGCACTCGTCTCGGCCGTCGCCCACGGGGCGGCGGCGGTGCAGCTGGCGGGGAGCCTGATGCCCACCCCGGCCGATCTCGACCTGTCGGCGGTCACGTCGAGCGCCGGTGTCCCCCTGGACCGCCCGCTGACAGAGCCCGCCCCGTGACCTCCGCCCCCTGGGCACCCCACGACCCACCGCATGACCGCCCCGCACCACTATGACCGCCACCCCCACCCCTCCCCCGGGGTCCGCCCCGACGGGCCCACCGCCCCACGTCCCCCGAGCCGCCGCAGGGCGGTCCCCGAGCAAGGAGCACCGCGATGAGTGAGCTGATCACCGCGGAACTGGTCGACCTCGATCTGTCCGCAACGACGAAGGACGCCGCCGCGAGGTCGCTCGCCGAGCGGATGGCAGCCGTCGGCCGCGTCACCGATCTCGACGGCTTTCTGGCCGATGTCGCGGCCCGCGAGGCGCAGATGCCGACGGGCCTCGACGGCGGGATCGGCATCCCGCACTGCCGGAGCGAGCATGTGAGCGCCCCGACCCTGGCCTTCGGGCGCAGCGCCCGGGGCATCGACTTCGGCGCGGCCGACGGCCCGGCGGACCTGATCTTCCTCATCGCCGCGCCCGCCGGGGCGGACGACGACCATCTGACGATCCTGTCGGGGCTGGCCCGCAGGCTGATGGACCCGGAGTTCACCGCCGCCCTGCGTGCGGGGGACGACCCGGGCACGATAGCCGCGCTGATCCGGGGCGAGGGGCCGGCACCGGAGACCGAGGCCGCGGCACGGACGGACGCGCGGAAGGCCGAGGTGCCGGGGGCCGAGGCGTCCGAGGCCGGTAGGCCGTTGGTGGCCGATGCGCCGGAGCGGGCTTCCTCCCCCGCCGACGACGGCGCCCCCTTCCGTATCGTCGCCGTCACCTCCTGCCCCACCGGCATCGCGCACACCTACATGGCCGCCGAGTCCCTCACGGCGGCGGGGCGCGCCGACGGGGTGGAGATGGCGGTGGAGACCCAGGGCTCGGCAGGCTTCAGCAAGCTGGACCCCGCCGTCATCGCCGCCGCCGACGCGGTCATCTGGGCGCACGACGTCGAGGTGCGGGAGAAGGCCCGGTTCCGGGGCAAGCCGCTGGTGGACGTCGGGGTGAAGGCGGGCATCAACCGCCCCGCCGAGCTGATCGCCGAGGCCCGGCGCAAGGCGGAGCGCGGAGAGAGTGCCGCCGTGGCGGAGGGCGTGGACGGACCGGAGGCGGGTACAGAGGCAGGTTCGGGTGCGGACCGTGCGCACTTCGGGGTCCGGCTGCGCACGTATCTGATGTCCGGCGTGAGTTACATGGTGCCGTTCGTCGCGGCGGGCGGGCTGCTGATCGCCCTGTCGTTCGCCATCGGGGGCTACGAGATCGCGGACGCCAAGTCGGTGGCCGACCACTTCGTGTGGGGCCAGGCGGACAGCTGGGCCGCGCTGCTCAACCAGATCGGCTCCGCCGCCTTCGGCTTCCTGGTGCCGGTGCTGGCCGGGTACATCGCGTACGGAATGGCGGATCGGCCGGCGCTGGTGCCCGGTTTCGTCGGCGGGGCGATCGCGCTCACCGTGGAGGCGGGGTTCCTCGGCGGTCTGGTCGCCGGCCTGCTGGCCGGTGCGGTGGTGATGGCCATCCAGCGGGTCCCCGTCCATCCCACGCTGCGCGGGATCATGCCGGTGCTGGTGATCCCGCTGACCGCCTCGGCGGTGGTCGGGTTCCTGATGTTCATCGTCGTCGGCAAGCCGATCGCCGCTCTGCAGGGCGCCCTCACGGACTGGCTGAACGGTCTGTCGGGCTCCAACGCGGTGATCCTGGGAGTCGTCCTCGGGCTGATGATGTGCTTCGACATGGGCGGCCCGCTGAACAAGGTGGCGTACGCGTTCGCGGTCGGCGGTCTGGCCGATCCGACCGACGGCAGTCTCAAGGTGATGGCGGCGGTCATGGCGGCCGGGATGGTCCCGCCGCTGGCGCTGGCCCTCGCCACCACCGTACGGAAGAAGCTGTTCACGAAGACCGAGCGGGAGAACGGGCGGGCGGCCTGGGTACTGGGCGCCTCGTTCATCACGGAGGGCGCGATTCCGTTCGCCGCCGCCGACCCTCTGCGGGTGATCCCGTCGGTGATGGCGGGCGGCGCGGTCACCGGTGCGCTCTCGATGGCCTTCGGGTGCACGCTGCGCGCTCCGCACGGTGGGATCTTCGTGGTGCCGCTGATCGGTGAACCGTTCCTGTACCTGCTGGCGATCGCAGCGGGCACCCTGGTCGCGACCGCGCTGGTCGTCCTCCTCAAGGGCGCCCGCCGCACGACGGCGGTCCCGGTCGGGGAGGCGGCGGCGACGGCTCCCGAGGCGAGGGTGGGCGCCACCGCCTGACCCGCGTCGGACGCTCTCCCCTGGACGGCGGAGCGGGGCACACGGTCGCCGGCCATGTGCCCCGTTCCGGCTTCCGGCTTCCGGCCGACCCGGTCCAGGCCAGGGAGGTGCTGGAGGAGGTGTGGCGGCGGGCGCCCGCCACCGTCAGTTCGCCTTGAGGGCGGCGGGGACCGCCTTGAAGGTGTCGGGGACGGGAAGGGTGGACCAGCGGCCGACCGGCCAGGCGATGACAACGGCGCGGCCGACGACCTCGTCGACCGGGACCATGCCGCTGTTGCGGTCGTCGGTGTTGTAGCGCGAGTCCGACGACGCCTGCCGGTGGTCTCCCATCACCCAGAGCTTGCCGGGCGGCACGGTGACCTTGAAGGTGCCCTTGGGGTCGTTGCTGCACGGGGTGTCGCCGGGGAACACGTAGGGCTCGTCCAGGGCCTTGCCGTTCACCTTCACCGGCCCGTCGCCCGCGCACTCCACGGTGTCGCCGCCGACGCCGATCACCCGCTTGATGAGGTCCTTCTCCTCGGCCGACGGCATCAGGCCGACGAAGCTGAGCGCCTCCTGCAGGGCGTTGGGCGGGTCGACGGCCACGTCATCGAGCCAGCCGTCCGGGTCGTGGAAGACAATCACCTCGCCCCGTTCCGGTTCGGAGCCGAACCACGGGGTCAGCTTGTCGACGAGGACCCGGTCGCCCTTCTGCAGGGTGTTCTGCATGGAGTCCGACGGGATGGAGAAGGCCTGGAGCAGGAAGGTCTTGATGAGCAGGGCCAGGATCAGGGCGATCCCGACGAGGAGCGGAAGCTCCACCCAGAACGGCCGGTGTTTCCGCGTCCCCGCCCGCCGTCCGCCCGCACGCACCATCACACCGCTCCTCGCCCCGTGTCCCACGCACCCGCCCCGGTGGGGAACGGATCTTGTCGGGCCACTCTATGGGGCGCGGCGGAGGCGGTGCGTCCCGGCTCTGTGCGCGGGGGCCCGCGGGGGCGACAGCGGTTCGACGACCGGCGCTAGGAGGCGGGGGCGGGGGGTGCGGCGGGGGCGGTGCCCTCGGGCGGGACCGTGGCTCCGGCGCCGGCGCGCACGGCCTCGACCACGCTCTGGTGGAACGCCCGGCTCTCCTCCTCGGAGGCGCACGGCACGGGGCTGCCCGCCAGGGTGAACCAGTCCGAGGACCCGCTGTACTGCACGGCGACCGACGCCTGGCCCTCGGACCAGGTCGTGTGCACGGTGAGGTCGCCGCTCAGGATGCCTGCTTCTTCGGTGCGGACTCCGCCTGTTCCCGCGAAGACACCGCTGGTCGTCCACGATGCCCAGCTCATGACGTGTCGCCTTTCGGACGATGACAAGCCTCTGTGGCGGACTGCTTTCGAGTATGGCACCGCCGTCCGGCGGGTGCACGGGGTGCGGAAGCGGTTCGTCCGCCGCCCTGCCCTACGGACGTTCGCGCAGGCCCCGGACGTATGCGGCCTGGCCCGCGTGCTGGAGGCCCTCGGCGATGACGCTGATCAGCCGGACGCCCAGGGTCACCGGGGGTGACCAGGCCTCGTCGACGATCCGGTCCAGGGCGCGGCCGTCCAGTCCGCGGACGAAGCCGAGGGTCTGGTCGTGGACGGCGTCGTAGTAGCCGAGGAGCAGGTCGGCGGAGTCCACCTGGACGGCGGCCACCTCCTCGCTGCTGTGCCCGTAGCCGGTGGCCGTCCCGTCGAACGGGAGGCCGAAGCGGTCGGCCCAGCCCTTGGTGAGCCAGATCTGGCCGGTGCCGGCGGCGTCGGCGATGTGGTCGTCCTGGACCCGGGTGAGGTGCCAGATCAGCCAGGAGATCGAGTTCGCGTCCTCGCCGGGACGGGCGTTGAGATCATCGGCGGCGAGCCCTCCGGCCGCCCCGTGGACCGCTTCCCTGACCCGCCCGAACGCCTCGGCCAGCATGTTCGCACTGTTCATCTCCTCACCTTCACCCCCTGTCCGGCGCGAACCGCGCTCCGACACACAGCGGTACACGCGCGCCGGCGCGCACGCGGCGGTCCGCTTACGATCGAGCCATGGTCCAGAGCAGTGCGCCGGACGTCGATCAGTACCTCTCCGAGCTGCCGGAAGCCCGCCGGGGCGCGCTCACCGAGCTGCGCGCGCTCTGCCTCGCGGAGCTGACGGGGTTCCGGGAGGTGATGGCGTACGGCATGCCCGCCTACGAGCGGGACGGCATCGGGGAGATCGCCTTCGCCTCGCAGAAGCAGCACATCTCGCCCTATCTGCTGCGCGCCGATGCGCGGGACGCGTTCGCGGACCGGCCGGCCGGCCGACCAGGACATGGGCAAGGGGTGTCTGCGCTTCCGCACTCCGGAGAGGGTCGACTTCACTCTCGTGCGGGATCTTCTCCGGGCCGTCGCGGCCACCCGCGGCCCCTCCTGCTGAGGGGCCGCTCACCGAGGAGCCGTTGCCGGAGGGCGGGCAGCCCGGGTTGGCCGGGCCGCCCGCCCCGGGCGGTCAGACGAGCAGCCGCAGCAGGTGGGCGCAGGCCGTGGGCTCGTCCGGGTGGCGGGCCAGGATCTCGTCCCGGCCGCGTTCGTACGCGCCCGTCTCCCATCCGCCCCCGGTCGCCCGGCGCAGGAAGAGGAAGTCGGGCGGGGTGGGGACGGGCTCGTGGACGCCTTCGATCCGGTAGTAGCCACCGGGGATCCGGGCCTCCACGAGTGCGGCGTGCAGCGCCTGACGGTCCACGGGAGGTTACGCGGCCGGGGTGAGGTAGCCGTTGTCCAGCAGCCACTTCACGTTCAGCCGCTCGCCCTCGCCCGGGTTCAGGAAGACGGGGTCGAGCTTGATCTGCCGGCCGCCGCCGGGCTGCTCGAACCACGGGGCGATGCTGCCCTGCCAGACCCAGAAGGGCTTGGCCACCTTGTAGACGCGGTAGTCGCAGGGGGTGGCCGCTTCCCGGGTGTTGAGGTTCTGCGGGGGCAGGGCACGCTCGGCGTAGGCGTCGCCCGCGGGGGCCAGGTAGCCGCCGTACTCGGAGCCGAAGCGGTCCAGGCGCTGGCCGGTGCGGAGCTTGGCGGGCTCCTTGTCGATCTCGCCGTTGACCTCGGCGAAGCCGTCGTTGGGCGGGTACTTCCAGCTTCCGGTGTCCGCGGGTCCCTCCCAGTACTTCTTGAGGAAGGCCTGCGGGGAGAGGTCGCCGGTGCGCTGGTAGCCCTTGAGGAGGGGGCCGACCGGGGCCAACCGGTTGTTCGGCAGCCACTTCGGGCCGAGCCGCGCGTCGCCCCGGTACTCGCCGGTGCAGGGGGCGTGCCGCTCGGCGGCGGCCACCGCGGCGCCGGGCTGCGGGGCGGCGTTCGCGGCGGGGGCGGTGATCAGTCCGGCGGTGATGCCGAGCGCGGCAAGTACGGTACGGATACGGTTCATTCGGGAATCCCCTCGAAGCACTGATGACCAATCAGACAACTGACGAAGGGTAACCGCTCCGCTACCGGCAGCTTCCACGCCATGCCGCTTCTCGGCCAGCGCGCGGTCCGCGCCGCAGCGGTCCGCGCACTCCACGGCGCGGTCGCACCCCGGCCGGGGCCTGGTCGGGGTGCGACGGGGACGACGGCGCCTGCGGCTGGCTGACGTCGACGTCGATGCAGGCGTAGGCCTTCGGGGTGTCGGCGATGTTCCGGACCGCCGCTGGCTTGCGCTGACCGGTCCTGCTGCCGAAGTCGAGCTGACGGGTGACGGTCGCGCCGGGCTGTGCGCCGCCGTCGTCGAGCTCGGCGTCACAGGGGCGTCAGCCCCGGTCGTCGCCGTAGCGGACGGTGACGCGCTCGAAGCCGAGGGAGCCGAGCAGCCCCTTCAGCATCTCCGCGGTGTTCTTCTCGGCGCGGGCGGTCAGTCCGCTCTCCTTCGCCGCCTCGCCGATGTGCCGGGCGGCGAGTTGGTTGACCGCCTGCTCGCTGCCCGGGTTGCCGGAGAAGAAGTCACCGAGCCGGTCGAGGAGGCCGCGCTGCTTGGACACGGCGTAGGAGCGGTCCGGGTCCAGGGCGGGCTTGCCCAGCACCGCGCGTGGCAGGCGGATCTCGGCGGTCGTCCGGTCCTCGTCGACGACCACGCCGTCCTCGGTCACCTCGCCCAGGTCGACGAAGGCGCCGACCGTGCCCGCGCCGACGAAGAGGGTGCGGGTGCCGCGTACCGCGTCGGGCAGGAACCTGGCGTCCTTCTCCAGGTCGACGACGACCTGGAAGGTGCCCGAGGCCGCCTCGTACGCGCTCATGTCCTGGATCGACTTCAGGACCGCGGGGCCGGACCGGTCGTGGGTCCGCTCCCCGAAGAGGCCGTCCAGGCCGGGCAGCAGGCTGAGCCGGCCGCCGGCGAACAGCAGGGCCAGAACGGCCGCGCCGATGCCGACGGCTTTCAGCGGGCCCCGCCGGGGAGGGCGTGTGGACTTCTTCCCGCTCTGCGTGGCGGTATCCGTGGGTGCGTCGCTGGACGTCATGGACTGCATGTGACCCGCACCCGCTGTTTCAACCCGTCTGCCGCTCCATATCGGCCAGTTCGGGTAGACGGACGCAGACGCGAGGGTGGGCCGAGAAGGCGCGGGCTCAGGGGGTGGAGGACAGCCGCGTGGTGTCGTCGGGGCCGGAGGTGGTGGTCGTGGTCACCGACGTGGTGATGTTGCCCAGGAGGCCGAGCACCAGGAAGAGCACCACGAGCCACTTCCCGGCGCTGCTCATGACGAGCGGCCGCGTGGCGGAACGGGGGTGCCCCTGGGGTACGGCGATGCCGTCGTCCCCGAAGAGCCCCTTGGGGTAGGCCGGGGTGAGCATCATGGTGTACGCGGAGAACCGCATCCGGTAGCGCAGGGTGGCCGCCGTCGCCTCGAACAGGGGGCGCGGCATCCGGCCCAGGGCCAGCGTGATCACCCACCAGACGAAGGCCAGGGCCCACCACCCGTAGACCGCGAGGCTCTGCACGACCGCCGCCGGGATCATCAGGAGGATGCGGAACAGCACGGCCAGGCGGTTGAGCGCCGTGGGCCGTACGTCGATCCGGACGGGGTAGTCCGGCGGTGGGGTCAGGGCGAAGGGCGGATAGCGGTCGATCAGCAGCATCTGGCTCGCCGACACACGCATGTCGTAGCCGAGGAACCCGGCCAGGAACCGGAAGACGGGGTCGGGCAGCCGCCCCAGCACCAAGGCGGCGAACCAGCCCACGATCACGGTGAAGAAGGCCGCGATGTGCAGGAAGAACAGCACGACGAAATGAGGGATCAGCAGCAGCAGACGCAGGAGGACCGTCAGCCGCCGCTGGCGGCCGGGCTCGACGATGTCGAGGACGGGCCTGAACTCGTCGGCGTCGGCCTCCTCGCGGCCCGGGCTCCACCGGCCATCAGCCATGTCGCTCCTCCTCGGCAGTGGGTCCCCACGGCGTCCGCACGCAGGACATGCCCCCACGCTGCGTCCGGGCGGGCCGACCCGCAAACGGCCGCGGCCCGAACGGGTGGCGCGGATCCCGACGCGGTCAGCGCCTGCGGATCCGGTTCAGCAGGGCGCGGCCGGAGCCTGGCAGCACGGCGTCCCCCTCCGGGCGCCCGCTCGCGCCCCTGGCACCGGTTGCGGACTTCGCCGGCGCTTTCGTCCCGGTGCGGGTGACCGCCTTCGGCTCCGCTGTCCTCGGCTGCGGTACGGGCTTCGCCGCCGCGGTCCTCGGCGGGTGCGCGTGCACGTGGTAGCGGTGGCTGAGCCGACGGCCCAGCAGGAAGTAGCCGAGCAGGGCACCCGCCGTGTTGAGGATGACGTCGTCGATGTCGAAGGCGCGTCCGGTGACCAGGGCGCCCTGGACCAGCTCCACGAGGACCATCAGGGCAGCGGTCAGCAGCGTCATGCTGATCATGCGCAGGCGGCGCGGCACGAGGAACGGCAGCAGCAGCCCGAAGGGCACGCCCAGCAGCACATTTCCGCCTGCCTGCTTGCAGGCGGCGAGGAAGGTGTAGTCCTCGGCGTACTGGCGCAGGGACTGCCCCGGCCGCAGGTTCGAGGTGACGATGTCCTCGGAGGCCGGTGACGGCGTGAGCGTCACCTTGGCCAGCAGGACGGAGAACGCCACCAGCCCCAGCAGCACCACCGTCAGGACGGTCATTCTCAGCAGTACGCGTGCCCATGTCCCCTGCCTCGCGGGGGTGTTCGTCTCCGCAGTCATGGCGGACTGGTTCCCCCACCGGGGCTGAGGACACCCGGCCGGGCGGCCGGTCCCGGCAAATGGCCCGGCAGCCCGGCAGCGCCTGCGACGATGGGCGTATGAGCGCACGTGAGAAGAAGGACCTGCTGGCCGAGACCGACCGGCTGCGCGAGGAGGGCCGGGCCGAGGAGGCGCGCGAGAGGCTGCTGGCCCTGACGGCCCGGTTCCCCGACGACGCGGAGGTGGCCTACCGCACCGCGTGGGTCCACGACGTCCTGGGCCTGGAGTCCGAGGCAGTGGCGTACTACGAACGCAGCCTGGCGGGGACGGGGCTGGGCGCGCAGGAGCGGCGGGGGGCGCTGCTGGGTCTCGGCAGCACCTACCGGGTGCTCGGGCGGTACGGGCAGGCCGTGGAGACGTTGCGCGGGGGCGTCGAGGAGTTCCCGGACGACGGCGCGCTCAAGACGTTCCTGGCGATGGCGCTGTTCAACACGGACGAGCACCACGAGGCGATGCGGTTGCTGCTGCGGCTGGTGGCGTCCACCAGCGACGACCCGTATGTCCAGCAGTACCGTCCGGCGATCGAGCACTACGCGAAGGACCTCAACGAGACGGTGTGACCGGCGCGTTCCGGGCAAGGGCCCGGGGGCTGCCGTCCGATCGGGCCGCCCGGGCCCCTCCGGGCCGGGTGGCGGCCTCGGCCGTCGCCACGGGGTCGCGACGCGGCGCTTGGGTCGTGGAGTGCGGCCCCGGGCCCGTACGTGCCGAGCATGTGCGCGCGCACGCCTCCCCCTCTCGCGGGGAAGCCCCGGCCGGATCGGGGGAATCCAGCCGGGGCGGCTTGAGGGTGGGTGCGACGGGCGGTCGCCTCTCGGCGGAGGGCTCCGATGGGTGTCGGCCTTACGGCTCTCCCCCTAGGGCTGCCGATGAGGCCCGGGGACACGGTCCCGCTCACTCCCACGTATAGATGAACGATAAACCATATTGTGCTGCCCCCGGGAACCGGGCCCCTCGAATGTGACTCATGGCACGGGGTCCCCGGTACTGCCGATGGCGCGGGGCCCGGCGGGGTCAGCCGCGCGGCGCCCCGTCGGTGCCGTAACGGCGGCGGAACCGCTCCACACGGCCGGCCGTGTCGAGCACCTGACGGCTCCCCGTGAAGAACGGGTGGCTCGCCGACGAGGTGTCCACGTCGATGACGGGGTAGGTGTTGCCGTCCTTCCAGGTCACGCGCTCGCCGGAGTCGGCGGTCGAGCGGGTCAGGAAGGCTGCGTCCGCGGCGCGGTCACGGAAGACCACGGGGCGGGAGACGGGGTGGATACGGGGCTTCATCGATGCGTTCCTTCCTCGCCGCGAGGCGGGCGGCCGAGACCCGGAGGGAGCCCGGCGCCACCGTAACGGATATGGGATTCGTTTTCGTTCTACTGGGACAACGCACCTCACCCCGTCGGCATTCCCGGGCCGGATCAGCCCCGCACGACGATGTCAGCCACCGCCAGGAAGCGGGCCGCCTCCTTCTCCCCGGCACGCCGGGACGGCCCGGTGAGCCCGCTGAGAGCGACGAGGCGGAAGATCAGCGCCCGGATCAGCATCTGGCGCCAGCGGGGATCGTCCGCCCCGACGGCCAGGAGGCCCGGTGGCAGGTCGTACCAGAGCAGGCCGTCCACGATCACCACGGCCTCGGCGTAGAGGGGCGGGCGCCAGTAGGGGGTGAAGTCGATGACGGCGGGGTCCCGGGCGGGTGCGAAGAGCACGTTTCCGGCCAGGTCGCCGTGGACGAGCTGCGCAGCCGCCTCCACGGGCCGCCACCGGGAGCGCAGCAACGCGAACGGCTCGGCCAGCTCCGCGACCACATCGACCTCCCGCTCACCCCAGGCAACCCGGTCGGCCACCGCCCAGGGGTGCGTCCGGCGGTCCAGGAACGCGGGGCGGGGCTCCTCCCGGAGGGCGGCATGGAGGGCGCGGCCCGCAGCGATGACCCCGGACCACTGCCCCTGGGGGCCGGGGCGGCCGTCCAGGAACTCGGCGGCGGTCCAGCCGTCGACCACACCGTCCCCGTCGGCCGACCGCAGCGGCCGGGGCACCCGGAACCCTGCACCCCGAGGCAGCCGCTCCAGCACGGACGCGGCCCACGCAGACTCCCCTCCCACCCCCTCAGCGGGCTTCAGGACGGCCCCGCCGACCCGCACACTGCGCCCCTGGCCACCCGCCAGCGGCTCGGGGGCGCCACGCAGGCCGAAGGCGTCGAGAACGGACTGCGGAGGCAGCGGGCCACGCGGCGGTTCAGGCATGCGGGGCATCCTGCCGGGCCGGCCCACCGCCCGCACGCGATTTCCGGCCGGGGCCCTTCCGCGGGGGAGCAGCATGGATCCCTCTGTGACGGCGCAGACCAACACCCCTTATCCGTACGCTCGTTCGGAGTATCACTACCCCCGTACAGCCTATGGCATATGCCAGAAGCAACTCCGTGATGAGTGTTGTCGAATGCCTTACGGGCCGCCGCGGCCTGTGCGAAAGTCGGTAGCGGCCGCCCCTGAGACCCGGCCGCGCCGCGCCTGTATCGGAGTACGAGATGCCGTCCCCTCTGTCCGCGGACCGCCCCGCACCGCAGCACCCCGCGCACGATGCCGTCGACGCGCTGATCCACCGCGCGCGGCAGTTGCGCGGGGACGTGGCGGCCGTGGGACGTGACGCGACGGTGACCGATGAGGACGACCCCCAGGCACGCTGGCAGCGCGCCCTGTGCGACCTGGCCGTCCAGCATCTCGACAACCTCGACCAGCATCTGGGTCAGCTCAAGGCCGGTCCCCCCGCGCAGCGTCGGAGCGCATGGCAGGACCACACCCCCGCGGACGACTCACCAGCTGCCGATAGCCCGCCGCAGCGCGTGGGCAGCGCCGAATGGAACCTCCTCACCGACGAGGTCAGCTGGTCCGAGGAGCTGTACGAGATCTTCGGCCGACCGCCCGGTTCCCCGCCGCTCTCCCTCGACGATCTGCCCTCCGTCCTCCTGCCCGAGGACCAGCCGAAGCTCACCGCCATGGTGACGGGCTGTCTTGTCGACGGGCGGCCGATGGACGGGGAGTTCCGCATCGTGCTTCCCGACAGCCGGGTGCGCAGCCTCCGTATGACCGGCGAACCGGTCCTCGACGCCGAGGGCTGCACCGCCGCCATGTGGGCCGTGCTCCGGGACGTCGGGGAGCTGCGCCGCGGCGAGGAGAGCGTCGGCCGGAGCCGGGACGCGGCCCTGCGCGACGAGCACCACGGCGCCACCCGGTACGACACCACCCCTCACGGAGCGGCCCTGCACGGGGAGCCCGCCGGACACCCGGAGCGCGCCGGGCGGACGGAGGAGGTGACGGCCCCGGAACCTCAGGAGACCGTGGCGCCCCCGTGGCGTGGTTCACTCCGCCTCCCGCCGCCGGAAGACCGCCCCGGCACCCTGGACATCGCCGGCCACCACCTCCCTTCCGCATCCGGCGGCCTCGTCGGCGGCGACTGGTACGACGCGATGAAGCTGCCCGACGGTCGGACCCTGCTGACCGTCGGTGACCTGACCGGGCACGCGCTTCCCGCCACCTCGGCCATGGCCGTGGTCATCGGCGCGCTACGTGGCATGGCTGTCGCCGGTATCGAGCCGGGTGCCCTGATGGGTCACCTCGACCACCTCCTCGAATCGTCGATGCGGCCCGCCCTGGGCAGCGCCCTGTGCTGCCGCTACGACCCGGTGGGCGGGGGCCTCTCCTGGGCGCAGGCGGGACACCCGCCGCCCCTGCTCTTCCGTGACGGGACAGGGCGGCAGCTGCCGCCCCCGGACGGGGCCCTCCTCGGTGCCGGGTCCCAGGTCGCGTACGAACAGGACGAGGTGCGGCTGCTCCCCGGCGATGTGCTGGTACTCCACACGGACGGCCTCACCCGGCGCGATGACCGGGGCGCGGGCCCGGAGCGGCTGTTCGCCCTCGCCCCCCGGTTCGCACACGCCCGTACGGCACAGGAATGCGTACGGGGCGTGGTCGAGGAGTTCGGCGGGGCCGAGCGCCTGGACGACGCGTGTGTGCTGGTCGCCCGCATCAGGGCGTGACGGGGCTCGGGGCCGGCCCTCGGGGCTGCCGGACTCCATGACGGAGGAGCGCCGGAGCATCAGGAGGGAAGACCGCCGGGTGCCATGACGGGAGACCGTCGGGGCGTCTGCACGCCAGGTCGTGGGTACGTCGGGGCGTCGGATCGTCTGGATGTCGGGACGGAAGGTGCGCGCGGCGGCTACGGTCTCCGCCGGCGGACCCGTACGGAGTTCACGCCTGGGCCCCCTTGGCCTTCCTGGCGATCGGACTCTGCGGCAACGACAGCTCGATCTGCTCGCGGAGGTCCTGAATCCTGGCGTGTCCGGCGAACTGGCCGGTGAGCCGGTACATCTCGCGGAGCCGGTCCCAGGTGCGGTGCGACGAGGTCTCCCCCATCGAGATCAGGGCGAGCCTCGCATACCGGTCACCCTGTTCGGGGTCGTTGGCGATGAAGCAGGCCGAGGCGAGCGAGATGTGGTCGAAGAGCTTGGACCGCTGACGTCCGCCCACCCGCAGCTCCAGGGCCTGCTTGGCGTGGCGCTGGGCGATGACGGCGGCGGTCGGGTCGTGCTCGGCCAGGGTGCGGAACGCCAGCGCCTGCATGCCGTGCAGATCGGCCTCGTCGAACATCTGCATCCAGCTGGGCGGGGGCACGTCGCCCTTGTCCGAGACGAACAGCTCCTCGGCCTCACCGAGGGTGCGCCGCATGGCCTGGCCCTTGCCCATCGCCGCCTGGGCCCATGCCTCGATGGTGCGCAGCATCGCCTGCGTACGGGGCAGGGTCTCGCCACCCGAGCCGGACTTGGCGAGCTTCATCAGGTCGAGGGCGTCGTCGGGACGGCCCAGGTGGACCATCTGGCGGGCGGCGCGGGAGAGGGCCTCACCGGCGCGCGGCCGGTCGCCGCCCTCGCGGGCCGCGTGGGCGGCGATGACGAAGTACTTCTGGGCGGTGGGTTCGAGGCCGACGTCGTGGGACATCCAGCCCGCGAGTACGGCGAGGTTGGCGGCGACGCCCCACAGGCGGCGCTGGAGGTGGTCGGGGTGGCGGTAAGCGAGCATGCCGCCCACCTCGTTGAGCTGGCCCACCACGGCCTTGCGCTGGAGGCCGCCGCCCCGGGAGGCGTCCCAGGCACGGAACACCTCGACCGAGTACTCCAGGGCCTCGATCTCCTCGGAGCCCACGGGCGCGGCCTCGTACCGGTCGAGACCGGCGGGGTCGGCGTACTGGGGATCGTTGGCGTGTGGCGCGTCGGCCGCGGGGGCGGGGTCGCTGTGCAGCCAGTCGTACATGGAGCCGGCGATGGTCGAGCCGGCGGCGAGCGCGGCGCCCGCACCCACCAAGCCGCGTCGGTTGAGCATGAGGTCCATTCCCGTGAATTCGGTGAGGACCGCTGCCGTCCGCTCGGGCGCCCACGGCAGTTGATCGGGATCGCGTTCCGTCCCGGAGTCACGCCGTTTCCCTGCACGCCCGCGTCGGCCGAACCCGAGGTCCTCGATGGTCACGACACGGCCGAGCCGCTCGGTGAACAGGGCTGCCAGCACTTCGGGCACGGGATCACGGGGGGACTCCCCCATGTCGATCCAGCGCCTGACCCGCGAGGTGTCGGTGGCCAGCTGCGGGTGGCCCATGGCCGCCGCCTGCCGGTTCACCATTCTCGCGAGTTCGCCCTTGGACCAGCCGGCCAGGCCGAACAGGTCGGAAAGACGGGTGTTGGGTTCTCCGGTCACGTCAAGCCCCCAGGTTCTCGGCTGACTTGACACTAACCCCCTGTCAGATGCGCTGTGACTATTCGCCAGGGTTCGCCAGGGTCCGCCAGATGGTCTGCCACCCGCGCTCCGGTGTCAGGTAGGAAAGCGCCACCCCGCCCGGCAGCCCTAGGTACTCCCCAGGGTGCCGAACGGCCGTCGGCCGGGTTGGCGTACGTAACTTGTCGGCGCACGAAGGGATCTGTCTCGCCCATGTACACAGCATCGTCCTCCGTGTCCGCCCCGCCCCGGCCGCTCCGCCCCATGGGGACGGGCGGCGGGCCGTATCTCGCCCCCCACGCCGGCGCACCGGCACAGGGCCTGGGCGGCCGGACCCGGCGGGCGGCGGGACCGGGTGCCGGACCTCTCAGCGGCAGAATCGACCTCTCCGGGCCGCAGGGCGCGCAGGTGCGGATGGCCATCGCCTCCGTGCAGCGCATCTGCCCCGAGTTCAACCCGGTCCAGGTGCTGCGGCGCAGCGGCCGTTCCGTGCTGATCGTGGGTGCCACCGGGCGGGCCACCGCCGTGGCCAAGTGTTTACTGGACCACTCCCCCGCGTGGACGGAGCGGTTCCAGCACGAGATAGCGGCATACCGCGCGTTCGTCCGGCACCGCCCCCCCGTGCGGGTGCCCCGGCTGATCGCGGCGGATCCGGAGAACTGCACGCTGGTGATCGAGCGGATGGCCGGACGGGTGGCCGCGCTGACCCGGCATCCGGCGGAGGCCCCGCCGCGGGCCGACATCCGGGCCGTGCTCGGGGCGATCGCCCGGGTGAACGCCTGGCGGCCGCCGCCCGGACTGTTCGAGGCGCCGCTGGACTACGCCTCGCGCATCGCGCGCTACCACGAGCTCGGCCTGTTCACCGACCGGGACCTGGGTGACCTGCAGAAGCTGCTGCACGGTCTGGCCCATGCGGGCGGCCGTCAGTCCATGGGGCAGTTCTGCCACGGCGACGCACTCCTCTCCAACATCCTGCTCTCGCCGACCGGCCCGGTGCTGGTCGACTGGGAGCACGCCGGCTGGTATCTGCCGGGGTACGACCTGGCGACGCTGTGGGCGGTGCTGGGCGGCGCTCCGGCGGCGCGGCGCCAGATCAGCCAGCTGGCGCAGGCCCGGGGGCCGGCCGCGCGGGACGCGTTCCTGGTGAACCTGATGCTCGTGCTGACCCGCGAGATCCGCAATTACGAGACGGCCGTCCAGCGCACCATGCGCGAGGCGCCCTCGGTGAGCGCGGGGCAGGACCGGCCGGGACTGCTCTCCTCGGGCGAGGAGCAGCGGCTGCTGCTGCGTCGGCTGCACGACGACTGCGCGATGGCGCGGCGGGCGGTGCGGGCGGCGGTCGGGACGCGCTGAGTCCGGACGACGAGAAAGCCACTGTGTAAGGGGAGCGGGGGGGGGGGGGGGGGGGGGGGGGGGGGGGGGGGGGGGGGGGGGGGGGGGGTGGGGCCCTGTGTGGGGGCGGCGGATGGCGGGCAGTGGAATATGAGCAG
>NZ_JBWKCM010000024.1:52726-72892 GCF_056436485.1 Streptomyces sp. NPDC043746 | reverse complement strand
TGTGGGGATGTACGAGAACAAGAGCGAAAACAACGACCGGCGCAGGAAGCTCCCCCCCCCCCCCCCCCCCCCCCCCCCCCCCCCCCCCCCCCCCCCCCCCCTGTGCCGTGTCCGGACGGGGCAGCGGCGTACAGGCGCGGGCGTACGGGGCACAGGCGCGGGCGTACGGGGCACAGGCGCGAACAGGCAGGTGGACAGGGGCCTGTGCGGCGGCGCTCCGTGACGGGGGACTGACCGACGGCCACCCGAGGGGCGTCCCGGGGTGAGGCGCGCCACGAGACCCATGTCACCTACGAGCCGGGGTAGTGGGTGCGACCCCTTCCCCGCGGCCCGACGAAAACACCAAAAGGGATATTCCTTCTTATCTACTACTTATCCTAGTAATGGGGGTCATTGCCTCCTGTGTCGGCGGCCGTTAACCATGGATCCCGGCAAGCACCGAGACCGAGCCTGCGACGAGCGCCCCACGGCGGTCGGCGGCCGACCTCTCTCGGTCTCTGCTCACGCGGCCCATGGCCGCAGGCCCCGTCCCCCACAGGAAGAGCTACGCATGCCCCGCACCATCCGCATCACCCGCTCCCACAAGCTCGCCGCCGCCGTGCTCGTCGCGGCCGGTTCCGTCACGGCCATCACCGCGACCGGCGGGCAGAGCGAGGCGCAGCCCACCGCCGCAAAGTCCTCCATCGCCGCCGAGAAGGCCGCCACCGGCGCCCCGACGGCCAAGGAGATCGCCGCGAAGAAGGCTGCGGCGGAGAACGCCGCGAAGAAGGCCGCAGCCGCGAAGGCCGCTGCCGAGCGCGAGGCCGAGGCGAAGAAGGCCGCAGCCGCGAAGGCCGCCGCCGAGCGCAAGGCCGAGGCGAAGAAGGCCGCCGACAAGGCGCGCTCCGAGAAGCAGGCCGCCAACCGCTCCACCGAGCGCAAGGCCGTGGCCGCTCCCAAGAAGGCCGCCCCCGAGAAGACGGCCCCCAAGAAGTACGCGGACGACCTCGACGGCTGGATACGCGAGTCGCTCGACATCATGAAGAAGAAGAACATCCCCGGCTCCTACGAGGGGCTGCACCGCAACATCATGCGCGAGTCCAGCGGCAACCCGAACGCCGTCAACGACTGGGACGTCAACGCGCGCAACGGCATCCCCTCCAAGGGCCTGCTCCAGGTGATCCAGCCGACCTTCGACGCGTACCACGTCAAGGGCACCCCGAAGAAGCTCACCGACCCGGTGGCCAACATCACCGCCGCCGCCAACTACGCCGCGGACCGCTACGGTTCGATCGACAACGTCGACTCCGCGTACTGAGTCGATCCCCATCGAGTCGGCACGCACCGACTCGACCCCGCACACCGAGCGGGCCGCCCCACAGAAGGGGCGCACAGAACAGACGCAGACCGGGCGCCGACCAGACCGCCATTAATCTGACTAATCCCTCTGGCGCGTGCCCCGGTTGGCCGAAGGGTAGGGCTGGCGCGGACACCATCGGTCCGCGCTCGCGCGCGGAGCCTTCCGGAAAGGCCTGACGCACATGGCACAGCCCTTCTCACTGCCGGACTTCTATGTTCCGTATCCGGCCCGGCTCAACCCTCATGTGGAGGCGGCACGGACACACACCCGGGAGTGGGCACGCGGGATGGGGATGCTGGAGGGATCCGGCATCTGGGAGGAGAAGGACCTGGAGGCGCACGACTACGCCCTTCTCTGCGCCTACACCCACCCGGACTGCTCGGCCGAGGCACTGTCCCTGGTCACCGACTGGTACGTGTGGGTCTTCTTCTTCGACGACCACTTCCTGGAGCTGTTCAAGCGCACGCCCGACCGTGAGGGCGCCAAGCGCTATCTCGACCGGCTGCCCGCCTTCATGCCGATGGAGCGCGGGGCTGCCGTGCCCGAGCCGGAGAACCCCGTCGAGGCGGGCCTCGCCGACCTGTGGGAGCGGACGGTCCCCGCCATGTCGGACGCCTGGCGGGCCCGGTTCGCGGTGGCGACGGAGAACCTGCTCAACGAGTCGCTGTGGGAGCTCTCCAACATCAACGAGGGCCGCATCGCCAACCCCGTCGAGTACATCGAGATGCGCCGCAAGGTCGGCGGCGCCCCCTGGTCGGCCGGGCTCGTGGAGTACGCGGCGAACGCCGAGGTGCCCGCCGCCGTGGCCGAGTCGCGCCCGCTGCGGGTCCTTCGGGACGCCTTCTCCGACGGGGTGCACCTGCGCAACGACCTCTTCTCGTACCAGCGCGAGGTCGAGGACGAGGGCGAGAACAGCAACGGGGTCCTGGTCCTGGAGAAGTTTCTCGGGTGCACGACCCAGGAGGCCGCCGAGGCCGTCAACGACCTGCTGACCTCGCGGCTCCACCAGTTCGAGAACACCGCTCTCACCGAGCTGGGCCCGCTCTGCGCGGAGAAGGGCCTCGACCCGGCGCAGACCGCTTCCGTCCTCGCGTACGTCAAGGGGCTCCAGGACTGGCAGTCCGGCGGCCACGAGTGGCACATGCGCTCCAGCCGGTACATGAACGGCGGCGGGGCCGGGGAGGCGGTGGCGGGCTTCGGTATGTCCGCCGCCTCGATCAGGTTCACCCTCCGCTCGGAGACGTCACGGGCCCGCAGCCACAGCCACCGGCCCTTCCAGCACGTCGGGCCCTCGATCGTCCCCGACCTGAAGCTGCCGTTCTCCACGACGCTGAGCCCGCACCTGGAGGGGGCCCGGCTCCGGCTGGTCGACTGGGCGCGCCGCATGGGCATCCTCCAGGCGCAGCCGGGGGTCCCGGGCTCGCACATCTGGGACGAGGAGCGGATCCTGGCGATCGACCTCCCCCTCTGCGCGGCGGGCATCCACCCGGACGCCTCACCGGACGAGTTGGACATCTCCTCGGCGTGGCTGGCGTGGGGTACGTACGGTGACGACTGGTTCCCCGTGGTGCACGGGCGGACCAGGGACCTGGCCGGGGCCCGGCTGGCCAACGAGCGGCTCTCGCTCTTCATGCCACTGGACGGGGAGGCCGTCCCGGAGCCGGTGAACGCCCTGGAGCGGTCGCTGGGCGATCTGTGGCAGCGGACGGCGGAGCCGATGGACCTGGACGGGCGGCGCTCCTTCCGGACCGCGATCGAGTCGATGACCGAGAGCTGGCTGTGGGAGCTAGCCAACCAGGCGCAGAACCGCATCCCTGATCCGGTCGACTACACCGAGATGCGGCGGGCGACCTTCGGTTCGGACCTGACGATGAGTCTGTGCCGGCTCGCCCACGGCAGGAAGGTGCCGGAGGCGGTCTACCGCAGTGGCCCGATGCGGTCCCTGGAGAACGCGGCCGCCGACTACGCGTGCCTGCTCAACGACCTGTTCTCGTACCAGAAGGAGATCGAGTACGAGGGTGAGGTGCACAACGGGGTCCTGGTCGTGCAGAACTTCTTCGGGGTCGACTACCCGACGGGCGTACGGATCGTGCACGACCTGATGGAGTCCCGGCTGCGGCAGTTCCTGCATGTGGCGGAGGTCGAACTACCGGTCCTGTACGACGACTTCGCCCTCGACGCCGAGGCGCGCGAGGTGCTGGCGGGCTACGTCCAGGAGCTGAAGCACTGGCTCGCGGGCATCCTCATCTGGCACCGGGGCTGCCGCCGCTACCGGGAGGAGGACCTGCGACGCGGGCACGGCGCCCCGCAGATCCTCGCGGGGCCGACCGGACTCGGCACCTCGGCGGCCCAGGTGACCCGGCTGATGGCCGAACTGGCGGGCAGCAGGGGGTAGTTTCCGGCCCCTTCGGACGGCACGGCCACCGCCGGACGCCGAACGGCCCGTCGCGACTGACACGCGGCGGGCCGTTCGCCATGCCCGAGCACTCCCGCGGCCGGACGCTCCGGTGGCCGGACGGAGGGAGGGGTCGGGCATGAATACCAGCCGCCCGGCATATTCGGGCGGCCTATGCAGAGACGTTTCAGCCCTGCTGGAACAGCTCGGCGGGCAGGGGCTTCAGAAGGGTGTAGAGATCGTCGGTGATGGGTCGGTCCCAGCTTGCGATGGTGACGAGCACGCCGTCGCTGCGGTCGAACTGGACGCAGGCGATACGGCTCTCCGAGAGCTTCACCCGGCGGACGATCAGCAGGTTGTCGCCCTGCATCACGGGGACGTCCTCACTGCTGACGACCTCGATCGGCTCGTCGTTCTCCAGGGCCAGCAGCAGCTGTGCGACCTCGAAGGGAACCTGGCCCTCCTCGGTCTCGCGGGCGGGCGAGCCCTCCGGGAGATTACCGATGATCATGGCCGGGCCACGGCCGCCGTACAGGTCGTAACGGAGGAACACACCCTGGCAGCTGCCGTCGGGCGCGGGGAGCAGACCGGCGCCCAGGTTGCCGGGCCAGTCCCCCGGATCCATGGCCAGGACATCGAAGTCCGGGCCCGCGGGTGTTGCGGCGCTGCGGCGGCGGAGGAAGGACATGCTCACATGGTACGTGGCCCGGCTCACGTTGCGGAGCCGGGCCCGGGCCCGGCCCGCCCGGGGTCCGGCCTTCCGGCCACCGGCGGACATCGTGCGCGGCACCCCCGCCCCTACCCTCTCGGCACCGCGTCGGCGCACGTTCGGGCACACCCTCGACTCTTCCGCGTGGAATCGGCGCAAGTTCCTGCACGACGGGCCCGTGTGCCGCATACCGTTGGATCACCGCCGTGCCCGGTCCGCCGTGGCAGCGGCGGGCGCGGAAACGGCGGTGCGCCGCGAGACGGACACGGCGATGCGCCGGAGAAGAGGACAGGATGACGGTGGAGGGCACAGTGGGCGGGCTGGAAGAGCGGGTGGCGGGACGCGCGTGGATGGTGCGTCTGGACCCGGCCGACCGGGGCGGTACGGCGGTACGCGTCTCGTGCGGGCGTCCGGGCTGCGCCCCCCAGGTCCTGCCGTCCGCCGCCGTCGGCCGTACCGCCGCCGTCGCGCACCTGGCGACGCATCTGCGGGCCGCGTCCGGGCCCCGGCCCGAGGCGTACTGCGCCTGCCGGGCCGAGGACTGCCACACCCATGTGCGGACCGACGGCCCCCGCGACCGCGCCCCGGCGTCGCGGTGCGGGGGCCCGGTCGTCCTGGCCGTCATCAACGACCGGCAGGGCCGCTGGTGGCGGGCCCTGGAGTGCTGCGCGCGCTGTGCGGCCGCCCACCCCTCGGCGAAGGTCGTCGCCACGGCCCCGGCGGTCACCGCCCCGTCCGCCGCCGGACCCACCCCGTCCGCGGACCCGGTGGGAGGGGCCCGGTCCGCCGCGCCCAGGCCGCCCGCCCAGATCGGTCCGCAGTTCTCCCACGCCGCCTCGTCCCCCGCCCCCGGCCCCCAGGCGGCACCCGCCCCCCGTCCCCCCCGGCCGCGTCGCAAGCGCCGGTCCGGGAAGATCGCGCAGCGGATCGTGCCGTTCGACCTGCACCCCGTCGCTCTGCGCGAGGAGCTGATCGAGCTGGGCGATCTCTTCCGCGCCTACCAGCAGCGCCCGGAACCGGATCTGGCCGAACTCTCCGAGCTGCACTCCCGCAAGGCGAAGGCCTTCAGGACCTGGGCGGAGGTCAGCGGGGAGACCGAACTGCGGCTGGAGGCGGAGCGTGCCGAGCAGGCGGCCGCCGCCGCTCTCCTCCAGCACCAGCAGCGCACCGGCCAGAGCCCGGCGGGCGACGGGCAGGTCACCAGCCGGCTGCTGCCCGGCCTCACGCAGTGGGACCACGCACGGGCGATCCTCGCCCACGTCGCCGAGCACACCCCGGTGCCCGGCGCGGAGGCCCGCCTCCTGGCGCTGCTGCTGACCCTGCGCTCGGCGCTCACCGGCACCGGCAACCTGGTGGGGCAGGACGTCAGGGGGCTGCCCCTGACGGATCCCGAGGAGCTGATCGGCCGGCTCGTGGAGAGCGGCTGGCTCTCCTTCCCCGGTACGGTCGAGGAGTTGCTGGCCTCCCGCCCGGAGAGCCCCACTCCGATCACCATCCCCTCCCTGATGCCCGACGAGGACGGCCCGGGTCCCTTCGTCTTCGGCCGCAAGACACGCCCCAAGCTCAGCGGCTGGGCGCAGCGGGTCGTGGGCGACAAGAAGCTGCGCAAGAAGAAGACCGGTGCCGATGTCCGGCTGCTGGCCCTGGCCCTGGCCGTACGGACCAGCGCCGACGGGCGGCTGGGGCCCGAGGGCCGGGGCGTCGAGGTGGAGCCCCTCGCCTCCTGGTGCGGCGTCGAGCCCGAGGGGCTGGAGCCGCTGGTGGAGCAGTTGACGGTGGCGGACTGGCTCACCGAGGCCGAGTTCGCCGACGGCCTGCTCCTGGGGCGGCTCACCGAACGGGTGCTCCCGGTCAGCTGCCCGCTGGCCTGAGCCGCCTCCCCCGCGGAAGGTCCCGCGCGTCCTGGTCCTGACCGACCGGATCCGGCGCTCCCCGAGCGGCACGGCGGACTACCGCTGGGCGAAGGCGGTGGCGGCGGCCGGGATGGGGCGGACGACGGGGGCGGACCGTTCCACCGGGCCCTTGCCGTCGCCCAGCGCCGCGCGAGATCTCGGACGCCGAGCTCTACCGGGAGGTCCTGGCCGGGCTGCCGACCTGGATCGCGGCGCGCGAGGAGCGCACCGACGGGTCCCGGCCCCGCCGGGCTGACGGTCAGCCCAGGCCGAACGACCGGAGCGCGGCGAGGAACGCGTCCGGCCGGGTGGTGTGGACGAGGTGGCCTGCATCGATGGTGACGAACTCGGCGCCGGGGATGGCCTCCGCCAGGTGGGCCAGCTGCTTCTGGTCGACGTGGCTCGTCGCGCCGCCGCCGATGACCAGCGTCGGGGCGGTGATCTCCGACAGCCGCTCCCGGGCCGCCGGGTCCGGGGCGTTCAGCTGGGCGTCGGTGTGCGGGACGACGGGCCAGTCGAAGTCCAGCTCGCCTTCCGGGCGTACGGCGGCCGGGCGGGGCGGGTCGAGCGGGATAAGCGCTGGGGCGTCCTCGATGACGAGCCGGCCGATGAGCCCCGGTTCGCGCTGGGCGAGGAGGCAGGCGGCCACCCCGCCCATGGAGTGCCCCACGACGGTGGCACCGGCCAGGTTGCGGGCCTCCAGGAAGGCGTGCAGGTCGTCGCGGAACAGTTCGAAGGAGTAGCGGCCGGGCCAGTCGCTGAGCCCGTGGCCCCGGAAGTCGGGGGCGTACACGCGGTGTTCGGCGGCCAGCTCCTCGGCGATCCGCGTCCAGGTGAGGGAGGAGCCGGCCCGGCCGTGGAGGAGGACGACGGGCGGGGCGGCGGGGTCGCCCCACACCCGGTAGGCGAGCCGGACCCCGCCCGCCGACACGCTCTGGACCTCCTCGTCGAGGAAGGCCGCGACCGTACGGGAGAAGGCGCCCGGATCGTCGAGCCACGGGAAGTGCCCCGCGCCTTTCTGGACGGTGAACTCGCCGTACGGGAAGAGCGCGGCCAGCTCCGTCGCCCGGTCCGGGCTCGGGTGGCCGTCCAGCTCCCCGGCGAGGACGAGGACCGGCGCGGTCAGCTCGCGCAGGGCGGGGACGGTGGCGGCGGGTGCGTAGGCGCCGTCGTCGTACCGGCCGCGCGCCTCCGCGTTGGTCTGCCCGGCGGAGGCGGCGGCGTGGGCCTTCGCCGTCTCGTCCCAGCGGCCGTAGGTGAGCGGCCGGACGGCAGGCCACAGCTCGGCGAAGGGCCCGCCGGCGAGCAGCGCCTCCTGGGCGGCCCGGGCCTCGGGGTACCAGGGTTCGCCGCTGCGCAGCCGGGCCGCGTCGCGCAGGTCCTGGTGGGTGACGGGGATGCCGGCTGCCCGGGTGGAGGGGGTGATCAGGGTGAGGGTGCGCAGCCGCTCCGGGTAGCGGGCGGCGTACAGCTGGGCCAGGTCCGCACCCGCCGAGTGGGCCAGCAGGTCGATCCGGTCCAGGCCGAGGTGTTCGCGCAGCGCCTCCACGTCGTCGACGAGCCGGTCGCACCGGTAGGTCGCGGGGTCCTCGGGTACGGCGGAGTCCCCGGTTCCGCGCAGGTCGAGCAGGACCAGCTGCCGTACGGCACCGAGCCCGCCCAGGTCCCCCAGGCAGGCGCTCGCCCGCATCGGGCCGCCGGGCAGGCAGATCAGCGGCTCCCCCTCCCCCACCAGGTGGTAGGCGAGCCGGGTGGTGTCGTACGCGGGAAAGGTCGGCATACCGCCCATCCGAACAGGCGCACGGGGTTGCGCGCAACGGGCTTCGCCACGAGCCGATCCGCAGAAGCAGGCGGGAAGCAGCCGGCGAGCCCCGCCCCGGTCCGCAGGGATGATCCGTGCGCCGCTCTTGCCAGCGCCCCCGGCCTCCTGAATTACTGCTCCCAGGAAGATCGACCGAATGATCGGTCGCCCGGTTCGGGAGGAAGGGCCCTGATGACAGCCATGCTGGACGCGGCGGAGCGGCTCGGACGCGCGGAGCTGGAGGCCCTCCAGCTGGAACGGCTCCGTACGACCCTGCGGCACGCCTACGAGAACGTCCCCTTCTACCGGGCAGCCTTCGACGGGGCGGGACTGCGGCCGGAGCACTGCCGTACGCTCGCCGACCTCGCCCGTTTCCCCTTCACCACCAAGGCCGATCTGCGCGACAACTACCCCTTCGGGATGTTCGCCGTGCCGGAGCGGGACGTCCGCCGCATCCACGCCTCCAGCGGGACGACCGGGCGCCCGACCGTGGTCGGCTACACCGAACGGGACCTGGACACCTGGGCCGACGTGGTCGCCCGGTCGATCAGGGCGGCGGGCGGCAGGCCCGGCCACAAGGTCCACGTGGCCTACGGCTACGGGCTGTTCACCGGCGGGCTCGGCGCGCACTACGGGGCCGAGCGGCTCGGCTGCACGGTGATCCCCGCCTCCGGCGGGATGACGGCCCGCCAGGTGCGGCTGATCCAGGACTTCCGCCCCGAGATCATCATGGTGACGCCGTCGTACATGCTGACGCTGCTGGACGAGTTCGAGCGGCAGGGCGTCGACCCGCGTGCGACCTCCCTCAAGGTGGGGATCTTCGGCGCGGAGCCGTGGACCGAGGCGATGCGCCGGGAGATCGAGGACCGGTTCGCGATCGACGCGGTCGACATATACGGGCTCTCCGAGGTGATGGGTCCCGGGGTGGCGCAGGAGTGCGTGGAGACCAAGGACGGGCTGCACATCTGGGAGGACCACTTCTACCCGGAGGTGGTGGACCCGTTCACCGGTGAGGTGCTGCCCGACGGGGAGGAGGGGGAGCTGGTCTTCACCTCGCTGACCAAGGAGGCGATGCCGGTGATCCGCTACCGCACCCGGGACCTGACCCGGCTGCTCCCGGGGACGGCCCGGACGTTCCGGCGGATGGAGAAGGTGACCGGGCGCAGCGACGACATGGTGATCCTGCGCGGGGTGAACCTGTTCCCCACCCAGATCGAGGAGATCGTGCTCCGTACGCCCGCCGTCGCCCCGCACTTCCAGCTCCGGCTGACCCGGCACGGGCGGCTCGACGCGCTGACGGTCCTCGCGGAGGCGCGGCCGGACGCGACGGCCGGCGCACGGGAGGGAGCGGCGCGGGCCATCGCGGCGGCGGTGAAGGACGGCGTCGGGGTGTCGGTCGGCGTGGAGATCGTGGACCCGGAGTCGCTGGAGCGTTCGGTGGGCAAGATCCGACGGATCGTGGACCTGCGGGAGACCGGGGCGGAGTGAGTCAGGCCCCCCGAAGAGGGGCCTCCCACCACGGAGTTCACACGTCCGCAACACCCCTTCTCACTATGCGGGCAGTTGCTCGAAAATCTCGACAGGGACGCCCGCGCACTGCGAGTCTCCCGCTATGCATCTCGCCAACCGTTCCCTGGTCGCCGCCGTCTGCTCCGCCGCCGTCCTCCTCGCCGCCCTCACCGGCTGCGCCCCGCAGCCGGAGGCCGGGCCGCAGACGAGAGGATCGGGCCAGGCCGGCGGGACGGCCGACGCGTGCGCGCCGGGCAAGCTCGCCACCGAGGTCCCGGGGAAGCTGACCGTGGGCACGGACAAGCCCGCGTACGCCCCTTGGTTCTCCGACGACGAGCCGTCCAACGGCAAGGGGTTCGAGTCGGCGGTGGCGTACGCCGTGGCGAAGCAGCTCGGTTACGGCCGCGACGCGGTGGTCTGGCAGCACACGCCGTTCAACAGCGCCTTCGCGCCCGGCGCCAAGAAGTTCGACTTCGACATCAACCAGGTCTCCATCAACGAGGATCGGAAGAGGGCCGTCGCCTTCTCCTCGGGCTACTACGACGTGCGTCAGGCGGTCGTCGCCCTCAAGTCGTCGAAGGCCGCGAAGGCGACGAGCCTGGCCGATCTGAAGGACGTCAAGCTGGGCGCCCAAGTGGGCACCACCAGCTTGGAGTTCATCAACGACCTGGTGAAGCCCGACCGGAAGCCCGCCGTCTATCAGCGCAACGACTTCGCCAAGTCGGCGCTGAAGACCGGCCAGGTGGACGCCATCGTGGTGGACCTGCCCACCGCCTTCTACATCACGGGGGCCGAGGTGCCGGAGGCGACGGTCGTCGGCCAGTTCCCCAACTCCACGGACAATCCTGAGCAGTTCGGTCTGGTGCTGGACAAGGAGTCCGCCCTCACCTCCTGCGTGAGCGGTGCGGTGGACGCCCTGCGGAAGGACGGCACCCTCGCCGCCCTGGAGAAGGAATGGCTCTCCGACGCCGTCGACGCGCCGGTGCTCAAGTGACGCTGCACAAGACGCCGCCCGTGGTGGGCACGGACACCTACACCCCCTCCGAGCGCAGGCTCGCCCGTGAACGCCACCGCCGCGCCCGCACCCGGCGGGCCACGGCCATCGCCGCGACCAGCACCCTGGTCACGGGGGTGGTGCTGTACTTCCTGATCACGGGGTCCCCGGGCTGGCAGCGCACGCAGGAGACGTTCTTCAGCCCGCACTACGCGAGCGAGGCACTGCCCAAGGTCCTGGAGGGCCTGTGGCTGAATCTGCGGCTGCTGCTGATGTGCGGTTGCGCCGTGCTGGCGCTCGGGCTGCTGCTGGCCGTGGCCCGTACGCTGCGCGGTCCGGTGTTCTTCCCGATCCGGGCGCTGGCCACCGCGTACACGGACTTCTTCCGCGGACTCCCCCTGATCATCTGCCTGTTGATGGTGGTCTTCGGCGTGCCCGCGCTGCGTCTGGAGGGCGTGACCAACGACCCGGTGCTGCTGGGCGGCGCGGCGCTCGTGCTGACGTACTCGGCCTACGTGGCGGAGGTCTTCCGGGCCGGCATCGAGTCCGTGCACCCCTCGCAGCGGGCCGCCGCCCGGTCGCTGGGGCTCAGCAGCGGCAAGACCCTGCGGTTCGTGGTGCTGCCCCAGGCGGTACGCCAGGTGGTGCCGCCTCTCCTCAACGACCTGGTCTCCCTCCAGAAGGACACCGGTCTCGTCTCGATCGCCGGTGCGGTCGACGCCGTGTACGCGGCGCAGATCATCGCCAGCAAGGACTTCAACTACACCCCGTACGTGGTGGCGGGACTGGTCTTCGTCGCGCTGACCATCCCGATGACCCGGCTCACCGACTGGGTGACGGCTCGGATGGACCGGCGGCGGGCGCAGGGAGGACTCGTATGAGCACGGCACCCGCGCCCGGAGGCCCGGTGCTGCGGATGGAGGCGGTCCGCAAGTCGTTCGGTACGTCGCTGGTGCTGCGGGACGTGGACCTGGAGGTCGCCCCGCACACGGTGACCGCGCTGATCGGCGCCTCGGGGTCCGGCAAGTCGACGCTGCTGCGGTGCGCCAACCTCCTGGAGGAGGTGGACGACGGGGCGATCTGGCTGGACGGCGAGGAGATCACCGACCCCCGGGCCGACGCGGACGCGGTGCGCCGCCGGATCGGGGTGGTCTTCCAGGCGTACAACCTCTTCCCGCACCTCACCGTCCTGCAGAACATCACCCTCGCCCCGCAGCGCGTCCACGGCCTCTCCCGCGCCGATGCCGAGGCGCGGGCGCGCGAGCTGCTGGAGCGGCTGGGGCTCGGGGCCAAGGCCGACGAGTACCCGGACCGGCTGAGCGGCGGTCAGCAGCAACGTACGGCGATCGTCCGGGCGTTGGCGGTACGGCCCCGGCTGCTGCTCCTCGACGAGATCACCGCCGCCCTGGACCCGGAGCTGGTGGGCGAGGTGCTGAACCTGGTCCGCGAGGTGAAGGACGAGGGCATGACGATGGTGATCGCCACCCATGAGATGGCCTTCGCCCGCGAGGTGGCCGACCAGGTCTGCTTCCTGGACGCGGGCGTGGTACTGGAACGCGGCGCCCCGCAGGAGCTGTTCGGCGCGCCCCGGGAGGAGCGGACAAGGTCGTTCCTGCGCCGGATCGTGGAGGCGGGGCGGCTGTAGAGGGGGCTCGGGGCGGCTGTGAGGCGTACCGGCCTCAGGCCAACCGGTCCCGCAGCTCTCGCTTGAGGATCTTCCCGCTGGCGTTGCGGGGCAGTTCGTCCACGAACACGACCCGCTTGGGCGCCTTGAAAGGGGCGAGCTTCTCGCGGGCGTGGGCGATCAGCTCGCTGCCGCTCGCCTCGCCGCGCAGGACCACGACGGCGGTGACGGCCTCGATCCAGTGCTCGTCGGGCAGGCCGACGACAGCCGCCTCGGCGACGGCGGGGTGGGTGTAGAGGGCGTCCTCCACCTGGCGGGAGGCGACGAGGACGCCGCCGGAGTTGATGACGTCCTTCACCCGGTCGACGACGGTGAAGTAGCCCTCGCTGTCGCGGACCGCCAGGTCGCCCGAGCGGAACCAGCCGTCGCGGAAGGCCTCCGCCGTCTCCTCGGGCTTGTCCCAGTAACCGGTGCAGAGCTGGGGCGAGCGGTAGACCACCTCACCCGCCGTGCCGTCGGGGACCTCGCGGCCCTCCTCGTCGACCACGCGGGCCTCCACGAAGAGGACGGGCCTGCCGCAGGACTCCATCCGCCCCTCGTGCTCGTCGGGCCCGAGGACGGTGGCGAGCGGGCCGATCTCGCTCTGGCCGAAGCAGTTGTAGAAGGCCAGACGGGGCAGGCGGGCGCGGAGCCGTTCCAGGACGGGCACGGGCATGACCGACGCCCCGTAGTACGCCTTGCGGAGGGCGGAGAGGTCGCGGGTGGCGAAGTCGGGGTGGTTGGAGAGGCCGATCCAGACGGTGGGCGGGGCGAACAGGCTGTCGGCCAGCCCCGCTTCGACCAGGTCGAAGATCCGGCCCGCGTCCGGCCCGTCCAGGATGGTGTTGTCCGCGCCGACCGCCAGATACGGCAGCAGGAAGACGTGCATCTGGGCGGAGTGGTAGAGCGGCAGCGCGTGCACGGGCCGGTCGCCCGCCGCCAGGCCGAGGGCGGTGATCGCGCTGACGTACTCGTGGACCAGGGCCCCGTGGGTCATCATCGCGCCCTTGGGCAGGGCCGTGGTCCCTGAGGTGTAGAGCAGCTGCACCAGGTCCCCGGAGCCCGGGGCGACTTCCGGGGTGAAGGGCCGCTCGGTCCCCAGGGCGTCCAGGAGCGAGCCCGGGGCGTCGTGCAGAGCCCGTACGGGACGGCCGGCGGGGACGCGGTCCGCGAGGTCCGGGTCGGTGAGGACGAGGGCGGAGCCGGACTGGTCGAGGAGGTAGGCCAGGTCGTCACCGGTGAGGTTCTGGTTGACCGGTACGTGGACGAGCCCGGCCCGCGCGCAGGCGAGGAAGGCGATCAGGCAGGCGTCGGAGTTGTGGGCGTACGAGGCCACCCTGTCCCCCGGGTGCAGCGCGTGATCGCCGGTCAGGACGGCGGCCGCGGTGGACACCGCCGCCTCCAGGGCCCGGTAGCTCCAGGCCCGGTCGCCGTACCGCAGGGCGGTCCGTTCGGGGGCGCGGCGGGCGCTGCGGGTGAGGACGCCGTCGACTGTGCAGCTGCGTACACCGGTCATGGCGCGATCCTGTTCGGCCGGGCACGGCGGGTCAAGGGGGTGTCGGGAGTGTCGGGGAGTGTCGGGACGGTGGAGAGGCTGCTGAAGGTTCCGGCTCCGGTGGGTCCGAGCCGGGAGGCCGAGGAGTCGATGCGCGGGTGTGCCGCCGGGTACGACGCGTGGACCGGGCGCCTCGCTGCCCGCCATGTGCCGGCCCTGGACCGTCACCGCATCGCCGACCCCGTCTGCCGGGGCGCCTCCTGGGCGCCTGCTGGGTGCGGCCGGTCACCGCACGCTGGGCGGGGCGGCGCACGGCTTCGCCCTCCCGGTGCCCGGCGGGCAGGGGCGTGCGGTCGACGGCACCACCTGGGTCGCCCGCATCGCCTGACCGGCCGTCGAGGAGGTCCTGCGCACCTCGCGGCACCGTGGCGGGGCATTCCCGGTGGAGCTCCGGGACCAGCGCGGCCCGGGCACCGAGGTCCGACGGCGAACGCCGTGTTGACGTGCGGAGATCGTTCGCTGCTCCGGCATGAACACTGGGCGAACCCCCGGCCGGCGGGGTTTCGGGTGAGCTGGACCGCGCCCTACTCTCCGGGCATGCCCGACATTTCACGTCGCAGGGTCCTCGGTACAGTCGCCGCGGGCTCCGCGCTCTCCGTCCTGCCCCCCTCCCTCCTTCAGGCCATGGCCGCGCCGATGCCGCGCGGCGGTCTGCGGGGCATCGAGCATGTGATCGTCCTGATGCAGGAGAATCGTTCCTTCGACAGCTACTTCGGCACCCTCAGGGGGGTGCGCGGCTACGGCGACCGGACGGCGCTGCGACTGCCCGACGGCGCGAGCGTCTTCGAGCAGCCCCGATCGGCAGGCCCGGCCGTCCTGCCGTTCTCCGCCCGGAAGGCCGCCGTCGACGCGGGCCGCCCCGAAGGCGACATCCAGTACCTCGGCTCGCTGCCGCACGGCTTCGCCGACGGAGTGCAGGCCCGCGCGAACGGCTGGTGGAACGACTGGATCGCCGCCAAGGGGCAGAGCACCATGGCCTACTACGACCGCCGGGACATCCCCCTCCAGTACGAACTGGCCGACCGCTTCACCATCTGTGACGCCTACTTCTGCTCCGTCTTCGGATCAACCAACCCCAACCGCAACTACCTGTGGACCGGCACCACCGGTTTCGAGCCGAACGGCGGCGGCCGGGCCGTCACCAACGCCGCGTACTCCTACACCCACGCCGGCTACGACTGGACGACCTACCCCGAACGCCTGGAAGCCGCCGGAATCTCCTGGCAGATCTACCAGGAGTGGGACAACTTCACCGACAACGCGGTCGAGTACTTCAAGCCGTGGAAGCGGATCGGCCGCAAGATCCTGGACGCCGCCGGGTTCCCGTACGCCACCACCGAGGAGTTCTACGACAAGCTGTGGGCCAGGAGCCCCGCCGAGCGAGAGGCCGCCCTGGCGAGGTTCCGCACCGGCGTGAACTCCCTGACCGGGCAGGAACGGCGGTTGTTCCAGCGCGGTGCCCACCGCTCCGAACCAGGCACCCTGCTCAGCCGCATCAGGACCGACATCCGCAACGGGACGCTCCCCAAGGTCAGCTGGGTGGTGCCGACGGCGGCACTGTCCGAGCACCCCGGCGCGTCCACCCCCGCCGGCAGCGCAGGCCTGGTCTACGGCCTGCTGGACGCCATCGCGAGCGACCCCAAGACCTGGTCCAGGACCGCGCTGTTCATCAACTTCGACGAGAACGACGGCTATTTCGACCACGTACCGTCCCCCACCGCCCCCCGGCCCGAGAGCGGCAGCGGAGACGACTGGGTCGGCGGGCGCCCCGTGGGCCCCGGCCCGCGCGTACCGATGACCGTGGTCTCACCGTGGACCGTCGGCGGATTCGTGGCCTCCGAGGTCTTCGACCACACCTCGGTGATCCGCTTCCTGGAGAAGTGGACCGGAGTCCACGAACCCAACATCAGCGCCTGGCGCCGCAGTGTCTTCGGCGACCTGACCTCCGTGTTCGACTTCGACCGCGCACACCGGCAGCCCGAGGTGGCGCGGCCGGGCCCGGTACCCCCGCCGATCGGCCGCTGGAACCCGGTACCGCCCGCGCAGCAGGCACTGCCCGCACAGGAGACCGGCGTCCGTCCCACCAGACCCTCGCCCTACCTCCTCTCGCTGCGCGCCGACGTCACCGAAACCGGGGTGTCGCTGGACATCGGCAACCTGCACCGCTCCCGTGCCGCCGCCGTCACCGCGTACGGCGCTGACGGCACTGCCCCGCGCACCTGGACCGTCGCCGGCCGGGAGGCGGCCACCGGCACCTTCCCCCAGGGGCCCGACGGATACGACCTCCAGGTGCACGGACCGGGCTGGTCCCGGTGGGAGCTGCGCGGCAGCGGGGTGGGCGCCGAGGCCCACGCGGTGGAGCGGGTCGGCGCGCGGAGCGTCCGGATCACGTGCAGCAACCCCTCCGCCCGGACCCGCACGCTCCTCATCGGCGAGACCACGTACCAGCGTCGCGGCCAGGAGCGGATCCGGACCGTCAGGCTCGCGCCGGGCCGCAAGCGGACCGTGACAGTACCCCTGGCCGAGCACGGCTGGTACGACATCGTCGTCCTCGACGAGAGCGATCCCCGCTTCCTGCGCCGGATGACCGGTCGCGCGGCGGAGGGCGACCGGGCCACCACCGACCCCGCCACCGGGACCGCACCGGCGCTGGCCGCGACGATCACCCTGCCCGAACCGCTGCCCCCGCTCAAGGCCCCGCTGGTGCAGGGCAGCCCCGCCGAGGTCGCGGTACGCATACGCAACCAGGGCCGGGGCAGGCTCCGCGACCCCGAGGTGTACCTGGTCGCCCCTGACGGCTGGACGGTGGAACCCGTCAAGGCCGCCCCTCGCACCCTCCCCGAGGGGGGCTCGGCCGAACTCCGCTTCACGGTCACCCCGCCCGTCGGCGCCACCGCCGCGACCCTGATCGCCACCGCGCGCGCCGAGGGCTCCGGGCTGCTGCGGATCGCCGACGCCCGGATCCGCGCCGAGGTCGCCCCCGCGGTCAGCATGGAGCTGACGGCCCCGGCCAGTTCGCCCCGTACCGACGGCTGCGTACTCTCCCCGGACAAGCCGCTCACCGTGACCGCGACCGTCACCAACGCCGGGAGCACCCCGCTCACCGACCTGGCCGGCGCACTCGCCGTCCCGCCCGGCTGGAAGGCCGCCCAGGCCCCCGGCGCCCCCGCCTCGATTCCGGCCCGCGCCTCGGCGGACATCGTGTGGGAGGTCGTGGCCCCGGCTGCCGCGGCCCGTACCTCCGCGACGCTGGAGGCCACCGTCGGCGCGCGCTCGGGCCGGGGCAGGGTCGAGCAGACCGGTTCACTGGCCGCACGGGTCGGCCCCGTCATGACCGGCTACCTGCTCGCCGAGGACTTCGAGTCCCTGTCCGGGCACCTGGCGCCGGCCGCCGATCTGAGTCGGCCCGGTCTGACCGGGTGGACCCGGACCGCGCCCGAAGGCTGGACCGTCACCAACGCGCCGGGCATGCCCCAGGGGACGAAGGAGCTGAACGGCTGGTCATTCCTCTCCCGGCAGTTCTGGTTCCCGGCGGGCCAGGAACGCGCCGCGTTCCAGCGGGCCCTCGGCATCGTCGCCGTCGCCGACCCGGACGACTGGGACGACACCGGCAACCCGGCCGCCCGCGGCCGCTTCGACTCGACGCTGACCACGCCTGCCATCACGATCCCCGCGGACACCCCGACGCTGCACCTGGGTTTCGACTCCCACTACCGCCAGGAGAGCCCGCAGGAGGCCGAGGTCACGGTGGCGTTCGACACCGGCGCGAGTTCGCGCGTCCTGAACTACTCCAGCGCGGCGTCGGGGAACACCAACGCGGGCCGCGACCAGCAGAACCGCCTGGTCACCTGCTCCTTCCCCGTACCTTCCGGAGCGACATCGGTGAAGGTCGGCTTCCGGGTCCACAACGCGGGCAACAACTGGTACTGGGCGGTGGACAACATCAGGCTGGGCAGCAGCCCGGTCACCGATTCCTGACCCGGCCCCCGGCCCGGCCGCACCTTTGCCGAGCCTGAGTGCGGGACCATCCCGGCGGGCGCGGGGACGGTCCCGCACATCCGTCAGCCGTGCGGCCGAGGGAAGAGGTCTTCTGATGCCGGGTCAGGTTCTCTGCGGGACCGGAGGCGTACGAGGCGGCGGAGGCGCCGGTAGCCTCGGCGGCGGCAGGAACTTTCACTGCTCGGCGGGATTTCGGAAGTTGCTTTCGCGCCGGGGTCGTGGCGCGGGCGGCGGCCGGCTCCGGGCACGGGAAGGAGTTGCGGATGAGCGGGTACGCGGCGGGGGACGGGGCGCCCGCAAGGGCCGGCGGAGCCACCGGGAGCGGCATCGGCCGCCGGAGACTGGGCGGCGGGATGCTGGCGCTGGGCGGCGCGCTCGTCCTGGCGCCGGTCCCCCTGGCCGGGGCGGCCGAAGGGAGAGCACCGGGCGCGGACCCGGCGACGACGGATACGGGAGCGGCAACGGGCATGGCACCAGGGACACTTCCGCACCGGCCCACGCTGCGGCGCGGCAGCGCGGCGCGTGCCGGGCTGCTCCAGGGACCGCTGGACCAGCTGGTGCGAGAGGCGGAGGCGTATCTCGCGGACTCCCCCAAGCACCCCTGGTACGCGGGCGCGGTGCTGCTCGCCGGGCGGGGCGGGACCGTGGCGCTGCACCGGCCGATCGGCAAGGCGGTGCGCTATGCGGCGTACGACGAGACGACGGACACCGGGGTGGAGTTCCCTCCGGAGCGGCAGATCCCGATGGCCGAGGACACCGTCTTCGACCTGGCCTCGATCTCGAAGCTGTTCACGTCGATCCTGGCGGTGCAGCAGATCGAGCGCGGGGCGCTGGAACTGGAGGCCGCGGTGGCCACGTACCTCCCGGACTTCGCGGGCGGCGGCAAGCAGACCATCACGGTCCGTCAGCTGCTGACGCACACCTCCGGTTTCCGGCCCTGGATCCCGCTCTATCAGGAGCCGACCCGGGAGGGGAAGCTCCGGATGCTCTGGAAGGAGGTCCCGGCGTCCGCCCCGGGCAGCGCCTACCTCTACTCCGACCTCAATCTGATCTCGCTGCAACTGATCCTGGAGGAGATCACCGGGCGCACTCTGGATGTCCTGCTCCGCGACGAGATCACCGCTCCGCTCGGGATGCACCGCACGCGCTACAACCCGCCCGCCTCCTGGAAGCCGAGGATCGCCGCCACCGAGGACGCCCGGCTGCCCTGGTCCGGCCTGGAACGCGGTCTGGTCTGGGGCGAGGTGCACGACGAGAACGCCTACAGCTTCGACGGGGTGGCCGGGCACGCCGGGGTCTTCTCCTGCGCCTGGGACCTGGCGGTCCTCGCCCGTACGCTGCTCAACGGCGGGGTCTACGGCCGCTCCCGCATCCTCGCCGAGGATTCCGTCGACCTCCTCTTCACCGACTTCAACACCGCGTTCCCCGGCGATGAGCACGGCCTCGGCTTCGAGCTCTACCAGCACTGGTACATGGGCGCGATGGCCACACCGCGCTCGGCGGGCCACACCGGGTTCACCGGGACCAGTCTGGTGCTCGACCCGTCGACCGACACGTTCCTGGTGGTGCTGGGCAACTCGGTCCATCCGGTGCGGAGCTGGCGCTCGGGCAGCGCGCCCCGGGTGGCGACGGCCAACCAGTTGGCGCGGGCGGTGCCGGTCCGTCCGGAGCGAGGGCGTACGGCCTGGTTCTCCCAGATGGCGAGCGCGTCGACCGCCACGCTGACCCTGCCCGCCCTGCGCCTGGACTCCGTACGCGCCCGGCTGGAGTGCGGCCTGTGGTGGGACACCGAACCCGGCTCCGACCGGCTGGTGCTGGAGGTGTTGGAGGTGCCGGCGGGGCAGGAGTGGCGCCCGGTTCCGTTCACCACGGTGAGGTCGGGGCCGGATGCCGGTCACGCGGGTTCGGGGCCTGGCCGCCACCGGCCGGAGCCGCGGCCCCATCCGGAGGGCTGGGTCTCCGGATGGTCGGGGCGGGTCTGGCACCGGCTGGAGGCGGACCTGGCGGCGTGGCGCGGGAAGCGTGTCCGGCTCAGGTGGCGCTACACCACGGACCAGCTGTACGTGGGGCGCGGGGCCTACGTGGACGCCCCGCGGGTCGGGGACGGCGACCGTACGGTCTTCGACGCGGCCCGGCCCCGGGACGCGGGGCGCATCGAGGCGGCGGGCTGGGTGCTGTCGGCGGACTGAGCGGTGGGGGGGGGGGGGGGGGGGGGGGGGGAAGAAAAAGGGGGGGGGGGGGGGGGGGGGGGGGGGGTGGGGTGGGGGGGGGGGGGGGGGGTGGGGGGGGGGGGGGGGGGTTGCGGTCTGT
>NZ_JBWKCM010000024.1:21209-52716 GCF_056436485.1 Streptomyces sp. NPDC043746 | reverse complement strand
TCCCCGCTCCGGCCCTTCCCTCCCCCCCCCCCCCCCCCCCCCCCCTCCCCCCCCCCCCCCCCCCCCCCCCCCCCCCCCCCACGGCGGGTGCGCGAAGGCGCCGTGCAGCGGGTGCGGGAAGGTGCCGCACGGCGGGTGCGGGGAGGCCCGGGGTCCAACGGCTGAGTCAGGTTCAGGAAGCCTCCAGCACCGCCATCGCCGCGTTGTGCCCCGGCACCCCGCTCACCCCGCCGCCGCGCACCGCGCCCGCCCCGCAGAGCAGCACATTGGCGTGCGGGGTCTCCACGCCCCACCGGCCGACGCCCTCGTCCGCGTACGGGAAGGAGAGGTCGCGGTGGAAGATGTGGCCGCCGGGCAGGCGGAGGTCCCGCTCCAGGTCGAGCGGGGTCTTGGCCTCGATGCAGGGCTCGCCCTCCGCGTCGAGCGCCAGGCAGTCGGTGATCGGCTCCTCCAGGTGGGCGTCCAGTTCCGCGAGGGTGGCCTTGAGCAGGGTGGTGCGGGTGGTGTCGTTGTCGGCCGCGAAGAGCCGGGCGGGGGTGTGGAGGCCGAAGAGGGTGAGGGTCTGGTAGCCGCGCGCGGCGAGGTCGGGGCCGAGGATCGAGGGGTCGGTCAGCGAGTGGCAGTAGATCTCGGACGGCGGGGCGGCGGGCAGCCGTCCGGCCGCCGCCTCACGGTAGGCCTCGGCCAACTGCCCGTACCCCTCCGCGATGTGGAACGTGCCGGCGAAGGCCTGACGGGGGTCGACGGACCGGTCGCGGAGCCGCGGGAGCCGGGTGAGCAGCATGTTCACCTTGAGCTGGGCGCCCTCGGCGGGCTGCGGCGGGGTCTGCTCGAGGAGGGCGGCGAGGGCCTGCGGCGAGGCGTTGACCAGCACCCGGCGGGCGGCGACGGTGTGTTCGCCGTCGGGGGTGCGGACGGTGACCTCGGCGTGGGTGCCGTCGGTCTCGATCCGGCTCGCCTCATGCCGGACGCGGATCTCGGCACCCGCCGCACGCGCGGCCCCGGCGAGCGCGTCGGTGAGGGCGCCCATGCCGCCGACGGGGACGTCCCAGTCGCCGGTGCCGCCGCCGATGACGTGGTAGAGGAAGCACCGGTTCTGGAGCAGCGAGGCGTCGTGGGCGTCCGCGAAGGTGCCGATCAGGGCGTCGGTCAGCACCACGCCCCGTACCAGGTCGTCGGTGAAGTTCCGCTCGACGGCCACTCCGATGGGCTCCTCGAACAGCGCCCGCCAGGCGTCGGCGTCGTCGACGCGGGCCTTCAGTGCCTCCCGGTCGGGCAGCGGCTCGGTGAGGGTGGGGAAGACCCGTTCCGCGACGCGCTGTGTCATGGCGTAGAAGCGCTGCCAGGCCGCGTACTCCCGCTCGCCGCCCGTCAGCGCGGCGAACGACTCGCGGGTGCGGGCGCCGCCGACGAGCAGGCCGGTGGGGTGTCCGTCGCGCAGCGCAGGGGTGTAGGAGGAGACGGTCCGCTTCCGTACGGCGAAGTCCAGGCCGAGGTCGCGGACGATCTTGTCCGGCAGCAGCGAGACCAGGTAGGAGTAGCGCGAGAGGCGGGCGTCGACCCCGGCGAAGGGGCGGGTCGAGATCGCCGCTCCCCCGGTGGTGTCCAGGCGTTCCAGCACGAGCACGGACTGTCCGGCGCGGGCGAGGTAGGCGGCGGCGACCAGACCGTTGTGGCCGCCGCCCACGATCACGGCGTCGTAGCGGTCCCGGGCGGGCGCGTGCGGCGGCTGGGCGGACGACGGGGATGCGGACGGCTCAGGTGCGGGCATGCACCTTCGTAGCACGGGCCGCCGGGTCCCGACCAGGGGTGCCGGGCACGTTGCGGCAGGTGCGCGGGGCTGCTCCGGGGCCGCCGGGCGGGTTCCGGGGCCTCCAGCCCGGCGCGGCGCCCCGGGCAGGCACGGCGCCCAGGACAGGCACGCTCGGTCAGTGCTGGGGTGGCAGGGCGTTCTGGGCACGGTGGGCGGCGAGGGCGCGGTAGAGCTCGGCGGCCTCGTCCTTCAGGCCGAGGCGGTCCAGGCAGTGCGCCTCGTCGTTGCGGGCGACGAGGGTGTCCGGGTGGTCGGGGCCCAGGGCCCGGGCACGTGCCTCCGCGACCTCCCGGTACGCGGTCAGCGCGTCGGTCCACCGTCCCAGCCAGCCGAGGGCGACCGCGACCTCGCGGCGGCTGACCACGGTGTCCGGATGGTCGGGGCCGAGGGCGTCCTCCCGGATCGCGCACACCTCACGCGCCTCGGTGAGCGCCTCCTCCCAGTGGCCCATCCGCCCCAGGTTGACGCCGAGGCCGTGGCGGGCGCGGAGCGTCTCGGGGTCGGTCGGGCCGCCCACCCGCGTGCGGTCGGCGGCCAGGGCGCGGTACAGCTCCAGGGCCTCCGCGCTGCGGCCGAGCCGGCCGAGGCTGATGCCCGCCTCGTAGCGGGCGGCGAGGGTGTCGGGGTGGTCTGCGCCAAGGGTGGCGGCGCGGGCCCGGGCGATGTCCTGGTAGGTCTCCAGGGCTTCCGCCCAGCGCCCCAGCCTGCCCAGGGTGTAGGCGACCTCGTACCGGGTGGCGAGCGTGTCGGGGTGGGCCGCGCCGAGCAGCCGGGCCCGGTCGTCGGCCACCTGACGGGCCAGCTGCCACGACTCCTCGGGGCGCCCGAGCCGGCTGAGGTTGAAGGCGAGGTTGTGCCGACAGCGCAGGGTGTCGGGGTGGTCGGGGCCCATGGACCGCTCCCGGGCGGCGAGAACCGCCGCGTACACCTGGTGGGCCTCGAAGTGGCGGCCGAGCTGGCCGAGGACGTACGCGGTCTGCTCCCGGGCGCCGAGGGTCTGCGGGTGGTCGGGGCCCAGGATGCGTTCGCGGCCCGCGGCGACCTGGCCGAACTCCCGTAGCGCGTCGGCGGCCCGCCCGGTGCGGCTGAGGGTGAGGCCGACCTCGTACCGGCTGGCGAGCGTGTCCGGGTGGTCGGGCCCGAGGACGCTCTCGCGCTCGGCGGCGACCGCCCGGTGCACCTCGCCCGCCTCCTCCCAGCGGCCGAGCCGCCCCAGGTCGACGCCCTCGCTGTGGCGGCTCGCGAGTACGGTGAGCCGGTCGAAGGGGGCGGTGGGGGCGGAACCAGCGGGCAGCACGCCGGTGGATCCGTCGGTGAGCGGGGGCCGGGGGGCGGCGGTGCCGACCGCGGTGGTCCAGCGGCGGGTGAGTCCTGCGGCGGGGTCGGGGAGAGCGGGGCCCGGGTGGGCGGACGCCTGGTGACCGGCAGTCATGTTCCTCGCCCAGAAGGGCAGTTCGCTCCCGCTCCGGTCCGAACCCACATGCCCGGGCTCCAGGCGTACGGGCTTCGGTCGTACGGCCCCGGGTACGGGCTGTTCGCCCGAGCGGCCGAGCACGATGCGGCGGCGCAGGTCGCTCGCGTCGGCGGGCCGCTCGTCGGGGACCTTGGCCAGCAGGTCCAGGACGACGCGGTCGAGGAAGCCGGGGAGTTCGGCGCGGTGGGTACGCGGCGGCTCGGGCCGGGTGTCGCGGTGCCCCACGAGGATGGCCCAGGGGTCCGCCAGGTCGAACGGCGGTACGCCGGTGGCGATCTCGTACAGCACACAGCCCAGCGAGTAGAGGTCGCTGCGGTGGTCGACCTCCCTGCCGCCGATCTGCTCGGGCGACATGTAGTGCGGGGTGCCCATGGCGACGCCGGTGGTGGTGAGCCGGGAGGTCATGCCGATGTCACGGCCGAGTCGCGCTATGCCGAAGTCGCAGATCTTCACCGTGCCGTCGGTCAGCCGCATGATGTTCGCGGGCTTCAGATCGCGGTGGACGATGCCCTGACGGTGCGTGTAGCCAAGGGCGTCCGCGACCTGTTCCGCGATGTCGACGACATGGTCGACGGGGAGCGGGCGCTGCTGGTTCCCCTCCAGGAGCTGGCTGAGGTTCTGTCCGTCGAGCAGCTCCATGACGAGGTAGAGGACGCCCTCGTGCTCGCCGAAGTCATGGACGACGGTGACGCCCCGGTGCTGGAGGGAGGCGGCGACCCGGGCCTCGCGGCGGAAGCGTTCACGCAGGATGCGGGTGAAGGCCTGGTCGTGCTGCGGGCCCATGGGCTTGAGGCATTTGACGGCGACCAGGCGGCCCAGCGACTCGTCGCGCGCCCGCCACACCTCGCCCATGCCCCCGCGCCCGATCAGTTCGAGCAGCCGGTACCGGCTCTGGATCAGCCTGGTGTCCGCCATCTGCCGTTTCCCGCCCCCGTCGTTCCCCGCCGCTGGTGCTGTGCCCTCCCCGGCCCGTCCAGTATGGCGGGCGCCCGGCGAAGTCGGTACGGCGGCGGGGCCGCCGCCCCGGCGCGGCGCGCGATCGGGAACAATGGCGGGCGCGGGGCCTGCCGCGGCAAAGAGCGGTCGCGGCACGGCTGTACGGTCGACGAGCGGGGGAACATGCCCAGGTGGGGGCTGCTGGTGGAACAGAACATCGGTTTCGGGGGCCAGCGCCGGGTCTGGTCGGGCGGGGTCATCGACCATGTGGACGGGACCCGCGAGGAGGCGCTGGAGGTCTTGCGGCAGCGGGCCGAGAAGTACCGGCCGGTGCATCCGACGAGCCCGAAGCGGCGGCGGCTCTACCGGGAGCGGGACGGGTTCGTGCTGGTGCTGGACGGGGCCTGGCAGAGCTTCCACTGCCGGTTCACGGTGGTCGAGCAGCTGTACGACAGCGCGGAGCCGGATCCCGTACCGCAGTCGGAGCCCGTACCCCAGCCGCCGCCCTCCCGGGGGCCGGAACCGGCGCAACCGCTTCCGCTTCCTCGTCCGTCGGCGCAGGCACCGGAACCCGAGGAGCCGCGGGCCTGGGACGCGGATGTGCCCGAGGTCCCGTCGTGGCTGGACCGGCCCCGGCCGTCCTGAGCGGGGCGGGGGGGGGGGGGGGGGGGGTGCCCCCCCCCCCCCCCCCCCCCCCCCCCTTCCTCCCCCCCCCCCCCCCCCCCCCCCCCCCCCCCCCCGTACGGGGTGGGGCGCGTCAGTCGCCGATCAGGGCGTCCACGAAGGCGCCCGGCTCGAACGGGGCCAGGTCGTCCGGCCCCTCGCCCAGTCCGACCAGCTTCACCGGGACGCCCAGCTCGCGCTGGACCGCGATGACGATGCCGCCCTTGGCGGTGCCGTCGAGCTTGGTGAGGACGATGCCGGTGATGTCCACGACCTCCGCGAAGACCCGGGCCTGAACCAGGCCGTTCTGCCCGGTGGTGGCGTCCAGGACGAGCAGCACCTCGTCCAGCGGACCGTGCTTCTCCACGACCCGCTTGACCTTGCCCAGCTCGTCCATGAGCCCGGTCTTGGTGTGCAGCCGGCCGGCGGTGTCGACGAGGACCACGTCGGCCCCCTCCGCGATGCCCTCCTTGACCGCGTCGTACGCGATGGAGGCAGGGTCGCCGCCCTCGGGTCCGCGCACCGTACGGGCTCCGACGCGCTCGCCCCAGGTCTGGAGCTGATCGGCGGCGGCGGCGCGGAAGGTGTCGGCCGCGCCGAGGACCACGCTGCGGCCGTCGGCGACGAGCACCCGGGCCAGCTTGCCGGTGGTGGTGGTCTTGCCGGTGCCGTTGACACCGACGACCATGACGACGCCCGGGGTCTCGGCGCCGCCCTCGGTCTTGACCTCACGGTCGAGGTCCGGGCCGAGCAGGGCGATCAGCTCTTCGCGCAGCAGTGCGCGCAGCTCCTCCGGGGTACGGGTGCCGAGCACCCTGACCCGCTCGCGGAGCCGCTCGACCAGTTCCTGGGTGGGGGCGACGCCGACGTCGGCGGTGAGGAGGGTGTCCTCGATCTCCTCCCAGGTGTCCTCGTCCAGGTTGTCCCGGGACAGCAGCGTGAGCAGCCCCTTGCCCAGCGAGTTCTGGGAGCGGGCGAGCCGGGCCCGCAGCCGGACGAGGCGGCCCTCGGTGGGCTCGGGGACCTCCAGCGCCGGGGGCGCCGGGGTCTCGACGACCGGAGCCTCCTCGGCGGGCGCGGTGGCGTCCGGGAGGCCGACTTCGTCGATGGTGCGCCGCGCTTCGTCGCGCGGCGTCTCGGCCTCCTCGCCGACCTTCGGCTCGGCGGGAGGAGTGATGGTCGGCGTGGACGGCGGCGGGGGCGGCAGCTGCTTCTTCTTGCGGCTGCCGACCACGAGCCCGCCGACCAGGCCGACGGCGGCCAGGGCGATGACTACAGCGAGGATGACGATTTCGACGAGTTCCATAACCCGTCCAGTATCGGCCACGGCCGCCGCACGGGCACGGCCCCGCACGCCGCCCGGCGATCCACACGACCCGGATGCACCTTTTGGCTGTAATGACCGATCTCGGCCCCTCCTCTTCTGGCTGCACGTCAGTCACTGAGGAGGGGCAGCGGAGCCTGCGGCTGTCCTGCGAGGCGGCGGGAAGGCCGGCTGCCCCGGCTCGGGAGTGAGCCGGGGCAGCGCGTGAACGCGAGGGAGGCGGGTCAGCCCATCTCCTCCAGCGCCTTGCCCTTGGTCTCCTTCACGAACTTGAGCACGAAGGGGATGGAGAGCACCGCGAAGCAGGTGTAGATGACGTACGTCCCCGAGAGGTTCCAGTCGGCCAGGCTCGGGAAGCTGGCGGTGATCGCCCAGTTGGCCATCCACTGCGCGAAGACCGCGACACCGAGGGCGGCGGCCCGCAGCCGGTTGGGGAACATCTCGCCGAGGAGGACCCAGACGACGACACCCCACGAGAGGGCGAAGAAGAGCACGAACGTGTGGGCGGCGATCAGGGCGACGGCCCCCTGGGTGGTGGGCAGCTTGCCGTCCACCAGGTCGGCGGAGAAGGCCCAGGCCTCGACCGCGAGCGCGAGCGCCATGCCGACGGAGCCGACGAGCGCGAGCGGCTTGCGGCCCACCCGGTCCACCAGCACCATCGCGATCACCGTACCGATGATGTTGATGATCGAGGTGGTGAACGAGTAGAAGAACGAGTCGGTCGGGTCGATACCGACGGACTGCCACAGCGTCGCCGAGTAGTAGAAGGCCACGTTGATGCCGACGAGCTGCTGGAACATCGACAGGCCGATGCCGACCCAGACGATGGGCAGGAAGAAGAAGCGGTTGCCCAGCAGGTCCTTGAAGGTCGACCTGTGCTCGCGGTGCATGGCGGTCTCGATCTCGACGACCCTGGCGTCGAGATCGACGCTCTTGCCCTCGACCTCTTCGAGGATCCTGCGGGCCTCGGCCTTCTTCCCGACCGAGACGAGGAAGCGCGGGGACTCGGGGATCATGAAGGAGAGCAGCCCGTACAGGAGGGCCGGGACCACCTCCACACCCAGCATCCACTGCCAGGCCTCCAGGCCGAGGATGTCGCCCCGCTGATCGCCGTCGGCGATCTGGAGAACGGTGTAGTTGACCAGCTGGGAGACGGCGATGCCGATGACGATCGCGGCCTGCTGGAAGGAGCCGAGCCGACCCCGGTAGGCGGGCGGGGAGACCTCCGCGATGTAGGCCGGGCCGATGACGGAGGCCATGCCGATGGCGAAGCCTCCGACGATGCGCCACATCGCCAGGTCCCAGAGCGAGAAGGGCAGCGCGGATCCGATCGCGCTGGCCGTGAAGAGCACCGAGGCGATCTGCATGCAGCGGATGCGGCCGATCCGGTCCGCGATGCGGCCCGCGGTCGCGGCGCCGATCGCACAGCCGATCAGCGCGATGGCGATGACCTGGGCGAGTGTCCCGGAGCCGACGTCGTACCGGTCGCGGATCGCCTCGACGGCCCCGTTGATGACGGAGCTGTCGTACCCGAAGAGGAAGCCGCCCATCGCCGCGGCCGCCGTGATGAAGATGACATGGCCGAGGTGGTCCGGATGGGCCGCCCGGGCCCCGGACTCCGGTCCGTTCGCTGCAGTGGTCACATGAACTCCTGATGCCTGGCCGCACGTCAGACGTTGGGGTGGGCCTCCCAGTGGCGCACACCATCCGACATGCCACCACTTGAAGGCGAAATCGACTCCGCAGAGGTTATGCCTTCAAGAAGCGAAGCCAAACAGCGGGCCGGACCGTCGTGTACCCAAGCCGGCAGAGAAGGTGCGTCGAACTTCTGACGTTTTCGTGAAGAGTCGAATGCTTCTCGTGAAGGGTCCTCCGTGACGGGTCAGCGGAGCCGCTGACTGATCACCTTCGACACACCGTCGCCCTGCATGGAGACGCCGTACAGCGCGTCGGCGACCTCCATCGTCCGCTTCTGGTGGGTGATCACGATCAGCTGGGAGCTCTCCCGCAGCTCCTCCATGATCCGGATCAGCCGCTGCAGGTTGGTGTCGTCGAGCGCGGCCTCCACCTCGTCCATCACGTAGAAGGGGCTGGGACGGGCCTTGAAGATGGAGACCAGCAACGCCACGGCCGTCAGGGACCGCTCGCCGCCGGAGAGCAGCGAGAGCCGCTTCACCTTCTTGCCCGGCGGACGCGCCTCGACATCCACCCCGGTGGCCAGCATGTCGTCCGGGTCGGTCAGGATCAGCCGCCCCTCGCCGCCGGGGAAGAGCCGGGCGAAGACACCCTCGAACGCGCGGGCGGTGTCCCGGTACGCCTCGGTGAACACCTGCTCGACCCGCTCGTCGACCTCCTTGATCACCTGGAGGAGATCGGCCCGGGTCTTCTTCAGGTCTTCGAGCTGCTCGGAGAGGAACTTGTGCCGTTCCTCCAGCGCCGAGAACTCCTCCAGGGCGAGCGGATTCACCTTCCCGAGTTGCTGGTACGCCCGTTCGGCCGATCGCAGCCGCTTCTCCTGCTCGGCCCGGACAAAGGCCTTCGGCAGGTTACGGGGGTGCTCCGGGTCATCCGGCAGCTCCTCGCCCTCCGCCGCGGGCGAGGGCGGCACGGGCTGGTCCGGTCCGTACTCCGCGACCAGCCCCGCAGGCTCCACGCCCAGCTCCTCCAGGGCCTTCGTCTCCAACTGCTCGATGCGCAGCCGCTTCTCTGCGCCGAGCACCTCGCCCCGGTGGACGGAGTCGGTGAGCTTGTCCAACTCGCCCTTGAGGTCACGGCCCCGGCCCCGCTCCACGGCCAGCTCGCGCTCCCGCTCGCCCTTGGCGGCCTCGGCCGACGTGCGCTCCTGACCGGCCCGTACGAGGGAGACCTCGACGTGCGCCAGCAGCTGTCGGGCGCCCGAGGCGACGGCGGAGGCCACAGCCGCCTCGTGGCGCAGCCGGGCCCGGCGCTGCTCGGCACGGACCCGGGCCTCCCGCTCGGCGCGGGCGGCCCGGTCGAGCCCGTCGGCACGCCCGGCCAGGCCCTTGACCCGCTCCTCGTGCGTACGGGCCTGGAGCCGGGCCTCCATCTCGGTCTGGCGGGCGTTGGCCCCGTCGGCGGCGAGCCGGTCCCGTGCGGACGTGTCGGGCTCCTCCTCCACCGGCGCCTCCTGGGCCACCAGCAGCCGTTCGGCCAGCTCCTCGGCCTCCTCCACGGCCCGCTCCAGGGCCTCCTGGGCACGGGCGGCGGACGCCGTCATCCGCTCGGCCTCGCCCGCGGCGGCCCGGGCCTGCCCGGAGAGCCGGCCGAGCTGCTGGGCGACGCCCGACTTCTCCCGCTCGGCCGCCCGCCGCCGCTCCCCCAACTCCTCGACGAGCGCGGCCGACTCCGTGCGCCGCTCCCCCGCCAGCCGCTGGGCCTCCGCCAACTCCTCGCACCGTACGGCGAGGTCGGCCAGCTCGGCGGCGGCCTCGTCCACGGAGGCCTGCACCTCCAGGAGACTGGGCGCCCCGGCCGACCCTCCGTGCGCGAAGTGGCCGGAGAGCACGTCCCCCTCCCCCGTCACGACGGTCAGCTCCGGCCGCAGAGCCACGAGCGCCTCGGCATCCTCCAGGGTGGCGACGACGACGGCGTCCCGCACGAGCCGACGCACGGCCTCCAGGAGGGGGGCGGGAGCGGTGATCAGGTCGCCGACCCTCTCCGCACGCACCTGCGGAGGAGCGACGACGGCCCCGTGCCCGGTCGGAGCGGGCTGCGCGGGCAGGGGGTGGACGGTGCGGGACGCGGGCGAGGGGCCGGTGGCACCGGGTGCGGGCAGCGGGTCGGCGACGCCGGGCGCCTCACCCCGTACGGGCCCGGGGACCTGGCCGGGTGCAGGGGGCGGTGCTGGGGCGGTGGCACCTGGCTGACCGGGTACGGGCGGACGCTCCTGGCCGGTGACAGCCGACTGACCGGGTACGGGCGGACGCTCCTGGCCGGTGGCAGCCGACTGCTCCGGTACGGGCGAGCGCTCCGGATACGAGGCAGCCGACTCTTCCCGTACCGGCGGACGCTCGGAAGCCGCCGCATCCGGCCGCCCCTGCCCGGCCGACCGCTCCGGGCCCGTCGCACCCGACTGCCCCGGGACGGCCCCGGGTCGGGCGCCCTCCCCGCCTCCTGTACTCTCCGCGTTCTCCTCCGCCTCCCCCGCCGCGGCCCCGACCGGACCACCCGCCAGCAGCATCGCCGCGCGGCCCGCGGCCCGGTCGCGCAGGAGGCGGATCGCTGCGGCGGCCGTGGCCGGGTCCCGTACGGCGATCGCGTCCGCCGCGGCGCCGAGGGCGGCGGCGACCGGGATCTCGTACCCGGGCCGGACGGTGAGCAGTTCGGCGGCCGGGCCCAGCAGCCCCGTCAGGTGGTCGCGGGCGCCGAGCAGCGCGCCCGTGCCGTCCTTGCGGCGGAGCCCCAGGGCCAGCGCGTCGTGCCGGGCCGCGACCGCCGCCCGTCGGCGTTCGGCGGCGGTGGCCTCGTCGCGGGCCCGGCTGTGGGCGCTCCGGGCCTCGGCCAGGGCCTGCTCGGCCTCCTCGTGGCGGGCGGTCAGCTCCTCGTCGTCCGCGTCCAGGCCCTCGACCTCGGCCCTGAGCTGCTCGTACTCCTCCTGGGCGGTGTCCGCGCGCTCCCGGGCCTCGTCGCGGGCGGCGGCCAGCCGATCGATCTCGGCCTGGGCCGAACCGGCCCGGCCGCGGGCCGCGTTGACCTGGCCGGTCAGCCGGGCCAGCCCTTCGCGGCGGTCCGCGATGGCGCGGGCCGCGTCCTTGAGCCGGCGCTCCTCCGCGACCAGCTCGCGCTCCAGGTCGACGCGGTGGGCGACGGTGTCCTCAAGCGCGAGTTCGGCCGCCTCCAGGGCCGCCGTCAGCTCCGCCTCCTGCTCGCGGATACGGGCGGCCTCGCGCTCCAGGTCCTCGGGGTCGCGGCCCCGGCGCTCCTCCGTGGGGGCCTGGGTGGCGCTCCTGACCCGGGCGTCGGCCAGCGAGACCGTGCCGCGTACCCGCTCGGCCAGCTGCGACAGCTCGTACCAGGTCTGCTGGGCACGCTGGAGCCGGGGCGCGAGGCGGCGCACCTCGCCCTCCAGCCCGGCCTCCCGGGCGTGCGCCGCCTCCAGATCGGCCTCGGCCGCGTCCTTGCGCTTCTTCAGCTCGGCCTCGTCGGCGATCTCGTCGCGCAGGGCGTCCCGCAGGGTCACCAGGTCGTCGGCGAGGAGCCGGAGGCGGGCGTCGCGCAGATCGGCCTGGATGACGGCGGCGCGGCGGGCGACGGCTGCCTGCCGTCCGAGCGGCTTGAGCTGGCGGCGCAGTTCGTCGGTGAGGTCCTGGACGCGAGCGAGGTTGGCACCCATCGCGTCCAGCTTCCGCAGCGCCTTCTCCTTCCGCTTGCGGTGCTTGAGGACGCCCGCCGCCTCCTCGATGAAGGCCCGGCGGCCCATCGGGTCGGCGTGCAGGACGGAGTCCAACTGGCCCTGGCCGACGATGACGTGCATCTCGCGGCCGATACCGGAATCGGAGAGGAGTTCCTGGATGTCGAGCAGTCGGCAGGTGTCGCCATTGATCTGGTATTCGCTGCCGCCATTGCGGAACATGATCCGAGTGATCGTCACTTCGGCGTACTCGATGGGCAGTGCGCCGTCGGAATTGTCGATGGTCAGCGACACTTCGGCGCGGCCGAGTGGGGGCCGCCCGGTGGTCCCGGCGAAGATCACGTCTTCCATCTTGCCGCCGCGCAGGGATTTGGCGCCCTGTTCTCCCATGACCCAGGAGAGGGCGTCCACCACATTGGACTTTCCCGATCCGTTGGGGCCGACGACACAGGTGATCCCCGGTTCGAACCGCAGGGTGGTGGCGGACGCGAACGATTTGAAACCACGCAGGGTCAGGGCCTTGAGGTGCACGCCGCCGGACTCTACCTTTCGCTTCCGGTTTCGGTGATGAAGGTGCAGGGCACATCAGACGGTAGGCGAGAGGGGCGGGGCGGGTGGCCGGGGGGCCTGGGCAGAGAAAAAGGGACGCCGAAGCGTCCCTGTAGATCTTTGGTGCGGTGCTGACACAGTGGATCGTGGTGCGGTCCTGCGAGGGGCATCGCCACGGCCGGCGGGCCGTGCCGTTACCGGTGGGCCGACATCCGGACACACGTCGGCCCTCGCCCTGTCGGTCAGGGACCCGGCCTTCCGGGGAGGCGGCGATCCGTGACGCGGGACGGATCAGATGGAGCGGTTATGGAGAGGTTGCGAGGCTGCTGAGCATGCCTGGCCCGACCGGCCCGCGAGGGGCCACCGGTCAGGTCAGCGCAGGCTCGCCCTGGGGTACGTCGATGTCGATGCTGTCGAGCAGTGACTCCTGGTGCTGAGCGGCGGCGTTGAGCGCGTCGTTCTCGTGCTGGATCCGGTTCAGCTCGGATTCCAGGTCCTGGACGCGCTGCTGGAGCCGTCGCATCTCGGCGAGGAGTCGCGGGTCGGAACCGCCGACGTAACCGAGAAGCGCCTTTGCCATGATGGATGGTCCTCCACAATGAGTGACCGACCGATGCGGTGTGGGTCGTCTGGGAATCGCACCCGCGGTGCTCGGCAGGGCTCTGTCACCACTGCGGTTCTGCTGCATATCAGCTCTACCGAACAGCTAAGGTGCGCGGGGTTTTCAGCGTCTCACCAAAAAGTTTGACGGTCAACACGATCACACCCCGTGGAGCCAGGTGTCCCGGGGGCGCGCGGCTGGACGATCATGCGGCGCGACTCTCCTGCGGGACCCCGACAGGTGTGGGGATCTTCGTCAATGCCGCAGCCTTGCACGACATCCCGCATCTGGCAACCATCGGTCTCCGCGCGGTCCCTTCGCAGGTCATTTCGGGTGCGGGGCTCCGGGGACCGGCCCGTGACGGTTCGCTCACGGCCGGCTCCGGCGCGCTCACGGGACGGAGCGGAGCGCCGGTCCTGGGCGGTATCAGCGGATGGCGAACCCCTCGTAGCCGCCGCGCGGCGTGTCCCAGATCTCAGTGACTCCGTCCACGCGCCCGGGTGTGTCGTCGGAGCGCAGCCAATCCAGCAAACGGTGGCAATGGTCACGTGATCCCTCGGCGACGACCTGGACGCGACCGTCGTCGAGATTGAGTGCAAAGCCCACGAGTCCGCCGATCTCCAATGCATTTGCCCTGGTGAACCAGCGGAAGCCCACTTGCTGTACTCGGCCGCGCACCCAGACGACCAGCCTTGCTTCTTCGTTCATGCCCGAACGCTAACCGGCCGATTGCTCGGAGAACACGGCGGCCCCTTTGACCCATGGCGTACAGTCCCGTCGCAATAGCCTCACTCGATCGGGTGAGTATCGGGATAAAGATCGACCGGTGACAGGTGACGTCGCCGCGAGGTCCGGAGCACAGGAAAGGCACAGCGCATGGGACGCCACCGACGATCCGCCGCAGGCCCCGCCGCTGAAGAACCTGCGGTCAGGGCCGCTTCGGGGCACCGGGGCACGCGCCGGAAGAAGAAGTCCGCCGTACCCGTGCGCACCGGGCTCCTCGGTGCGTCGGCCGCGATGGCGGTCGGCGCGGTCGCCGTCGCCTCGGGGCTGCTGCCCGGCGGTGCCACCTACACATCGGGCGGCACCACCGCGGCCGACCAGGTCCGCCCCGACGGCGGTGTCCCGAACCTGCTGACGCAGCAGGGCGGCTCCACCACCGCCCCGGCCGACCGCTCCTCCTCCCCCGCCAGCCGGGGCAGCGAGCGCCCCGAGGCCCCGTCGAGGACCTCTTCGCAGTCGCCCTCCACGACCACACCACCGTCCACGACGCCGTCGCAGTCGCCCTCCACCACCGCGTCGAAGGCCCCGTCGAAGTCGGCCGCGCCCTCCTCGACGGCCCCCTCGAAGAAGTCGGCCGCGACGCCCTCCGAGAAGTCGAAGGCCCCCACCGCGGCCCCGGAGAAGAGCACCGCCCCGGCGAGCAGGGCCCCGGCGCCGCCGAAGACCTCGGCCGCCCCGCCGCCGCCCGCCCAGAAGCCCGCCCCCTCGCCCTCCGCCGCCTCCGCCCGCAGTGAAGTGCTGGCCCTGGTGAACCGGGAGCGCGCGAAGGTCGGCTGCTCCCCGCTGACCACCAGCACCGCGCTCACCTCGCTCGCCCAGAACTTCAGCGAGGACATGGCGGCCCGCGGTTTCTTCGACCACACCGACCCCGACGGCGACACCCCCTGGGACCGAGCCGCGCAGGCCGGTGTCCAGGGGCTCGGCGCGGAGAACATCGCCCGCGGCCAGGCCGACGCCCGAGCCGTGATGGACGCCTGGATGAACAGCGAAGGCCACCGCGCCAACATCCTCAACTGCGACTACAAGACGATCGGCATAGGCGTCCACGAGGCCTCCGGCGGCCCGTGGTGGGTCCAGAACTTCGGCTTCTGACCCGCAGCCGACCGACCGCTTACGCCCGTACAGCGCTCCCCCGGGGTGAGCGCTGTACGGGCGTAAGCTGGTGATATGGCCAGCGATACGGACCATCCCGCCTTCGACGTCTTCTCCCGGCGGTGCCCCTCACGCTCCACGCTGGAGCACGCCACCGGGCGCTGGGGCAGTCTGACGCTGGGCGCGCTGTACCGGGAGAGCCTGCGCTTCAACGAGCTGCGGCGGCGGGTCGACGGGGTCAGCGAGAAGATGCTCTCCCAGACGCTGCACGCCCTGGAGCGGGACGGGCTCGTCCTGCGGGAGGCCCAGCCGGTCAACCCGCCCCGGGTGGATTACCGGCTGACCCCGTTCGGCCGCGAGGTCGCCGGACAGCTCCTCGGGCTGATCCAGCTGGTGGAGGGGCGGATGGACGAGGTCCTGGCCGCCCGGGGCCGTTACGACGAGGCGCGCGGCGGGCGCTGACAGCGCGGGCAGAAGTAGCTGGAGCGGTTCATCCAGGCGCGGCGGCGCATCGGCGTCCCGCAGCGGCGGCACGGCTCGCCCTCCCTGCCGTACGCGTCGAGCGAGCGGTCGAAGTAGCCGGACTCGCCGTTCACGTTGACGTAGAGGCTGTCGAAGCTGGTGCCGCCCTGGGCGAGGGCCGCGTTCATCACGTCCCGTACGTGGCCGAGCAGCTCGGCGGACTTGGGGCGGGTCAGGGTCGCGGTCGGCCGGTCGTAGTGGAGCTTGGTGCGCCAGAGCGCCTCGTCCGCGTAGATGTTGCCGACGCCGCTGATCAGCGACTGGTCCAGGAGCGCGCGCTTGACCGTCGTACGGCGCAGGCGCAGGGCCGTGTGGAAGGCGGCGTCGTCGAAGAGCGGGTCGAGCGGGTCCCGGGCGATGTGCGCGATGGTGTCGGGCAGGCCGTCGGGGGTGGTGTCGTGGAGCGAGAGCCCGCCGAAGGTGCGCTGGTCGACGAAGCGCAGCTCGGTGCCGAGCGCGTCGTCGAACCGCATCCGGACCCGCAGGTGCTTCTCGTCGGGCGCGTCCGTGGGCTGCACCAGCAGCTGGCCGCTCATGCCGAGGTGGCCCAGGAGCGAGGAGGAGGCCTCGTCGAGCGGCACCCAGAGGTACTTGCCGCGCCGCATCGCCGTACCGAACCGGGCCCCGCGCAGCCGGGCCGCGAAGTCCGGGCCGCCCGCGAGGTGGCGGCGGACCGAGCGCGGGTGCAGGACCTCCACGTCGGTGACGGTCCGGCCGCTGACCCAGCGCTCCAGGCCCCGGCGTACGACTTCGACCTCGGGCAGCTCGGGCACGGTGGACCACTCCAGACACGGTGACAGGAGGACGGGCAGGGGGCGTGCGTCGCGCGGGGCCGTGCCCCGGGACACGGCGAACCCCCCGGTGCGCGGGGCACCGAGGGGTTCGGGGTGCTCCTTCAGGCGGGAGCGGCGTCCGTTGCGGGCGACGGGTCGGCAGGGGTGTCGGCGGCCCCTCCGTCGGCAGCGGACTTCTCCGCGGCCTGCCGTGCCTCAGCGGCGGCGCTGATCTCGCGCCAGGCGGACTCGGCCGCCTGCTGCTCCGCTTCCTTCTTGCTGCGGCCGGTGCCGGTGCCGTACGAGACACCACCGACGCGAGCAGCAGCAGTGAAGGTCTTCTCGTGGTCCGGGCCGGTCTCCGTGACGAGGTACTCGGGCACGCCGAGTCCCTCGCTCGCGGTCAGCTCCTGGAGGCTGGTCTTCCAGTCCAGGCCGGCGCCGAGGTTCGAGGACCTGTCGATCAGCGGGTCGAAGAGCCGGTGGACCAGCTCCGAGGCCGCACCGAGGCCCTGGTCGAGATAGACCGCACCGATCACCGCTTCCAGGGTGTCGGCGAGGATGGAAGCCTTGTCCCGGCCCCCCGTGCCCTCTTCACCGCGGCCGAGCCGGATGAAGGAGCCGAGTTCGAGGCCGCGGCCCACTTCCGCAAGCGCACGCGAGTTGACCACCGCGGCCCGCAACTTGGCCAGCTGGCCTTCGGGCAGGTCGGGGTGGGTGCGGTACAGCGTGTCCGTGACCACCAGGCCGAGCACCGAATCCCCGAGGAATTCGAGCCGCTCGTTGGTGGGCAGGCCGCCGTTCTCGTATGCGTACGAACGATGGGTCAGCGCACGCACCAGAAGGGCGGACTCGAGGTGATACCCGAGCCGCCCTTCCAGAAGCGTGTGGGACGAGGCTGTGTTGACGTTGTCTGCCTGCTTCTTGGCGCTGGACAACTCAGACATCGGGCCTCTCACCAGCCGCTCAGACCTCGAGGACCTGGCGCTTGTTGTAGGTGCCGCAGCTCGGGCACGCAATGTGCTGGAGCTTCGGCTCCTGGCAACGCTCGCACGAAACCAGGGTGGGGACCGCAGCCTTCCACTGCGACCGGCGGTGGCGCGTGTTGCTGCGCGACATCTTCCGCTTCGGAACAGCCACGGCTACTTCTCCTGCTTCTCGTCGACGCCCGGTTCGGCGCCGCCCATGTTGTCCTTCTCGCCGTCCTGAACGGTCTCGGCGAGTCCTTGCAGTGCCGCCCAACGGATGTCGACGGCGTCGTGGTGGTGGCCCGGGTTCTCGTCCAGCCTGATTCCGCATTCGGAACACAGACCGGCACAGGTCTCCTTGCACACCGGCTGCATGGGCAGTGCGAGCACTACCGCGTCACGCAGCACTGACTCGAGGTCGAACAGGCCGTCCTCGAGGAAGAACCTGTCCTCGTCGTCCTCGGCGTCGTCGACCGGGTCCGCAGGGCGGCCCCGGTCATCGGCGTCAGGGTACGAGAACATCTCCTGGAAATCCGCGTCGACCTCGACGGTCAGCGGCTCCAGACACCTTACGCACTCCCCTTCGGCGGTTGCACGGGCGGTGCCTGTGACGAGCACCCCTTCCATGACCGACTCCAATCGGAGGTCCAGCTCCAGGGGCGCGCCTTCCGGCACGCCGATGACGCCGTCGATACCGAGAACCGGTGAACCGGGTGCTTCCACCGAGCGGGAGAGCCGCTTCAGGGCACCGGGACGCCGACCCAGCTCGCGCGTATCGAACACGAGAGGGTTGCGGTGGTCGAGGTGGCCGTTCAGGGCGTTTCCTGCTTTCGAAGTCATGGGGGGTCGTGCTGGTCGCGGAGGGGAGGGGTCGTCTGCGGTCCGTGGGCGGACTGTTCTGTTCCGTAGCCGAAACGGGCAGCCGGGATCACGGACCTATGCGCGACCGAGGATTCAGGATACTGGACGGACCGCTCAGCGCCCAATCGGCCCGGGCCTTCCGCCGCCGGGACGGGGGCCCGGGGGGACTCAGCGGCCCTCTTCGTACCGGCGCAGCTGCTCCAGGTCGATCATGCTGGTGTCGAAGAGGCTGGTCTCGTCCAGCGCTCCCGGGCCCTGCTGGGCAGGCACCTGGGGCTGCTGCTGCCAGCCGTAGTCGGACGGGGACGCGTACTGGTTCTGGTCCTGGTGGGGATCGTAGGCCGGGGCGGGCTGCTGGTAGGTCGCGTACGGGTCCGGCACCTGCTGGTAGCCGTACGGGTCCTGTGTCTGCTGCTCCTGGTAGCCGTACGACGCCTGCGCGTACTCGGGCTGGGCGTACTCCCCCTGCCCGTACCCCGGCTCGGCCTGCGGCTGCTGGGGCCGCTCCTGGTAGAGCGGCTGCTGGGGGGCCTGCTGCGGCTGAGGGGTGGCCAGCTCGGCGAGGCCGGCCAGATAGTCGGCGTCGCTGGTGTGGCCCTGGGCGCCCGCTGCGTCCTGGGCGGCGATGTGCGCACCGAGGTCGTCGGTGGCGACCCGGCCGTGCAGCTTCTGCCGACCGCGGCCGACCGCCTCCAGAGTCTTGGCGAGGACGGCCTCGAAGGCGCCGAACTTGGCGTCCACATAGGCGTCGGCCCGCTGCTTCAGCGTCTCGGGGTCAGCGCTGCGCTCGGGGGCCTCGGCGAAGTCGGGGTCCTGGTAGCCCTGGTCGTCCAGGCCCTGGCCCCGGCCGAGCAGCTTCTCGCGGCCGCGGTCGACGGAGCCGATGGTCTTGGTGAGGACGACCTCGAAGTTGGCGAGCTTGCTGTCGACGTAGTCGTCGGCCTCGGCCCGGACCTCCTCGGCCTCGCGGCGGGCCTCGGAGAGGATCCGGTCGGCCTCGCTCTGCGACTGGCGGGCGATCTCGGTCTCGGCAATCAGGGAGGCCCGCTCGGCGTGCGCGGACCGGATGATCCGCTCCGCCTCCTGACGGGCCTGCTCGGCGAACTGCTCCTGGCCGCCGATCAGCTCCTGGGCCTGGGCCAGCGAGCCGGGCAGGGCCTCGCGCACCTCTTCGAGCATGGCGAGCAGCTCGGCGCGGTTGACCACGCAGGAGGCCGACATGGGCATGGCGCGGGCGTTCCCGACCGTTTCGACGATCTCGTCGAGCTTCTTCTGCACGTCCACCGTGTGCTCGCCACTCTCTGCTGCTCTTCGGAGCTGCTGCTCTGTTGGAGACGGACGGGTCGACTGTAAGGCCAGTCGGCGGCCGCCCGACACCTGGTGACGGACCGTCAGCGCCTCAGTGCCCGGCCAGCCGCTCGGTGAGCGCCTCGTGGACGGTGGGCGGCAGCAGGTGGGAGACGTCGCCGCCCCAGGTCGCGACCTCCTTGACCAGCGAGGACGACAGGAAGCTGTACGTCGGGTTGGTGGGCACGAAGAGGGTCTCGACGCCCGAGAGGCCGTTGTTCATCTGGGCCATCTGGAGTTCGTAGTCGAAGTCGCTGACGGCCCGCAGGCCCTTCACGATCGCCGGGATCTCCCGCTGCTTGCAGAAGTCGACCAGCAGGCCGTGGAAGGACTCCACCTCCACGTTGCCGAAGTCGGCGGTGACCTCGCGGATCAGCTCGATCCGCTCGTCCACGGTGAACAGTCCCTTCTTGGACTGGTTGATCATCACCGCCACGTGCACCACGTCGTACAGCTTGGAGGCTCGTTGGATGATGTCGAGATGTCCGTTGGTGATGGGGTCGAACGACCCCGGACAGACGGCGCGGCGCACTGTGATTCCCTCGCTCTCCGGTCCGGTCATCGTGCGTCTTCGCACGTAGCGGCGGCGCGACCGTACCAAAGCGTTCCCTCGCCGTAGCGACGGGCCCGCAGTGGCTCGAATCCGGCGGGCCAGCCGAATTCTCCGCCCCGGGTGCTGCGTTCCACGGTGACGAGCGCATCGTCCGTGAGCCACCCCTGAGCATGGAGTGTGAGCAGGATCTCCCGAAGATCGTCGTCGGTGACGGCGTACGGCGGGTCCAGGAAGACGACGTCGTACGGGTGGGAGGGCGCCGGTCCTGCCACGATCTGTTCGGCTCTGCCCGTACGGACCTCGGCGCCGGGCAGTCGGAGCGTGCGGACGTTCTCCCGGACGGTTCGCACCGCCTTCTGGTCCGCCTCGACGAGCAGGGCGTGGACCGCCCCCCGGGAGAGCGCTTCGAGGCCGACGGCGCCCGATCCGGCGTACAGGTCGGCGACGCGGACGCCTTCGAGCGTGCCGAGCAGCGCCTCCCAGGTGGAGAAGAGGCCTTCCCGCGCACGGTCGGAGGTGGGGCGGGTGCCGGTGCCGGGCGGTACGGCCAGGCGGCGTCCGCCCGCCGTTCCGGCGATCACGCGGGTCATGGGTGTCGGGTCCTCGGGGTCGGAAGTCTCTGCGGGTCCGCGAGCACGGGTGTCCGCGTGCCGCCGTGCGTCCACGATATGGCGTGCGGCCCGCACCGGCAGGGCGGCCCCGTGGCTCGCGTACCGGCCCCTCCGGGTCGGGCCGGGCGCTCACCCCTTGTCGAGATACTCCTCGCGCTCCTTGTCCAGCAGGGCGGCCAGCACCGTGCGCAGCTCCGGCAGCTGCTCCAGCTCCGGGTCGGCGGCGACGACGGCGACGGCCTCCTCGCGGGCGGCGGCGATCACCTCCTCGTCGTCGATGACGGTGAGCATCCGGAGCGAGGAGCGCACCCCCGACTGGGCCTGACCGAGCACATCGCCCTCGCGGCGCTGCTCCAGGTCGATCCGGGAGAGCTCGAAGCCGTCCAGGGTGGCGGCGACGGCGGAGAGGCGGGCGCGGGCGGGGCTCGCCTCGTGGGCCTCGCTGACCAGCAGGCAGAGCCCGGGGGCCGAGCCACGGCCGACGCGGCCGCGGAGCTGGTGGAGCTGGGAGACGCCGAACCGGTCGGCGTCCATGATCACCATGGCGGTGGCGTTGGGGACGTTGACCCCGACCTCGATGACGGTGGTGGCGACCAGGACGTCGACGTCCCCGGCGGCGAACCGGCGCATGACGTCGTCCTTCTCGTCGGGGTGCATCCGGCCGTGGAGCACTTCGACGCTCAGCCCGGCCAGCGCGCCCTTGCGCAGTTCGTCCGCGACCTCCAGGACCGCGAGTGGGGGCCGCTTCTCGGGGTCCTCGTCGGGGGCCGCCTTCTTGGCCTTGGTCTTCTTCGCGCCCTTCCCGTCCTCCTCCGCCTCGTCCCCGATGCGGGGGCAGACCACGTACGCCTGGTGGCCGTTCTCCACCTCCTCCCGGACGCGCTCCCAGGCGCGGGCGAGGAAGTGCGGCTTGTCCTTGGCGGGGACGACATGGCTGGCGATCGGGGAGCGGCCGGCCGGGAGCTGGTCCAGGACGGAGGTCTCCAGGTCCCCGAAGACCGTCATGGCGACCGTGCGCGGAATGGGGGTGGCGGTCATGACGAGCAGGTGGGGCGGTTGCCTGCCCTTGGAGCGGAGGGCGTCGCGCTGCTCCACACCGAAGCGGTGCTGCTCGTCGACGACGACCAGGCCCAGGTCGTGGAACTGGACCTTGTCCTCGATGAGGGCGTGGGTGCCGATGACGATCCCGGCCTCGCCGGTGACCAGGTCGAGCAGGGCCTGACGGCGGGCGGGCATGCCCATGGAGCCGGTGAGCAGGACGACCTTGGTCCCCTGCTCGGAGCCGCCCAACATGCCGCCCTCGGCCAGCTCCCCCATCATCTCGGTGATCGAGCGGTGGTGCTGCTGGGCGAGAACCTCGGTGGGGGCGAGCATCGCGGCCTGGCCGCCCGCGTCGACGACGGTGAGCATGGCGCGCAGGGCCACCATCGTCTTCCCCGAGCCCACCTCGCCCTGGAGGAGGCGGTGCATGGGGTGTTCGGTGGCCAGGTCGTCGAAGATCTCCTTGCTGACCTTCTCCTGGCCCTCGGTGAGGGTGAACGGCAGCTTGGCGTCGAAGGCGTCCAGCAGCCCGCCCCCGACGGGGCGGCGGGCGGCGGCGGGGAGCTGGGTGTCGGCGTACCGGCGGCGGGCCAGGGCGACCTGGAGGACGAACGCCTCGTCCCACTTGAGCCGGGCCCTGGCGTCCTCGATGTCCGCCCTGGTCTGCGGGCGGTGGACCTTGAGCAGGGCCTCGGGCAGCGGGGTGAACCCGCGCCCCTCGCGCAGGGAGGCGGGCAGCGGGTCCACCGCGTCCCGGGCGCTGGGCAGCACGGCGTCGACCGCCTTGGCGATCCGCCAGGAGTCGAGCTGCTTGCAGGCGGGGTAGATCGGCAGCAGCCGCCCGGCGAAGGCGTCCACGGCCTCGGTCGCCTCGTCGGCGTCGGAGGCGTCGAGCAGTTGGTACGTGGGGTGGGCGAGCTGCATCTTCCGGTTGAAGACGGAGACCTTGCCCGCGAACATCGCCTGTCGGCCCGGGAGCAGCTCCTTGTGCGGTTTGTGGACGCCGTGGCCGAAGAAGACCAGCTGGAGGCGGCCGCTGCCGTCGGTGAGGGTGACCTCCAGGCGCTTGCCCCGGCCGTTGTTGAACATCAGGATCCGGGCGTCCGCGACCTGGGCGACGACCGTGACGTGCTCGTCGAGCGGGAGGTCGGCCAGCGCGGTCAGCCTGCCGCGCTCCTCGTACCGCCGCGGATAGTGGTGCAGCAGATCACCGACCGTGTGCAGGTCGAGGTGTTCGGCCATCACCTTCGCGGTGGCTCCGCCGAGGAGCTTCTTCAGAGGTTCATCGAACGAGGACACGCGATCCATTGCACACCACGGCACTGACAGCCGTCCGCCGGGCACGCACACCCGGCTGCCGTCACTCGACGCCGATCAGCAGGGGCGCGCGCTGGTGGCCGCCCCGGTAGACGACGGTGTCCACGGCGAGATGGCCCTCGCGCACGTACTCCTCCAGCGCGTCCGCGAGCGTGTCCGGGACGTCCTCCCCCAGGACCAGGGTGACCAGTTCGCCGCCGGCCGCCAGCATCCGGTCCAGCACCGTGCGGGCGGTGGCCTGGACCTCGGCGCCGATCACGGCCACGTCTCCGTCGATCAGGCCGAGGACGTCCCCGGCCTGGCAGATGCCCGCCATGGTCCACGACCGGTGCTCGGCCACGGCCAGTTCGGCGTAGCGGGTGGCGCCGGCGGCGGCCGTCATGGCGACCACGTCCTCGTCGAAGCCCCGGTCCGGCTCGTGCACGGCGAGGGCGGCGATGCCCTGGACGGCTGCGCGGGTGGGAACGAGGGCGACCCTGACCCCCTCGGTCCTGGCCTGCTCGGCGGCGGCCGCCGCGGTGTGGCGCAGGGCCGCGTCGTTGGGCAGGAGCACCACCTCGCGGGCGTGGGCGCGGCGGATGGCGTCGACCAGTTCGCCGCTGGCGGGGGGTTCGCCGGGGCGGGCGATCACGGTGGTGGCGCCGGCCTCGGCGCAGAGCCCGGCGAGCCCGTCGCCGGGGACCACGACGACGACCGCGCGCCGGGCGGGTTCGGCCTGGACACGGACGTCGTGGCCGCTCTCGGTGGCGAAGTGGGTGATGCGGATGCGGTACGGCCGCCCGGCCTCGATGCCCGCCTCCACGGCAGCCCCCGCGTCGTCGACGTGGACGTGGACGTGCCAGAGCCCGTCGCCGCCCACCACGACCAGGGAGTCTCCGAGCGCGTCGAGCCGGGTGCGCAGCCGGCCCACCTGTTCGTCGCGGGCCTCCAGGAGGTAGATCACTTCGAAGGCGGGCCCGCCGCCCCCGGCCTCCTCGGGGCAGTCGAGCGGGCCGTCGGCCGCCGTGGCCGCCGCGAGCGTTCCGGCCGGGCCGACGGCTCCGGTACGGGGCTCCCGTACGGGCGCCTGCCCGGTCACCGCCTCCAGCAGCGCCCCCAGGACCGTGACCAGCCCCCGGCCCCCGGCGTCCACGACCCCGGCCCGGCCCAGCACGGCGAGCTGCTCCGGGGTCTTCGCCAGCGCGGCGCGCGCGCCCTCGTACGCGGCGCGCACCACGGCGTGCAGTTCCGGGGCGCCCCCGCGCGCGGCTTCGGCGGCGGCCGTGGCGACGGTGAGCACCGTGCCCTCCACCGGGTGGGCGACGGCCTGCCGGGCGGCGGTGGCGGCCCGGGCCAGGGCGAGGCCGAGGTGGTCCGCGTCGCTGCCCTCCGCCAGCACCCCGGCCATCCCGCGCAGCAGCTGGGCCAGGATCGTGCCGGAGTTCCCGCGCGCGCCGATCAGGGCCCCGTGCGCCATGGCGCGTACGGCATCGGCGGTGGCGGGGGTGGTGGTGCCGGTCTCATGGGCGGCGAAGACCGCTTCGACGGCGGCGGCGGCGGACTCGACGGTCAGGTAGAGGTTGGTCCCGGTGTCCCCGTCGGCGATGGGATAGACGTTGATCGCGTCGATCTCCGTACGCTCCCGGCCGAGGGCCTCCAGCGCCAGTGAGCACCAGGCGCGCACCGCGACGGCGTCCAGATCGTCGGGGGGCTGCGGCACCGATGGTCCTCCTTGAAGCGGCCGTGGCAACGGGCTGCACCGCAGGTTAGCCCGCCTTCCCGGGCCCCGGCAGGTACAGGGGGCGAGAGGGAGGTGGGCCAACCCGTGGTAGTTTCGTATCTCCGGAGCAGGCGTTGTATGCTGCTTCGGTTGCCCGACGAGAGTCGGGCCATTCCTCCGGTACCGCCACTTCATCCAATGATTCCGGCGCGCCGGAATTCACTGTAAGTGCATCTGAAGTCTTTGGAGTGACCCGTGGCTGCCAACTGCGACGTCTGCGGCAAGGGGCCGGGCTTCGGCAACAGCATTTCGCACTCGCACCGCCGTACGTCCCGTCGCTGGAACCCCAACATCCAGCGCGTGCGTGCCGTGGTCGGTCGAACGCCGAAGCGGCTCAACGTCTGCACCTCGTGCATCAAGGCCGGCAAGGTCGCGCGCTGACGTTTCCGTCGTAGCGCAGCCTTCCGGTTGCCCGAAAAGCCGGTCCACCTCGGTGGACCGGCTTTTTGCTGTGCTCATCCGACGGTGATCATTCAGCGAGGCGGGTGCGCCAGCCGTGGTCGACCGGGCCGATGCCGCCGCCGAGCGGGAATCCGGCCCGGATCGCGCCGGTGACGTACGCCTTCGCGCGCTCCACCGCCGTGGGCACGTCCTGGCCGAGCGCGAGCCCGGAGGCGACGGCGGAGGCGAGGGTGCAGCCGGTGCCGTGGGTGTGCCGGTTGTCGTGGCGGGGGGCGCGCAGCCAGTGTTCCGCGCTCCCGTCGGTGAGCAGGTCCACCGCGTCGCCGGGCAGGTGGCCGCCCTTGATCAGCGCCCACCGCGGTCCGAGGGCGAGGATCTCCTCGGCGGCCCGGCGCATGCCGTCCTCGTCGGTGACCGTGACCCCGGTGAGCTGCGCCACCTCGTCGAGGTTCGGGGTGGCGACCGTGGCGAGGGGCAGCAGCTTCGTCCGTACGGAGTCGAGCGCCTCGGCGGCCAGCAGCGCGTCGCCGTGCTTGGAGACTCCGACCGGGTCGACGACGACGGGGGCGTCCGTCCCCGCGAGGAGTTCCGCGACGGTCTCCACGAGGGCGGCCGAGGCGAGCATCCCGGTCTTCACCGCCTGGACGCCGATGTCGTCGACGACGCTGCGGTACTGGACGCGTACGGCCTCCTCCGGAAGCTCCCACGCGCCTTGGACGCCGAGGGAGTTCTGTGCGGTGACGGCGGTGAGCACGCTCATGCCGTGCACGCCGTGGGCGAGCATGGTCTTCAGGTCGGCCTGGATTCCCGCACCGCCGCCGGAGTCGGAACCGGCGACGGTGAGCACGCGGGGCGGTACAGCGGTACGTATGGGCATGCGCAGCAATCTAACGGGAGACCGCCGAGGACCGGGTAGGTGTCCTCGACCGCGCTAGTGGGTGTCCTCGATCGCGCCGAAGTGGTCCCAGCCGCCCGTGCTGGTCCAGGGTGCGCCGTCGACGGTGACCTGGGGCAGGGCGGAGGGGTTGAGGACCTCTCCGATCACCTTCCAGCGGGCGGGGAGCTTGGTGTCGGGCGGGAAGGTCGCCACGATCGCGTGGTCCTCTCCCCCGGTCAGCACCCACTGGAGCGGGTCGACGCCGACGGCCTGGCCGATGTCGGACATCTGCGAGGGGATGTCGATGAGGCCGGAGCGCAGGTCGATGCGGACCTTGCTGGCCTCCGCGATGTGCCCGAGGTCCGCGACGAGCCCGTCGCTGACGTCGGTCATCGCGGTGGCGCCGAGCCCGGCGGCGGCGGGGCCCGCGTGGTAGGGCGGTTCGGGACGGCGGTGGGCCTCGACGAAGGCGCGGGGCGAGCGGAAGCCCCGGGAGAGCACGGCGTACCCGGCGGCGGACCAGCCGAGCCAGCCGGTGACGGCGACGACATCGCCGGGGCGCGCGCCGGCGCGGGTGACCGGTTCGTGGTTGCGCAGGTCGCCGAGGGCCGTGATGGAGACAGTGATGGTGTCACCGCCGACCACATCGCCGCCGACGACGGCCGCCCCCGCCGCCTGGCACTCGTCCCGCAGCCCGTCCATCAGCTCGGCGGCCCAGGTGACCGGGAGGTCGGCGGGCACCACGAGGCCGAGGAGCAGGGCGGTGGGCACGGCGCCCATGGCGGCGATGTCGGCGAGGTTCTGGGCCGCCGCCTTGCGGCCGACGTCGTACGCCGTCGACCAGTCGCGGCGGAAGTGCCGCCCTTCCAGCAGGATGTCCGTACTGGCCACGACCCTGCGGTCGGGCGCGGCCACGACCGCGGCGTCGTCGCCGGGCCCCAGCCGTACCGCCGGAGTGGTGGTGAGCCGGGACGTCAGCTCTCTGATGAGGCCGAACTCCCCCAACTCGCCCACGGTTCCCTTCACCGAGTCTCACCTCTCATCTATCGCCCCGGACACCCGTCCGGGCCCCCGGTCGCGAGCCGTCACTGCTGTCGGTACCGTCAGGAGAGCCGTCGGCACCGTCAAGGGACAGGTCAACTTCCGCACTCCGCACGCCACGCTGGGGACGTCATACGTCCCGTAGGTCTCCCCGTCACCCTCCGCGACGCGATAACGTGGCGTCCCTTTCCCCCACATGATCCTCGTGGCCGCCCTGGAGGTTCCGTGGTACAGGCGTACATCCTCATCCAGACCGAGGTGGGCAAGGCGTCGATCGTCGCCGAGACCATCTCCAAGATTCCGGGAGTCATCCAGGCAGAGGACGTCACCGGTCCGTACGACGTGATCGTGCGCGCCCAGTCCGACACGGTCGACGCGCTCGGCCGCATGGTGGTCGCCAAGGTGCAGCAGGTGGACGGCATCACGCGCACCCTGACCTGTCCGGTCGTCCACCTCTGACCCCCGTCCGGTGCCGCGCGGGACGCGCGGTCCTCGCCCACGGTTCTCCGCCCCGGCACCGTGATCCTCCGCGCGCTGACGGGGCGATCGTACTGCCCTTCGGCGCCCCCCTGTCCATGGAGAGCACCGGCCCACGCCGGAAGGCCGGGACGGCCACCGCCGTCCCGGCCTTCCGGGTCTCTCAGCGCAGTCCGGTGGAGCGGGTCAACGCGGCCTGGATCAGCCGGTCGACCAGCTCCTGGTAGCTCACGCCGCTCTCCTGCCACATGCGCGGGTACATGGAGATCGGGGTGAACCCCGGCAGGGTGTTGATCTCGTTGATGACGAAGCTGCCGTCTTCGGTGAGGAAGAAGTCGGCGCGCACGAGCCCCTCGCAGGAGGTGGCGTCGAAGGCGGCGACGGCGAGCCGCTGGACCTCGGCGGTCTGCTCCTCCGTGAGAGGCGCGGGCACCAGGCCCGTGGCCGAGTCGATGTACTTGGCCTCGAAGTCGTAGAAGTCGTGCGCGGTGACCGGGGGGATCTCGGCGGGCACGCTGGCGCGCGGTCCGTCCGCGAACTCCAGCACTCCGCACTCGATCTCACGGCCGCGCAGCAGCGACTCCACGAGGAACTTGGGGTCGTGGCGGCGGGCCTCCTCGATCGCCGCGTCGAGCCCTTCGAGGCCGTCGACCTTGGTGATGCCCATGGAGGAGCCGCCCCGGGCGGGCTTGACGAACAGCGGCCAGCCGTGCTCCCCGGCGAAGTCCACGATCCGCTTGCGTACGGCGGAGGGGTCGCGGTCCCACTCGCGCGGACGGACCACCTCGTACGGTCCGACCGGCAGCCCGAAGGAGAGGAAGACGCGCTTCATGTACTCCTTGTCCTGGCCGACGGCCGAGGCGAGGACGCCCGCGCCGACGTAGGGCACACCGGAGAGTTCCAGCAGCCCCTGGAGCGTGCCGTCCTCCCCGTACGGACCGTGCAGCACGGGGAAGACGACGTCGACCTCTCCGAGCGCCTTGGGCACCGAGCCGGGCTCGCTGTAGAGGACCTCGCGGCTGCCCGGGTCGACCGAGAGGGCGACGCTGCCTTCGGCGGACTCCGCGAGCTGGGCCACGTCGGGGACCTTGCGGTCGGTGATGGCCATGCGCTCGGGCTCGTCGGCGGTGAGCGCCCAGCGGCCGTCCGTCGTGATGCCGATCGGCAGGACGTCGTACTTCGTCCGGTCGATGGCCCTCATGACGGCGCCGGCCGTGACGACCGAGATGCCGTGTTCGGAGCTGCGGCCGCCGAACACGACAGCCACACGCGGCTTACGGCGCTGCTGCTCGGGGCTCTCGCGGCGCTCGGGGCTCTGGGGGAGGTTCTCGCTGCTCATATCGCGATGAGCGTACCTGCTGGTAGAGGTGGAGTCAGCGCCGCTCGGCCTTGGCGCTCCGCGACATCAGCTCCTTCACCGCGACGACCGGGGACTTGCCCTCGTGGACGATCGAGACGACGGTCTCCGTGATGGGCATGTCGACGCCGTGCCTCCGGGCCAGGTCGAGGACCGATTCGCAGGACTTGACGCCCTCGGCGGTCTGCTTGGTGGCGGCGATCGTCTCCTGGAGCGTCATGCCCCGGCCGAGGTTGGTGCCGAAGGTGTGGTTGCGCGAGAGCGGCGAGGAGCAGGTGGCCACCAGGTCGCCCAGGCCCGCGAGTCCGGAGAAGGTCAGCGGGTCGGCGCCCATGGCCACGCCCAGCCGGGTGGTCTCGGCCAGGCCCCGGGTGATGAGGGAGCCCTTGGTGTTGTCACCGAGGCCCATGCCGTCCGCGATGCCGACGGCGAGGCCGATGACGTTCTTCACGGCGCCGCCCAGCTCGCACCCGACCACGTCGGTGTTGGTGTAGGGCCGGAAGTACGGGGTGTGGCAGGCGGCCTGGAGCCGCTGGGCGACGGACTCGTCGGCACAGGCGGCGACGGCCGCGGCGGGGCGGCGCTCGGCGATCTCCTTGGCGAGGTTGGGGCCCGAGACGACGGCGATGCGGTCGGCGGAGACCTTGGCGACGTCCGCGATCACCTCGCTCATCAGCTTGGCGGTGCCCAGCTCGACGCCCTTCATCAGGGAGACCAGGACGGTGTCGGGCTCCAGGTGCGGGGCCCACTCCGCGAGGTTGGCGCGCAGGGTCTGCGAGGGCACGACGAGGAAGGCGAACTCGGCGCCGCGCAGGGCCTCGGCGGGGTCGGTGGTGGCCCGGATCGAGGCGGGCAGTTCGATGCCCGGCAGGTAGTCCGGGTTGGTGTGCGTGGTGTTGACGGCCTCGGCGACCTCGGCGCGACGGCCCCAGAGGGTGACCTCGCAGCCCGCGTCGGCGAGGATCACGGCGAACGCCGTACCCCATGAGCCGGTGCCGAAGACGGCCGCTTTTACGGGGTGCGTCACGTGGATCCCTTTCCCTGCGCCTTGCGCCGCTGTTCGGCCCGGGCCTTGCGGTGATCGTAGGGCTCGGCGGGGGCCTTCTCCCCGCGGACGTCCTCCAGCTGGCGGGTGATCGCGGCCATGATGACCTCGGTCGCCTGGCGCAGCACCTCGGGCGTCGGCTCGACATCGTAGAAGCGGCTGAGGTCGACGGGCGGGCCTGCCTGCACGGTCAGCGTCTTGCGGGGGAACAGCCGGAGCTTGTTCTCCTTGGCGTACGGCGGCATCACGTGGTTGGCGCCCCACTGGGCGACGGGGATGACCGGGACCTTGGTCATCAGCGCGACGCGGGCGGCGCCGGTCTTGCCGGCCATCGGCCACATCCGCGGGTCGCGCGTGAGGGTGCCCTCCGGGTAGAAGGCGACGCACTCCCCGCGCTCGATGGCGTCGACGGCGGCCCGGAAGGCGTCCAGTGCGTTGGTCGTCTCACGGTAGACGGGGATCTGGCCGGTGCCGCGCAGCATCATCCCGACGAAGGGGGTGCGGAAGAGGCCCGCCTTCGCCAGGAACCGGGGCACCCGTCCGGCGTTGTACTGGAAGTGGCCGTAGGAGAGCGGATCCAGATAGGAGTTGTGGTTGACGGCACTGATGAATCCGCCGTCGGCCGGAATGTGTTCCATCCCCCGCCAGTCGCGCTTGAACAGAACCACCAGTGGCGGCTTGGCGATAACCGCCGCCAGGCGGTACCAGAAGCCGATTCTGCGGCGGGACACTCGGACACCTTCCTCTAGGGACCTCATGGGAACGGCGACCTGTTGCCGGCTACCGACGGTCAAGTCTCGCCCCAGGCCCCTCCTCTGTCGAGAACACCGTACGCCTCAGCTGCGGGAGGGTCCCTCCGGGTTGTCGTACCGGCAGGCGAGAATGGGTCCTCATACGTACGGAGGGGGCGATCGCCACGAACACCGATCCGGCCGGGCCGTGGTCCCTGGTCGTTCCGCTGAAGCCGCTCGCTCGGGCCAAGAGCCGCCTGGGGCGGGCGGCCGGCGAGGCCGTCCGGCCCCGGCTGGCCCTGGCCTTCGCACAGGACACGGTGGCCGCGGCGCTCTCCTGCGCCCGGGTGCGGGATGTGGTGGTCGTCACGGACGACGCGGAGGCCAGAGCGGCTCTTTCGGCGCTGGGCGCGCGGATCGTGCCGGACTCTCCGGCCGCCGGACTCAACGCGGCACTGGCGTACGGGGCGCGCTCGGTGCGGGCGCCGGCCCCCGCCCTCCCGGTCGCCGCGCTCAACGCGGATCTGCCTGCGCTGCGGCCCGCCGAATTGGCGCGGGTGCTCGATTTTGCCTCCGCTTTTCCTCGCGCATTTCTCCGGGACGCGGCGGGAATCGGCACGACATTTCTGTCCTGTGCCGGGGGCGCGGAATTGCGTCCGGCTTTCGGCGGGCCCTCCGCCGCCCGGCATCTGGCTTCGGGTGCGGTGGAAATCGCGCTGCCCGGTGTCGACTCGGTCCGCCGGGACGTGGACACGGGCGAGGATCTGCGGGTGGCCCTGGCCCTCGGCGTGGGGGCGCACACCCGGCGGCTCGGCCTCGCGACGGTCCCGGAGCGCTAGGCTGCGCCTCATGCAGGCGACCTCGTACACCTACGACCCCGAGACCCGCACCGGCAGTGTGCTGCTGGACGACGGCACCCCGGTGGAGTTCGACGCCCCGGCCTTCGACGCCGGCGGTCTGCTGCTGCTCCGGCCCGGACAGCGGGTGCGGATCGAGGGCGAGGGTACGGGCGCGGCCCTGCGGATCACGCTGGTGACGCTGCAGACGTTCTGACGCACGTCCGGTCGCTGCTCACGCACGTGCGGTCGTTCCGGGGCGACCCCGGTGGGCCGAACGGGCCCCGGACAGCCCGCGGGGCGGGGGGGGGGGGGGGGGGGGGGGGGGGGGGGGGGGGGGTGGGGGGGGGGGGGGGGGGGGGGGGGCGACGTTCTGCCTTTTT
>NZ_JBWKCM010000024.1:15308-21199 GCF_056436485.1 Streptomyces sp. NPDC043746 | reverse complement strand
ACCCGCCACCCGGACACCCATCCCCCCCCCCCCCCCCCCCCCCCCCCCCCCCCCCCCCCCCCCCCCCCCCCCCCCCCCCCCCCCCCCCCCCCCCCCCCCCCCCCCCCCCCCCCCCCCCCCCCCCCCCCCCCCCCCGGCGCGTTTCCTCGAAGCGAGCGGTCGCCCGGTCTCACTTCTTGCGTGCGGTGGCCTTCTTGGCCGTGGTGGTGCGCGCGGTGGTCTTCTTCGCGGGCGCCTTCTTCGCCGTGGCCTTCTTGGCGGGCGCGGTCTTCTTGGCCGTGGCGGTGGCCTTCTTCGCCGTGGTCGCCTTCTTCGCGGCCGGCGTGGCCTTCTTGGCGGTGGCGGTCGCCTTCTTGGCCGTCGTCTTCTTGGCGGCGGTCTTCGCCGGTGCCGTCTTCTTGGCGGTGGTCTTCTTCGCCGTGGCCTTCTTGGCTGCCGACTTCTTGGCGGCAGCGGCCTTGACGGTCGTACGGGCGGCGGAAGATCCGCCCGAGAGGCTGCCCTTGGGGGCCTTCTTCACGGCCACATCGTTCTTGGGGAGCTTCTTGGAGCCGCTCACCAGGTCCTTGAACCCCTGACCCGCGCGGAAGCGGGGCACCGAGGTCTTCTTGACCCGGACGCGCTCACCCGTCTGCGGGTTGCGGGCGTACCGGGCGGGGCGGTCGACCTTCTCGAACGAGCCGAAGCCGGTGACCGAGACACGGTCCCCGGCGACCACGGCACGGACGATCGCGTCGAGTACCGCGTCGACGGCGTCGGCCGCCTGCTGGCGGCCGCCGACCTTGTCGGCAATCGCTTCTACGAGCTGCGCCTTGTTCACGTCTTCCCCTTCGGAGACATTGCCGGAACGAATGCGTTCAGGCTTTTTCGCACGTTAGGCAGATATATACCGCAAATCAAACACGAAACGGGCTAATCACCCTAGTGCCGCAACGAAGTCGACCGATGCGCAGTTCCACGTGTCAGTCACCTTCGGGGAATCGGCCCTCATCGAGGTCCTTCATCAACCGGTCCAGACGCCTTGCCGCGTCCGGGAGATCGTGCTTCGCCGCGGCCGTGACGACCAGCAGCTTCCGGGAGAGCGCCATCCGTACGCCCTCCGGGACTTGCAGTGCACGCACCTTCGCGTGCGCTTCCTTCAGTCGGTCGGCGACGTGGCCATAGAGCTCGAGTTGGCTGTCGCGTTCCATGCACCGATTGTGCCATCTGGGGCGAGTTGTCGCCCGAGGGGGGCTCAACAAGCGACTGCGCCCCCTGCCGGGAGGCAGGGGGCGCAGTCATGGAAAACCGCTGCTCAGGCGTCAATTGTACGCGGTTTGTGGGTCGGCCTGGCGGCCTCGTAAGCGGCGATGTCCGCTTCGTTCTGAAGGGTGAGGCTGATGTCGTCGAGACCGTTCAGCAGGCGCCAGCGGGCGTTCTCGTCCAGCTCGAAGTCGGCTGTGACACCTTCGGCACGGACCTGGCGGGACTCCAGGTCGACGGTGATCTCGGCGCTCGGGTCGGCCTCGCTCAGCTCCCACAGCGCGTCGACGACCTTCTGGTCCAGAACGACGGTCAGCAGGCCGTTCTTCAGCGAGTTGCCCCGGAAGATGTCGGCGAAGCGGGACGAGATGACAGCCTTGAAGCCGTAGTTCTGCAGAGCCCAGACCGCGTGTTCGCGGGAGGAGCCCGTACCGAAGTCGGGACCGGCCACCAGGACCGTGGCGCCCTGCCGCTCGGGCCGGTTGAGAACGAAGTCGGCGTCCTTGCGCCAGGCTTCGAAGAGGCCGTCCTCGAACCCGTCGCGGGTGACCTTCTTCAGCCAGTGGGCGGGGATGATCTGGTCGGTGTCGACGTTGCTGCGGCGCAGCGGGACGGCCCGGCCGGTGTGGGTGGTGAAGGCTTCCATGGCTATGCGACTCCGGCGGGGGTACGGGTGTCGGACAGGTCGGCGGGCGAGGCCAGACGGCCCAGCACGGCGGTGGCGGCGGCGACCTGGGGCGAGACCAGGTGGGTGCGGCCGCCCTTGCCCTGCCTGCCCTCGAAGTTGCGGTTCGAGGTGGAGGCGGAGCGCTCGCCGGGGGCCAGCTGGTCGGGGTTCATACCGAGGCACATCGAGCAACCGGCGTGCCGCCATTCGGCGCCGGCGGCGGTGAAGACCTTGTCCAGCCCCTCGGAGACGGCCTGGAGCGCGACCCGGACCGAGCCGGGGACGACCAGCATCCGTACGCCACTGGCGACTTTACGGCCGTCCAGGATCGAGGCGGCGTTGCGCAGGTCCTCGATGCGGCCGTTGGTGCACGAACCTACGAAGACGGTGTCCACGTTGATGTCGCGCAGCGGCTGGCCGGCGGTCAACCCCATGTACTCCAGGGCCTTTTCGGCGGCGTTGCGCTCCGAGGCGTCCTCGTACGAAGCAGGGTCGGGGACGTTCGCGGAGAGCGGGGCGCCCTGGCCGGGGTTGGTGCCCCAGGTGACGAACGGGGCCAGCGCGGCGGCGTCGATGACGACCTCGGCGTCGAACACCGCGTCGTCGTCCGTGCGCAGGGTCCTCCAGTACGCCACGGCGGCGTCCCAGTCCGCCCCCTTGGGGGCGGCGTCGCGGCCCTCCAGATAGGCGAAGGTGGTCTCGTCCGGGGCGATCATGCCCGCGCGGGCACCGGCCTCGATCGACATGTTGCAGATGGTCATCCGGGCCTCCATCGAGAGCTTCTCGATGGCGGAGCCGCGGTATTCGAGGATGTAGCCCTGGCCGCCGCCGGTGCCGATCTTGGCGATGATCGCGAGGATCAGGTCCTTGGCGGTGACGTCCTCGGGCAGTTCGCCCTCGACGGTGATGGCCATGGTCTTCGGGCGGGCCAGCGGCAGCGTCTGGGTGGCCAGGACGTGCTCCACCTGGCTGGTGCCGATACCGAACGCCAGCGCGCCGAACGCCCCGTGCGTGGAGGTGTGGGAGTCGCCGCAGACCACGGTGGTGCCGGGCTGGGTCAGGCCCAGCTGCGGGCCGACCACGTGCACGACGCCCTGCTCGACGTCGCCCAGGGGGTGCAGCCGTACGCCGAACTCCGCGCAGTTCTTGCGCAGGGTCTCCAGCTGGGCGCGGGAGACCGGGTCCGCGATCGGCTTGTCGATGTCGAGGGTCGGGGTGTTGTGGTCCTCGGTGGCGATGGTGAGGTCGAGGCGCCGCACCGGGCGTCCCGCCTGGCGCAGACCGTCGAAGGCCTGCGGGCTGGTCACCTCGTGCAGCAGGTGCAGATCGATGAAGAGGAGGTCGGGCTCGCCCTCGGCGCGCCGGACGACATGGTCGTCCCAGACCTTCTCCGCGAGTGTCCTACCCATCGCTTTCCCTCCGGCCGGCGTCTTCGCCGGCCCAACTAGAGATTCGGTACGCCGCCGTCCGGATCCCCTGCGGGGCGGTGGCCACGGGCCGTTGTGGGGCCGCCCGTACAGGTTCGCAACTTCCGGAGAAAATTGAACTTGCGTTTCACAGAGTGAGACGGGAGTATCGTCGTATGGACAACTCTAGCGGCGTCGGCGTTCTCGACAAGGCAGCTCTGGTATTGAGCGCCCTGGAGTCCGGTCCGGCCACCCTCGCCGGGCTGGTCGCGGCGACCGGGCTCGCACGGCCCACGGCCCACCGTCTGGCCGTGGCACTGGAACACCACCGGATGGTGGCGAGGGACATGCAGGGCCGGTTCATCCTCGGCCCCCGGCTGTCGGAGCTGGCAGCCGCGGCGGGCGAGGACCGCCTGCTGGCCACGGCCGGACCGGTACTCACCCACCTGCGCGACATCACCGGCGAGAGCGCCCAGCTCTACCGTCGGCAGGGTGACATGCGCATCTGCGTGGCGGCGGCGGAGCGGCTGTCCGGACTCCGGGACACGGTGCCGGTCGGCTCCACGCTCACCATGAAGGCGGGCTCGTCGGCCCAGATCCTGATGGCCTGGGAGGAGCCGGAGCGGTTGCACCGGGGCCTCCAGGGCGCCCGGTTCACCGCGACGGCGCTCTCCGGCGTACGGCGGCGGGGCTGGGCCCAGTCGATCGGTGAGCGGGAGCCGGGCGTCGCCTCGGTCTCGGCCCCGGTGCGCGGGCCGTCGAACCGGGTGGTCGCCGCCGTCTCGGTCTCCGGGCCGATCGAGCGGCTGACCCGCCACCCGGGCCGGATGCACGCCCAGGCGGTCATCGACTCGGCGGCCCGGCTGAGCGAGGCCCTGCGCCGCTCGGGCTGACCCCGGCCCGTAGCCGCTCTCCCCGCTCTGCCCCTTCCTCCTGCACGTCATCTCCTCCGGCAGGCCGCCCCAGCGCCGTGGCGGCCCCTCCCTCTTCCCCGGGCCACAGCTGCCCCTCGGCCAACGGCCTTGTGACGCAGGCGACTCGGCACGACGCGCCCCGATCCGGACAAGCGAGAAGGCCCCCCACCGAAGTGAAGGGCCTTCCCTACCGCTCTGTTGTACCCCCGACCGGATTCGAACCGGCGCTACTGCCGTGAGAGGGCAGCGTGCTAGGCCGCTACACAACGGGGGCGTGGTTACTGCTGACTTGCGCTGGGCTACCAGGACTCGAACCTAGAATGACGGTACCAGAAACCGTAGTGTTGCCAATTACACCATAGCCCATGGTGTGACAAGTACCCCCGACCGGATTCGAACCGGCGCTACTGCCGTGAGAGGGCAGCGTGCTAGGCCGCTACACAACGGGGGCCCTAGCGATCCTGCATCGAGAGCGTGGGTGCGACCCAGATGTTCTCGCGGGAAGGATCTGTACCCCCGACCGGATTCGAACCGGCGCTACTGCCGTGAGAGGGCAGCGTGCTAGGCCGCTACACAACGGGGGCTTGTCCTGCTGGATACTGCTGTCTTGCTGTACTGCGCTGGGCTACCAGGACTCGAACCTAGAATGACGGTACCAGAAACCGTAGTGTTGCCAATTACACCATAGCCCACTGAAATGCAACCCCTGGAGGGGGCTTCACTTCTATCCGCGCTTCCCGGTCGGATCTTCCGTCCCGCTCGGGCGGCGCAGAAAGAACATTACCCGAAGGTGTCCGGCGCTCCAAAACGGGTATCGCCCGCCAGCAGGCCGGGGAGCTGGTCGAGCCCGGTGATCGTCACGAGGTCCGGGCGCCCGCCCCTCCCCCGTCGGTCGAGCCAGACGCCCCGCAGCCCGGCGGCCACGGCCCCGCTCGCGTCGATGTCGGGCTCGTCCCCCACGTACACCACTTCGTGCGGCTCCAGCGCGAGCGCTTCGCAGGCCGCGTGGAAGGCGCCGGGCTCGGGCTTGGAGATGCCCAGCTCCACGGCGCAGACCAGCGCCTCGAACCGGTGCCGGACGCCGAGCGCGGTCAGCTTGCGGTGCTGGTTGCGGCTGCTGGAGTTGGAGAGGATCGCGTGGCGGTAACCGGAGGCCAGCCGGTCCAGGACCGGCAGCACGTCCGGGAAGAGCTGCCAGGCGGCCTCGTAGTGGGCCAGGTGGCCGGCGAACCACTCGTCGGCCTCGTCGTCCGTCAGGGGCCGCGAGAGGAACTCCCGCACCCGGTCCCGGCGCTGGCCGAGGAAGTCCGTCTCGCCGGCGGCGACGCGCGCCCAGTGCACGGCGGTGATGGCCTTCCAGGCGGCGAGGGCCTCGTCGACCGTCGCGTACGCCTCGGGCAGCCCCACGCCCTCCAGGTGGAGCCGCATACCGGTGTGGTCGGCGCCCGCGTAGTCGAAGATCGTGTCGTCGATGTCCCAGAGCACGGCGCGGATCGGCATGTACGCCACCGTAGTCGCCCGTACGGGGTCGTGGCCGGGGAACAGCGGGAGGGGGGGGGGGGGGGGGGGGGGGGGGCTCCCGCGGAGGGGGGGGGGGGGGGCGGGGGTACAGGGGGGAACCAGGGAGCGCTACAACCACCCTCCCCCACATACCTCCCCCCC
>NZ_JBWKCM010000024.1:0-15298 GCF_056436485.1 Streptomyces sp. NPDC043746 | reverse complement strand
TGCAGGCCCTGCGCCTGCTCTCGCGCACCGAGGGGATCATCCCGGCCATCGAGAGCGCCCACGCGCTCGCCGGAGCGCAGCCGGTCGGCTGCGGCCCTCCCGAGGGACGTGCGTCGTTACGCGGTCAGCTTGGCCAGCGCCGCGTCGATGCGGGCCAGGCTCTTGTCGCGGCCCAGGATCTCCAGGGACTCGAAGAGCGGCAGCCCGATGGTGCGGCCGGTCACGGCGACGCGGACCGGGGCCTGGGCCTTGCCGAGCTTGAGGCCGTGGGCCTCACCGGCGGTGAGGACGGCGTTCTTCAGGGACTCGGCGTCGCTCCAGTCCGCGGCCTCCAGATGGGCGCGGGCCGTGGTCAGCAGCGCGGCCGGGTCGCCCTTCATGGCCTTGGCCCAGGACGCCTCGTCCTCCACCGGCTCGTCGAGGAAGAGGAAGTCGACGTTGTCGGTGATGTCGGAGAGGACCGTGACCCGCGTCTGGGCGTACGGGGCGATCCGCGTCCACTTCTCCGCGTCGAAGGCCTCCGGGGCCCAGGGGGCGAAGGGGGCCTTGAGCCAGGGGCCGCAGGCCTCGGTGAAGGTCTTCACGTCCAGCATGCGGATGTGCTCGGCGTTGATGTGCTCGGCCTTCTTGAGGTCGAAGCGGGCCGGGTTGGCGTTGACGTCCTCGATGTCGAACGCGGCGACCAGCTCGTCCACCGAGAAGATGTCGCGGTCCTCGGCGATCGACCAGCCGAGCAGCGAGAGGTAGTTCAGCAGCCCCTCGGGGAGGAAGCCGCGCTCCCGGTAGAGGTTGAGCGAGGCCTGCGGGTCGCGCTTGGAGAGCTTCTTGTTGCCCTCGCCCATGACGTACGGCAGGTGGCCGAAGGCGGGGATGCCCTTGGCGATGCCCAGCTCGATGAGGGCGCGGTACAGGGCGATCTGGCGGGGGGTGGAGGAGAGCAGGTCCTCGCCGCGCAGGACGTGGGTGATCTCCATCAGGGCGTCGTCGACCGGATTGACCAGCGTGTAGAGGGGAGCCCCGTTGGCGCGGACGATGCCGTAGTCGGGGACGTTCTCCGGCTGGACGGTGATCTCACCGCGGACCAGGTCGGTGAAGGTGATGGCCTCGTCGGGCATCCGGAAGCGGACGATCGAGGTGCGGCCCTCGGCCTCGTACGCCGCCTTCTGCTCGGCGGTGAGGTCGCGGCAGTGGCCGTCGTAGCCGGACGGGCGGCCTGCGGCGCGGGCGGCGTCGCGGCGGGTGTCCAGCTCCTCGGTGGTGCAGTAGCAGGCGTACGCGTACCCGGCGGCGAGCAGCTTCTGGGCGACGTCCTTGTACAGGTCCATCCGCTGCGACTGGCGGTAGGGGGCGTGCGGGCCGCCGATCTCGGGGCCCTCGTCCCAGTCCAGGCCGAGCCAGCGCATGGAGTCGAGCAGCTGCTCGTAGGACTCCTCGGAGTCGCGCGCGGCGTCGGTGTCCTCGATCCGGAAGACCAGGGTGCCCTGGTGGTGCCGGGCGAAGGCCCAGTTGAACAGGGCCGTGCGGACCAGGCCCACGTGGGGGTTGCCGGTCGGGGAGGGACAGAAGCGGACCCGAGGAGGTACCCCCTGGTCGAGCGGAGCCGAGAGCTTGGGGGAGGGTGCGTTAGCCACGCTTGATCACCTTGTTGGTGAGAGTGCCGATGCCTTCGATGGTGACGGCGACCTCGTCGCCGACGTGCAGGGGCCCGACCCCTGCGGGGGTGCCGGTGAGGATGACGTCGCCCGGGAGGAGGGTCATGGCCTCCGTGATGTGCACGACCAGGTCCTCGATGGAGCGGACCATCCCGCTGGTGCGGCCGAGCTGCCGCTGCTCGCCGTTGACCGTCGCCTGGATGGTGAGGTCGTGGGGGTCAACGTCGGTCTCCACCCAGGGGCCCAGCGGGCAGGAGGTGTCGAAGCCCTTGGCGCGGGCCCACTGCTTCTCGCGCTGCTGCACATCGCGGGCGGTGACGTCGTTGGCGCAGGTGTAGCCGAAGACGACGTCCTTCACGCGCTCGCGCGGGACCTCGCGGCACATGCGGCCGATGACCACGGCCAGCTCGGCCTCGTGGTGCAGCTCGTTGGAGAAGGAGGGGTACTCGATCGCGTCGCCGGAGCCGATCACCGAGGTGGTGGGCTTGAAGAAGGTGATCGGCGCCTCGGGGACCTCGTGGCCCAGCTCGGCGGCGTGCTCCGCGTAGTTGCGGCCGATGGCCACGACCTTGTTGGGGAGCACGGGGGGCAGCAGCCGGACCTTGTTCAGCGGGACCTTGGTGCCCGAGAGCTCGAAGTCGGCGTACGGGATGCCCTTGATGATGTCGAGGACGAGGTCACCGGATTCCACGGTGCCCTGTCCCTCGACGACGCCGAAGGCGACATTGCCGTCGATGGAGAACCTGGCGATGCGCACGGGATGCTGTCGCCCCTCACTTGCTGGCTGGCTGAAGACTGACGCTCCAGGCTAGCGCCTCGCCCGGAGCGGATCGCCCCGAAAGGAGCGTGCTCCAGCGTGTGCGGTCGCAAGGCGGCCGAAGGCCCTCGCGGCGGAGCCACCAGGGTGTTCGGCCGACGCCGCGAGCGTGCGTGCTGGGCGGCGCGACGGGGCGATCCGGGCCGGGCGGGGCGTCGGCGCCGTGAGGGGCACAGCCTCGCGCATCCCCCGGAGGGGACTACTGGGCGGTCGCGACCGCGACCGGGGCGTCCATGAGGATGGTGCGGCGCGGGTTGGCCGTCACGTTGGGCAGGTCGGCGGCGTGCTCCGGCAGGAACGGCGTCTGCAGTGCCTCGGCGTCCTTCAGGTGCGCCAGCGTGGTGCGCCGGGGGTTGGCGGTGTTGCGGATCGTCGTCGTCTTCATCTGCCGTCAGGACCCTGTCGGTTCGGGCGCCACCCAGGTGGCGCGGACTTGTCGGATTGGCCATCCCTGTAAAGCGTCAGGCTAAACAGCCGATTCCCTGCCGAAGCCGGGTTGAGGCGACGATCATCATGTGAGTTTGCTCACGAAGTAATCGACAATCGACCCATTCCGGACAGTGGATCACCATGCCAGAAACGGACATTACGCTACTGAATCCACCATTCCGCTCCTGATCATCGCGACTGGGACACCCCCCACCCCTAAGCGACTCCTCCCCGATAGTCCGTTTTACCCACGATCACTCTCCACTGCTTGTTACTCGCTCATCACAACGTGTCACGCAGGTCACAGCCCGGTACACGGGCCTTGTTGGAGATCCTGCACTGTGCTGGAATTCCACGCACCGCCGCGGGTTCCAGACCGGCGCACCGGGGCGCGACGCAGCGCCGAGCGGCGGCGGGAGGGGGAGAGTACGCCGGTCACTCCACGACCATCATGGGGCGCTTCCAGTGCCCTACAACGCCGACACCGTTCCGTCCGTATTCGGACGGAACGCCTGGTCCAGAGGTTGCGACGCTAGTGCAGGGACGTTTCAAGAGGGATGGCAGCGCTCCGGCGGAACAGGAGCCGCGCGGCGGGACCGACCGCGGTTCCTCGCCCCAGCACGCCCAGAACCCCGGGCCGGCCGCTGCCGGCGACAACAGCGACCGTGCGCAGCGCCCGGGCCCGACGCCGAGCGGCGCGGAGGAGTCGGGTACGCCCTCGGCCTCCCGCGGCCCGGTCGACACGGGCTCGCGAATAGCGCTCCGTAACTGGCGCATCAGCACGCGACTGGTCTCCCTCCTCGCCCTCCCGGTGGTGGCGGCTACCAGCCTGGGCGGTCTGCGGATCAACGAGTCCATGACCGACATGCAGCAGCTGGAGCACATGCAGCTGCTGACCCAGATGACCAAGCAGGCGACCTCGCTCGCCCAGGCCCTCCAGGTGGAGCGCGACCAGTCCGCCGGCCCGCTCTCCAACGGCTCCAAGGCGACCGACTACAAGGTCTCCCAGCCGCGTGAGAAGACCGACCGGGCCAAGGACGCGTTCCTCGACGCGACCAACGAGATCGGCGACTTCGAGGGCGACGACGCGCTGGAGAGCATCCACGCGAGCGTCGCCCAGATCGCCTCGCAGCTCGGTGACATCCGGTCGATCCGCAAGTCGGCGTACGAGGACGGCGCGCCGTCCCTCAACACCATCGACCAGTACAGCCAGCTGATCACCTCGCTGCTCAGCCTGTCCCAGGACATGGCCCAGGCGACCAGCAACCCGGACATGATCAAGCGGACCCGTGCTCTGGCGGCGTTCTCCTCCGCCAAGGAGTACGCCTCGATCCAGCGCGCGGTCATCGCGGCGGCGCTGCCCGGTGGCTCGGTCAAGGAACCGCACCTCAACGAGAACGACAAGCAGTTCGGCTCCAACGCCCTCGACAAGGAGACCCGCGCGATCAGCTCGTTCAAGTCGATCTACGGGTCGACCGGCGAGAGCGCGGTGGACCTGATGGCTCCGCTGGACAACGGGAACAACCCCGAGATCAACGCGGCGAACATGTACGCCAAGCACATCCTCGACACCCCGAACGGGATCGACGGGGCGAAGGTGCGCTCGTACATGGACTGGTACGACCAGTCCTCCACCAAGATCGACGCGATGAAGACGATCGAGACCACCCTCCTCAGCGACATGGAGGCCAAGGCGCGCGAGCTGCGCGAGGCCTCCCAGCGCGAGGCGATCATCAACGGTGCGGTCATCCTCATCGTCCTCGGCGTCTCGCTGGTCGGCGCCTTCGTGGTGGCCCGGTCCATGATCCGCTCGCTGCGGCGCCTCCAGGACACCGCCACCCGCGTCGCCCAGGACCGCCTGCCCGAGCTGGTCAAGCAGCTGTCCGAGACCGACCCGCAGGACGTCGACACCTCCGTCGAGTCGGTCGGTGTGCACTCCCGGGACGAGATCGGCCAGGTGGCCGCGGCCTTCGACGACGTGCACCGCGAGGCCGTCCGCCTCGCCGCCGAGCAGGCCCTCCTCCGGGGCAACGTCAACGCGATGTTCACCAACCTCTCGCGCCGTTCGCAGGGCCTCATCCAGCGCCAGCTCTCGCTCATCTCCGAGCTGGAGTCGCGCGAGGCCGACCCGGACCAGCTCTCCTCGCTCTTCAAGCTCGACCACCTCGCGACCCGTATGCGCCGTAACGGCGAGAACCTCCTCGTGCTCGCGGGTGAGGAGCCGGGCCGCCGGTGGACCCGCCCCGTCCCGCTGGTCGACGTGCTCCGTGCCGCCGCCTCCGAGGTGGAGCAGTACGAGCGCATCGAACTCTCCGCGGTTCCCGCCACGGAGGTCGCCGGCCGGGTCGTCAACGACCTCGTGCACCTCCTCGCCGAGCTGCTGGAGAACGCCACGTCGTTCTCCTCGCCGCAGACGAAGGTCCGGGTCACCGGTCACGCGCTGCCCGACGGCCGGGTGCTCGTCGAGATCCACGACACCGGTATCGGCCTCTCCCCCGAGGACCTCGCGGCGATCAACGAGCGGCTCGCGCAGCCGCCGACCGTGGACGTCTCGGTCTCCCGCCGCATGGGTCTGTTCGTGGTCGGCCGGCTCTCGCTCCGCCACGGCATCCGCATCCAGCTGCGCCCGTCCGACTCCGGCGGCACGACCGCGCTGGTCATGCTGCCCGTCGACGTCGCCCACGGCGGCAAGCAGCCCCCGTCCAAGCAGGGTCCCGGCCAGCAGCCGGGCGGTGCTCCGGGCGGCCTGCTCGGCGGCAACGGCAACGGCTCCGCGGGCGGTCAGCGCCCCGGGCCCGGCGGCGGCCCGGGCGGCAAGAGCCTCGGCTCCGCCCCGGGCGGTCAGCGCGGCGAGGTCGGCGCGGGCTCCGGCCCGCGCGCCGCCCTCCCCGCACGGGACAACGGCCAGCAGAACGGCAACCAGGGCCAGGGCTTCCCCGGCCAGGAGCCGCAGCGCCAGGGCGGCGGCCTCTCCGGCGCCTTCGGCAACGGCGCCCGGCTCGGCGCCCGCGGCGGCCAGGGCGAGGCCCCCGGCCGTACGGAGTCGGGTCAGCCCAACCTGTTCGGTCACGGCGCCCCGGCCTCCCCCGGCCAGGGCGGCCGCCAGAACGGCTTCGCCCCGCAGAACCAGCAGAGCGGCCAGCAGGCCCCGTTCGGTCAGCAGGGCCAGCCCGGCCAGCACCAGGGCCTGCAGGGCCGGCAGCAGCACCAGCAGGGCCCCGGCGCCCCGCAGCCGCAGTCGGCCCGGCACGAGCAGAACGGCCCCGGCGGCCAGGGCGGTTTCCAGCAGCCCGGCGGCCCCGGCCGTCAGCTGCCGCCGACCGACGGTCCGCGTGCCGAGCTGCCCGGCGGCAACCCGCAGCAGCGCCCCCAGGCCGCCGACTGGAGCATCGACGCCCCGCGCGGCCACGAGGAGCACGAGAGCACCGGGCAGTTCGCCTCGCCCGCGGGTCCCGGCCAGGACCCGGCGTACAACGCCCCGGTGAGCGGCCTCCAGGACCCGGGCGCGACCTCCGAGTTCACCCGCCCGGACTTCGACGCCCCGCAGAACCAGCAGTACCGCCACCAGGCCCAGGACCCGGCGAGCACCGCCCAGTTCGCCCGGCCCGACTTCAACGCGCCGCTCCAGCAGGGCCAGGACCAGGGGCTCTCCGCCCCGCGCCAGCGCGGTCAGGGCGGCAACGACTTCGGGGCCCCGCGTCCGGCGGCGCCCCCGGCGGGCGGGACTCCGTACCGTCCGGCGCTGCCGCAGCAGCCCCAGCAGCCGGAGGCCCTGCCGCCGGCCGGTCCCGGGGACGGCCGTACACCGCTGTACGACACCCTGGAGACCAACTGGTTCCACGGTCCGGGCCAGGGCGGCGGTCAGCAGGCCGCCGAGCCGCAGGCACCGGCCGCTCAGGAACCCACCGGTGTGCCCGTTCCGCCCATGCCCCGGCGTGGTGCGGCCGACGCCCCGGTCACCAGCTCCTGGCGCGAGTCGCCCAACGACGAACTCGTACGCCAGGCCGAGCGGGTCAAGAAGCCGGCCGCCGGCGGGGTCACCACTTCCGGGCTGCCCCGCCGCGTTCCCCGCGCCAATTTGGTTCCGGGGACCGCTCAGCAGCAGAATCACCAGTCCGGACCTCAGGTTTCGCGTGCGCCCGATGACGTACGCGGTCGTCTGACCAATCTCCGCCGGGGCATCCAGCAGGGACGGCAGGCCGGAAACGGCCCGTCGACCGGCAGTATCCATCTCGGCCCCACTCACCAGCAGGAGCGTTAGTTGAGCCCCATGAGTCAGGCCGCGCAGAATCTGAACTGGCTGATCACCAACTTCGTGGACAACACCCCAGGGGTGTCCCACACGGTGGTGGTCTCCGCGGATGGCCTGCTGCTGGCGATGTCCGAAGGATTCCCGCGCGACCGCGCCGACCAGCTGGCGGCCGTCGCCTCCGGTCTGACGTCGCTCACCGCGGGCGCCTCGCGGATCTTCGAGGGCGGCGCCGTCAGCCAGACCGTCGTGGAGATGGAGCGCGGGTTCCTCTTCCTGATGTCCATCTCCGACGGTTCGTCACTCGCCGTCCTCGCCCACCCGGACGCCGACATCGGCCTGGTCGGGTACGAGATGGCCCTCCTGGTCGACCGCGCGGGCACCGTCCTCACGCCCGACCTCCGCGCCGAACTCCAAGGCAGTCTGCTCCACTAGGCGGCCCTGCGGCGGATTCGCGACACAATCCCCTCAGGTACTGCCCACAACCCTCACCCGTCCGGCCGCCAGAAACCCCTCACCGGCCCCTTCAGACGGCAAGCCGAGAACCTGCTGTCACGCCCGGAGGATTCATGACCCCGCCACCCGCCTCACCCGATCCGTACGGCGCACTGCACCACGCGTCGTACGACGGTGAAGGCGACCAGCCGCTGGTCCGTCCCTATGCCATGACCGGCGGCCGGACCCGGCCGCGTTACCAGCTCGCGATAGAGGCACTGGTCAGCACCACCGCGGACCCGGCGCATCTGGGGACCCTGCTCCCCGAGCACCAGCGGATCTGCCACCTCTGCCGTGAGGTCAAGTCGGTGGCCGAGGTCTCCGCACTGCTGTCGATGCCGCTCGGGGTCGCCCGCATCCTCGTGGCGGACCTGGCGGAAGCCGGCATGGTGGCCATCCACCAGCCGGGCAATGGAGAGGCCGGCGGCGCGCCGGATGTGACACTGCTGGAAAGGGTGCTCAGTGGACTTCGCAAGCTCTAGCGGCGGGACGGCTCGCGCCACTACCTCGGCGAAGATCGTGGTGGCAGGGGGCTTCGGCGTGGGTAAGACCACGTTTGTCGGTGCCGTCTCGGAGATCAATCCGCTGCGCACCGAAGCCGTGATGACGTCCGCCTCCGCGGGCATCGACGACCTGACCCACACCGGGGACAAGACCACCACGACGGTGGCCATGGACTTCGGCCGCATCACCCTGGACCAGGACCTGATCCTGTACCTCTTCGGTACACCCGGCCAGGACCGCTTCTGGTTCATGTGGGACGACCTGGTCCGCGGCGCCATCGGCGCCGTCGTCCTCGTCGACACCCGCCGCCTCGCCGACTGCTTCCCCGCCGTCGACTACTTCGAGAACAGCGGCCTCCCCTTCGTCATCGCCCTCAACGGCTTCGACGGACACCAGCCCTACACCCCCGACGAAGTCCGCGAAGCACTCCAGATCGGGCCGGACGCACCCATCATCACGACGGACGCCCGCCACCGCGCCGACGCCAAGAGCGGCCTGATCACGCTGGTCGAGCACGCTCTGATGGCACGCCTGAAGTAGTCCCGACAAGTAGGCGTAAGTCGTTTTTGCCATACGGAAGTTGTTGTAGTCACGCGGGGGCGGCCTGTGTCGTTTGACACGATCCGCCCCCGCGTTCATAACATTTCGACAGAGAATTGGCCCCACGCCACCACCCGATGCATCCACATGGTGCCACTGCGCTCACATGAGCCCCGCCTTTTGACGGGGCTCGCTCTTTATGCCCGTTTTATCTGAGGCATGGGCCACTCGGAATGATCAATTCCGAGTGTTTGGTAGGGGGCCCGTCCCCGTGCTGCAATTCGTCGAACTCCCGAGTAGTTACGGCCCTGAACGAATAATCCGGCACAACGTAGGTGCCGACGCCGAGAGGTTGTTGGTCGAGTGAGGCGAAGCAACGAGGGCTCCGCGGTGCAGCCCGAGCGGGGCAACTTCACCCCGCCGTCGCACGCTGCGGCATCGCCTGCACAGGCGCCCGAGCCGGAGTCGGCCGGTGGCAGCACCAGCCCGTTCTCCCCGCGCAACTGGCGGGTGGCCACCCGGCTGAACGCGATTCTCCTGATCCCGGTCATCGTCGGCCTGATCATGGGCGGCTTCCAGGTGAAGGGGTCCATCGACACCTGGAGCGAGGCGCAGGAGGCCGAGAAGATCGCCCGCGTCGTCCGCGCCGCGTCGGACTACGGTCGGGCACTCCTCAACGAACGTGACCTCACCGCCCAGCCGCTGCTCTCCGGCGACCGGGACGCCGACGTCGTCGAGCAGTCCCGGGCCACCACGGACGAGGCGCGGGCCGCCTTCGAAGCCGCGGTGAAGGAGATGCCCGCCAAGCCGGGGCTGGAGCGCCGCCTCACGCTCTTCAAGAACGAGGAGCCCAAGCTCCCCGAGCTGCGCAAGGCCGCCTACTCGCAGGCGCTGGACCCGGTGAAGACCGAAGAGGGCTACACCCAGGTCCAGCACCAGCTGATGCAGTTCGCCAACGAACTCGGCCTCGGCACCGGCAACATCACCAGCTACGGCCGCACCGTCTACGCGATCGAGCTGTCCAAGGCTGCAGAATCGCTTCAGCGCTCGATCGGCATGCACCTGCTGGTGCGCCCGAGCAAGAAGCCGGCCGTCTACGACGACCAGGTCAAGGCCTTCAGCTCGTACAACTACCTGGAGCAGATCGCCCTCGCCGAGTTCAACGCCGGCGGCACCCAGGCCGACGTGGACCGGCTCAAGCAGGTCATGGCCGGCAAGGCCGACGAGGGCGCCAAGCAGCTCAAGACCGCCCGGGAGCAGGCCGAGGCCGCGGGCCAGACCTTCGTGGCACCGCCCAGCATCGACGGTTCGGTCTACGACGGGATGGTCCAGCAGATCGGCCAGGGCCAGTCCCCCGAGGAGCTGGCGAAGAAGGGCATCACGCCCGAGACCTGGATGGCCGCCGCGACCGCCAAGTTCGAGGGGTACGCGACGGTCGAGAAGGAGCTGGTGGACAAGGCGGTGAAGGAGGCCGCCGAGATCTCCTCCGACGCCAAGTCCGACGCCATCGTCAACGGGCTGATCGTCGTCATCGCCCTGCTGGCCGCCTTCCTGCTGGCCGGCCTCATGGCCCGCCAGATGAGCCAGTCGATGCGCCGGCTGCGGACCGCCGCGTTCTCCATCGCGGAGCAGCGGCTGCCCACACTCGTCGACCAGCTCTCCCGCACCGAGCCGGGCCGGGTCGACACCCGGGTGCAGCCGATCCCGATCAACACGCAGGACGAGATCGGCGAGGTCGCCCGCGCCTTCGACCAGGTGCACCGCGAGGCCGTCCGGCTGGCCGCCGAGCAGGCCATGCTGCGGGGCAACGTCAACGCGATCTTCACCAACCTCTCGCGCCGCAACCAGTCGCTCATCGAGGGCCAGCTGACCCTGATCACCGACCTGGAGAACAACGAGGCCGACCCGGACCAGCTGGAGAGCCTCTTCAAGCTGGACCACCTGGCCACCCGTATGCGGCGCAACGGCGAGAACCTCCTCATCCTCGCGGGCGAGGAGCCCGGCCGCCGCTGGGACCAGCCGGTGCCGCTGGTGGACGTGTTGCGCGCCGCCTCCTCCGAGGTGGAGTCGTACGAGCGCATCGAGCTGTCCGGGGTCCCCGAGGCCGAGATCCACGGCCGGGCCGTCACCGACCTCGTGCACCTGCTGTCCGAGCTGCTGGAGAACGCCACCACGTTCTCCTCGCCGCAGACCAAGGTCAAGGTCACCGCGACCCGGCTGCCCGACGGCCGGGTGATGGTCGAGATCCACGACAAGGGCATCGGCCTCACCGCCGAGGACTTCGCCGACATCAACCACAAGCTGGCCAACCCGCCGACCGTGGACGCGGCCGTCTCCCAGCGCATGGGCCTCTTCGTGGTCGGCCGACTCGCCGACCGGCACGGCATCCGGGTCCAGCTGCGTCCCTCGGGCGAGCAGGCCGGGACGACGTCGCTGGTCATGCTCCCGGACGCGATCACCCACGGTGGTGGTGGCGACTCCCTGGACGGGCACGACGACTTCACCGTCTCCTCGATCATTCCCGAGCAGCAGGACGCCTTCGAACCGGCCCAGCAGCACAGCCGTATGCGCACCGCCGCCGAGCTGGGCTTCGACGACTCACGCTACGAGACCCCGGCGGACCCGGGCCAGCTGGACCCGGTCAACCGCTCGCTGATGCGTGAGGAGCGCCGGGCGGCGCTGGAGGCCCAGACCGGCACCGGCGGCCCCTTCCCGGACGGCTCCGCCCAGGAGCAGCAGGGGTACGGCCAGGAGGGGTACGCCCAGGACCAGTACGCCGCTCAGGACGCGTACGCCGACGGTGCGCAGGGTTACGCCCAGGGCTCCTACGGCCAGGACCAGTTCGGCCAGGAACAGTACGGCCACAACGCCGCGCAGCAGCAGGAGCAGGCCCCGTACCCCGGCTCCTACGAGCAGCAGGGATACGCCACCGAGGGCGGCTACCCGCAGCAGCAGGAGCAGAACGGGTCCCCGGCGCAGTCGCAGGAGGGGTACGCGGAACCGGCATATGCCGCTCCGGAGAACCCGCAGGATCCGTACGCCGCCGACCGGTACGCTGCCCCGACCGGCCAGTCCCACCAGGACGACTGGCCTGTTCAGAGCGGTTTCCAGAACACTTTTGAGCCGGTTCGACAGGCTGAGGCGGATTCTGTTCCGAGCGTTCCCGCACCGTCGCAGGAGCGCGTAGGCTTCGAGCGTCCGGGGCCCGACCCGAACGCCGGCCACGAGCTGACCGAAGCCGGTCTGCCCCGCCGCGGCGGTGCGCAGCACTGGCAGCCGGGCAGCCGTGGCAGCGAGAAGCCCGCTCCCCTTCCGCAGCGGCAGCCGCAGCGGGAAGAGCGGCAGGCCCCGCAGACGGACGGGGACGGTTCCGACGACTGGCGCTCGACGAACGACGAGCGCTGGGAGCGGGCCGAGAAGCTCCGTGAGCCGAAGGCGGGCGGAATCACCCCCTCCGGCCTCCCCCGGCGCGTGCCCAAGGCCAACCTGGTCGAGGGCACGGCGGAGCAGACCCAGCAGGGCGGCCCACAGGTCTCCCGCGCGCCCGAGGACGTCCGCGGCAGGTTGAGCAACCTGCGGCGGGGCGTCCAGCGGGGACGCAACGCGGGGTCGGACACCAGTAACACCTACAACCAGGAGCGTTAGTGTGAGCCCGATGAGCCAGGCGGCGCAGAATCTGAACTGGTTGATCACCAACTTCGTGGACAACACCCCAGGGGTGTCCCACACGGTGGTGGTCTCCGCGGATGGCCTGCTGCTGGCGATGTCCGAGGGATTCCCGCGCGACCGCGCCGACCAGCTGGCGGCCGTCGCCTCCGGTCTGACGTCGCTCACCGCGGGCGCCTCGCGGATCTTCGAGGGCGGGGCGGTGAACCAGACCGTTGTGGAGATGGAGCGGGGATTCCTCTTCATCATGTCCATCTCGGACGGTTCGTCGCTGGCCGTGCTCGCCCACCCGGACGCCGATATCGGTCTGGTCGGGTACGAAATGGCCCTTCTGGTCGACCGCGCGGGCAGTGTTCTGACCCCGGATCTCCGCGCCGAGCTTCAGGGAAGTCTTCTTAACTAGCAGACAGACAGTGCGTTTCTCGCCACCGCGCCATAGGGTGCGGTGGCGCGGCCCCACTGGGATCGGCGACCGGCAGTCGGAGGAGGAGACGTGGCAGCACCCACAGGCGGACACCCATACGAGGGTGAGCAGAGGGTTGCGGGTGAGCACGGTGACGACCGTTTCGGCTTCCCCGCCGCATCCGGCGGCCAGGCCCCGGGGGGCCCGTACCAGCCATATCAGCAGCCGCAGCAGCCCCAGGGCGCGCAGGGTTCCGAGTGGCCCCAGCAGCAGCCGGGCTCGCCGTGGCCGCAGCAGCAGCCCCAGCGGTACGATGCGCCCCGACAGGCCCGTCCGCAGCCGGGTCAGCAGCGGCGGGCCTCCGAGCCCGCCAGGCCGGCCGCGCACAATCCGCTGGTCCGTCCGTACGCCATGACCGGCGGCCGGACCCGGCCGCGTTACCAGCTCGCCATCGAGGCACTGGTCAGCACCACGGCCGATCCGTCCCGGCTGCAAGGGCAGTTGCCCGAGCACCAGCGGATCTGCCGGCTCTGCATCGAGATCAAGTCGGTCGCCGAGGTTTCGGCGCTGCTCTCGATCCCCCTCGGCGTTGCCCGGATCCTCGTCGCCGACCTGGCCGAGGCCGGACTCGTCGCTATCCATCAGCCCGGCGGCGACGAGGCCGCCGGCGGCCAGCCAGATGTGACACTGCTCGAAAGGGTGCTCAGTGGACTTCGCAAGCTCTAGCGGCGGAGCGGCCCGCTCCACTACCTCGGCGAAGATCGTGGTGGCAGGGGGCTTCGGCGTGGGTAAGACCACGTTTGTCGGTGCCGTCTCGGAGATCAATCCGCTGCGCACCGAAGCCGTGATGACGTCCGCCTCCGCGGGCATCGACGACCTGACCCACACCGGGGACAAGACCACCACGACGGTGGCCATGGACTTCGGCCGCATCACCCTGGACCAGGACCTGATCCTGTACCTCTTCGGTACACCCGGCCAGGACCGCTTCTGGTTCATGTGGGACGACCTGGTCCGCGGCGCCATCGGCGCCGTCGTCCTCGTCGACACCCGCCGCCTCGCCGACTGCTTCCCCGCCGTCGACTACTTCGAGAACAGCGGCCTCCCCTTCGTCATCGCCCTCAACGGCTTCGACGGACACCAGCCCTACACCCCCGACGAAGTCCGCGAAGCACTCCAGATCGGCCCCGACACCCCGATCCTGACGACGGACGCCCGCCACCGCGCCGACGCCAAGAGCGCGCTGATCACGCTGGTCGAGCACGCCCTGATGGCCCGCCTGCGCTGAGGCCTCCGGTACGTACGAGAAGGGCCCCGCACTCCTTGAGGAGTGCGGGGCCCTTCTCGTGGCGCCTTACGGGCCGTTCTCAGCCCTGCCAGCTGTGCGGGGCGCGGAAGCCCGGCGTGCGCTCCAGGCGGCGCCAGCCGGCCGTTTCACGGCCCCGGCGGGCGGGGGCGGCGGGGTGGGCGGCGGCACGGGCCATCAGGACGGCGGTGATGGCCGCCAGCTCCTCGGGGTCGGCGTGACCCTTCTCGACGCGCAGGACGGACTCGGCGGAAGTCAGGCTCATGGTGGGGTGTCTCCGTCTTCTCGGCAGGTGTCGTGGACCGTACGGCGGGTCGCGCCGTCGCGGTGGGCGACTACTGCGGCGGGTTGCCGTGCTTGCGGGACGGCAGGTCGGCGTGCTTGGTGCGGAGCATGGCGAGCGAGGCGATGAGGACCTCGCGGGTCTCGGCGGGGTCGATGACGTCGTCGACGAGGCCGCGCTCGGCCGCGTAGTAGGGGTGCATCAGCTCGGCCTTGTACTCCTTGACCATGCGGGTGCGCATGGCCTCGGGGTCCTCGGCCTCGGCGATCTGCTTGCGGAAGATCACGTTGGCGGCACCTTCGGCGCCCATGACCGCGATCTCGTTGGTGGGCCAGGCGTAGGTGAGGTCGGCCCCGATGGACTGGGAGTCCATGACGATGTACGCGCCTCCGTAGGCCTTCCGCAGGATCAGGCTGATCCGGGGGACGGTGGCGTTGCAGTAGGCGTACAGGAGCTTCGCGCCGTGCCGGATGATCCCACCGTGCTCCTGGTCGACGCCGGGCAGGAAGCCGGGGACGTCCAGAAGGGTGATGATCGGGATGTTGAAGGCGTCACACATCTGGACGAACCTGGCGGCCTTCTCGGACGCCTCGATGTCCAGGACGCCTGCCAGCGCCTGCGGCTGGTTGGCGACGATACCGACGACCTGGCCGTCCAGGCGGGCCAGCGCGCAGATGATGTTGCGGGCCCAGCGCTCGTGGATCTCCAGGTAGTCGCCGTCGTCGACGAGCTCCTCGATCACCTGGTGCATGTCGTACGGGCGGTTGCCGTCGGCCGGGACCAGGTCCAGGAGCACGTCGCCGCGGCGGTCGGCCGGGTCGTCGCTCGGGGCGGTCGGCGGGTTCTCGCGGTTGTTGGAGGGGAGCATCGACAGGAGGTAGCGGACCTCGGCGATGCAGGTCTCCTCGTCGTCGTACGCGAAGTGCGCGACGCCGGAGGTCTCGGCGTGCACGT
>NZ_JBWKCM010000023.1:0-125729 GCF_056436485.1 Streptomyces sp. NPDC043746 | reverse complement strand
GTCAGGTCATCGGCGAAACGCCGGTCACCGGTCGCGTCGGGCACATACTTCACACAGACAACGATCCTCAAGCTCACGCCGGCTCTCCTGCCTACCTCGGTGTGGTCCCTGCCGGTCAGGCCCGGTTCCACCTGGGTGTGGTTTCGTAAGGGTGACCTTATGGTACTCAGTACCCTCTGTAAAGGTACCCAGTGCCATATGCCTCCCTCCGATGCTACGTTTCGCCGCATGAGCGAGGCACGTGGACCCGAGAAGAAGGCACCCATGCGGGAGGTGCTGGCGCAGGCGGCCTTCCAGCTCTTCCTGGAGCGGGGCTTCGAGCGGACGACGGTCGACGACATCGTCGCGCGGGCCGGGGTGGGGCGGCGGTCCTTCTTCCGGTACTTCCCCTCCAAGGAGGACGTGGTCTTCCCGGACCACGAGCGCTGTCTCGCGGAGATGACGGAATTCCTCGCGGCTGTCGGTGACGAGGACCCGGTGGGCGCGGTCTGCGACGCGGCGCGGATCGTGCTGCGGATGTACGCGGCCGACCCCGAGTTCTCCGTACAGCGCTACCGGCTCACCCGGGAGGTGCCCGGGCTGCGGACGTACGAACTCTCCGTCGTGCGCCGCTACGAACAGACGCTCGCCGGTCACCTCCGAGGCTGCTTCGGCAGCGACCGGGACGGGGAGCTGCGGGCCGAGGTGATCGCCGCCTCCGTGGTCGCCGCGCACAACAACGGGCTGCGGCTGTGGCTGCGTTCGGGCGGTGCGGGGGACCCCGAGGCGGCCGTGGACCATGCGCTCGATCTCGTACGGGGAGTGTGGGAGCGGCCTGCCGGGCCCTCGCCCGCCCGGCAGGGTCCGGTCCCGCCGGCGGTCGCGGCCTCCGGGGCCACCGCCGGGTCCGGGGAGAGCGACGTCATCGTCATGGTCGCGGCCAGAGGGACCCCGATGTGGCGGGTCGTGCAGCAGATCGAGGCGGCCACCGGTGAGAGCTGAGCGCCCGCCCGCCGCGAGAACTCGGTAATAATCGGCACTCAGTGCCTTTACGCTTCGGCACTCAGTGCCATATGGTGCGGACGCGCCGTCAGCCAGGTGCGGCGCGTCCGAGTCGAGCGCAGGGGGTCGATCCGTGTCTCAGGCAGGAATGGGCACCGTCCAGAAGGCGCACGAGGAGTGCGGCCTCTCCTACAACCGCTGCCGCTGGTGCGGCACCGCCTCCTTCCGGCGGCTGCTGTGCCCGGTGTGCGCGTCGAGCGAACTGGACCAGGAACGCACCACCGGCCACGGCGTGGTCGTACGGACCGCCGTGGTCCACCGCTACACCGAGGCGGCCCGGAACGAGTCCCTGGTCCGCTTCCCCGAGGGTTTCGTCTTCCGCTGCCAGGTCATCGGGGCCGCGCCGCAGATGGTGACGGTCGGCGCCCGGGTGAAGCCGCTGGCCGGTGAGGAGCCGGAGTCGTCGGGGGCGGTCGTCCTGGAACTCTGCGAGCCGCCCGCCCAGCGGGACTGGGTCTGACACGGCACGGGAGCGCGGGCGCTCCCGTGCCGCGCACGGAACCGGTCGCGCGGGCGGGAGCGCCGCTGGGCGTCGGGCCCGCTCGGCGCCCCCGGTGCGGCTTCGCCGCGCGGGCCGTCAGGGCCTCCGCGTAGCCCGAGAGCCGGGCGGCGGTCACCTCGGCGGGCAGGGCGAGTCCGGGCGGCTCGTCGGCCACGGCGCCGGTCGAGGTCGGGTCGACCCGGGGAGGTGGGGAACAGGACCGGGTCGCGGGCCAGGCCCCGGGGCGTGGTGGAGCAGTGGTTCCCACCCCGAAACGGCCCGTGGTGGAGGCGGACGCGCCGTGGACCGGGGGCACATGCTTAGCTGGAGCCATGATCGATGACTTCCTGTACGGGCCCGCCGGGCACTCCGGACCGACGGCCGAGGTCGAGGCGGCCGTGCGCGCCGCCGCGGCGGCCGAGATCCTGCCCCGCCACCGGAAGCTCGCCGCCCACGAGATCATCGAGAAGAGCGGCCCGCACGACCTGGTCACCGCCGCGGACCGGCTCGCCGAGGAACACCTCACCGCCGCCCTCACCGCGCTGCTGCCCGGCTCGGTCGTCGTCGGCGAGGAGTCCGTCCACGCCGACCCGGGTCTCTACGACGCGCTCAGCGGTGACGCCCCCGTCTGGATCGTCGACCCGGTCGACGGCACCCGGCAGTTCGTCCGGGGCGAGGGCGGCTTCTGCACCCTGGTCGCCCTCGCCCAGCACGGCGAGGTCCACGCCTCCTGGACCTACGCTCCGGTCCTGGGCGAGATGGCCGTCGCCGTGCGCGGCCGGGGAGCCACCCTGAACGGCGCGCCGATACGTTCCGGCGCACCCGCCCCCGGCGCCGTACTGACCGTGGCCATGTCCCACCCCGACTACACCACCGAGGCCCAGAAGCGGGCCCTGCTCGGCCTGCGCACCGACGGCATCGCGGCCCGCCCCTGCGGCTCGGCCGGGCTCGAGTACCTCGCCGTCGCCCGCGGTGCCCAGGACGCCACCGCCTTCAACTGGGAGTACGCGTGGGACCACGCCGCCGGACTGCTCCTGGTCACTGAGGCGGGCGGCGCGCAGTCGACCCTGTCCGGCGCCCCGTTCCGGATCGCGGGCGGCAACGATCTGCCGTTCACGGCGGGCCGCGACGAGTCCACCGTCCAGCGCGTCCTGGCCGCCCTGCGCGCGGGCGGCTGATCGGCTGCGCGCCCGCGCGTGCGCGTGCGCGCAGCGGGTACGGGCGGGTGCGGGCCACCGGCGCAGCCGTACGTGATCCGGTCCGCGAACACGCCCTCGGGACCCGCCCGGTCACGACCCCGGAGAGGTCGCATCGCCCGCGCGGTCCGGCGGCGGTCCCGCCCGGCCGGGCCCGGGTGGTCCGGGCCGTCGGCGGGGAGCGTCCGGGTACCCGCGCGCACCCGCTGTCGGTGCGTCCGAATATCCTGGGGCTCCGTCTGCCGGCCGACGAAGGAGTCCCAAGGTGCCGATGCTCGACGCGGTCGTCGTGGGGGCCGGGCCCAACGGGCTGACCGCCGCGGCCGAACTGGCCCGCAGGGGCTTCGCCGTGGAGGTCCACGAGGCGCACGACACGATCGGCGGCGGCGCCCGCACCGAGGAGCTGACGCTGCCGGGGTTCCGGCACGACCCCTGCTCCGCCGTGCACCCGCTCGGCATCGGCTCGCCCGCCTTCCGGGCCATGCCCCTGGCCCGGCACGGCCTGGAGTGGCTGCACCCCGAGATCGACCTCGCTCACCCCTTCCCCGACGGCACCGCCGCAGCCCTCACCCGGTCCGTCGGCGAGAGCGCCATGACGCTCGGGCCCGCCGACGCCGGGGCCTACCGCCGCCTCCTCGCGCCCTTCCTGGGCCGCTGGGACTCCCTGGCCGCCGACTTCCTCCGCACCCCCTGGGACGGCCTGCCCCGTGATCCGTACCGCCTGGCCCGCTTCGGGCTCCTCGGCCTCCAGCCCGCCACCTGGGTCGCCCGGCGCTTCCGCGGCGAGAAGGCCCGCGGCCTCTTCGCCGGGCTCGCCGCCCACGCCATAGCGCCCACCAGCGGCTTCGCCACCTCGGCCATCGCCCTCGTCTTCGCGCTCGCCGCCCACGAGAGGGGCTGGCCCGTCCCGCGCGGAGGCTCCCAGGCCATCGCGGACGCCCTCGCCTCCTACCTCCGCGAACAGGGCGGCACCATCCGGACCGGCAGCGAGGTCAGGCGGCTCGACGAACTCCCGCCCGCCCGCGCCTACATCTTCGACACCTCGCCCTCCGCCCTCGCCCGCATCGCCGGTCTCGGCTCCGCCTACAGCCACTACCGCTACGGCGCCTCCGCCTTCAAGATCGACTACGCGCTCTCCGGCCCCGTGCCCTGGACCGCCGAGGCCGCCCGACGCGCCGGTACCGTCCACATCGGCCCCACCGCCGGAGCCATCGACACCGCACTGAGGGCCGCCGTCGAGGGCCGTGACCCCAGCGTCCCCTTCCTCATCACCGCCCAGCCGAGCCTCACCGACCCCTCCAGGGCCCCCGAAGGACGCCATGCCTTCTGGGTGTACGGCCACGTCCCGGCCGGCTGGGAGGGTGACGCCACCGACGTCATCGAGCGCCAACTGGAGCGCTTCGCCCCCGGCTTCCGCGACCTGGTCCTCGCCCGCGCCCTCTCCGGCCCGCCCCAACTGGCCGAGCGCAACGCCAATTACGTCGGCGGCGACATCGCGTGCGGGGCCTTCTCCGGCCTCCAGACCCTGATCCGCCCCAAGCTCGCACGCGTCCCGTACGCCACCGCCCACCCGGCGGTCTTCCTCTGCTCCTCGGCGACCCCGCCCGGCCCCGGGGTGCACGGCATGTCCGGCCACCACGCCGCCAAGGCCGTATGGCGTCAGCTGCGCTCCACGACCTGACCCCACGGCGCAACGGCCCTTTCACCCACAGGCGTACGGCCCCAGGGGAGGGAGAGCCGGACGCGCCGATTTCTCCGTATCCGCCCTCGACGTGCTCCCGACGGGCGCTCCCGGCCACCGGCACCCCCGCGCCGAGCGGTGGCGGACCGGGAGGCTCTGTCCGAGCCGTGTCCGGTCGTACGGTGGCGAGGCGCACACGTCACCGCGCGACGACGCCCCCACGGGCCGGTCCGCCCGGACCGGGCGGCGCGGGCGCGCGGGGCGCGGCATGATGTCCGCATGAGCACCTCCGTCACCCCCGCGGTCCGCCTGGTCCGCGGGGACATCACCGACCAGTCCGTCGACGTCATCGTCAACGCCGCCAACTCCTCGCTCCTCGGCGGTGGCGGTGTCGACGGAGCCATCCACCGGCGCGGGGGCCCCGAGATCCTCGCCGCCTGCCGGGAACTGCGCGCCTCGCAGTACGGCAAGGGCCTCGCCACCGGCCGGGCCGTCGCCACCACCGCCGGCCGACTGGCCGCCCGCTGGGTGATCCACACGGTCGGCCCGGTCTTCTCCGGAGCCCAGGACCGCTCCGCGCTGCTCGCCTCCTGCTACCGCGAATCACTTTCCCTGGCAGCCGAGTTGGGGGCCAGGAGCGTGGCGTTCCCGGCGATCTCGACGGGCATCTACGGCTGGCCGATGGACGACGGGGCGCGGATCGCGGTACGCACGGTGCTGGCGGAGACGTTGGCGCCGGTCGAGGAGGTGCGGTTCGTGCTCTTCGACGCGCACGCGTACGTGGAGTTCGAGGAAGTCCTCGCGATGCGCGGCTGAGCCCGGCGGCCGGGGCCCGATGGCGGGGGCTCGATGGCGGGGGCCACAGCGACCCGGGGGGCCCGGCGGCAGAGCCTCGGCGACCCGGGCCCAGGCGGGTGTCCGGCGGCGGAGGACCCGCGGCAGCAGCCCGAGGGACCCGGGGCCCGGCAGCGGGAGCCCCAGGAGCAGGGGCCGGACGGCGGGGGCCGGGCGACAGGGGCCCACCAGCCCAGCCGTCCCCGGCCCCCGCGCCCGTGGCCCGAGGTGCGTGTCGGATTCTCGCCAGCCAGGCCCCTGACCGGTGCCTCATCCTGGAGCCATGCACACCGACACCGAGGCTTGCGTGCGGGCCGTCCAGTCCAGGGACGCCCGCTTCGACGGCTGGTTCTTCACCGCGGTCCTCACCACCTGGATCTACTGCCGCCCCAGCTGCCCCGTCGTGCCGCCCAAGGCCCGCAACATGACCTTCTACCCCAGCGCCGCCGCCTGCCAGCAGGCGGGCTTCCGGGCCTGCAAGAGGTGCCGCCCCGACACCAGCCCCGGTTCGCCCGAGTGGAACGCCCGCGCCGACGTGGTGGCCCGCGCGATGCGGCTCATCCAGGACGGTGTCGTCGACCGCGAGGGCGTCCCCGGTCTCGCCGCCCGGCTCGGCTACTCCGCCCGCCAGATCGAACGCCAGCTCCTGGCCGAACTCGGAGCCGGACCGCTGGCGCTGGCCCGCGCCCAACGGGCGCAGACCGCCCGGCTCCTGATCGAGACCACCGCCCTGCCGCTGGCCGACGTGGCGTTCGCCGCCGGGTTCTCCTCCGTGCGCACCTTCAACGAGACCGTCCGCGAGGTGTTCGCCCTCACCCCCGGCGAACTGCGCACCCGGGCCGCCCGCGGCCCACTGACCCCCGCAGCCCCCGGTGTCATCGCGCTCCGTCTCCCGTACCGCACCCCGCTCAACCCCAGCAACCTCTTCGGCCACCTCGCCGCGACCGCCGTCCCCGGCGTCGAGGAGTGGCGGGACGGCGCCTACCGCCGCACGCTGACCCTCCCGCACGGCCACGGCACCGTCGCCCTCACCCCGCAGCCCGGCCACATCGCCGCCCGGCTCTCCCTCACCGACCCCCGCGACCTCACCCAGGCGATCAGCCGGTGCCGCTGGCTGCTGGACCTGGACGCGGACCCGGTCGCCGTCGACGGCCGGCTGCGTGCCGACCCGCTGCTGGGCCCCCTGGTCGACGCGGGGCCCGGCCGCCGGGTGCCGCGTACGGTGGACGGCGCCGAGTTCGCCGTGCGCGCGGTCCTCGGCCAGCAGGTCTCCACCGCCGCCGCCCGCACCCACGCCGCCCGCCTGGTCACCGTCCACGGGGTTGCGGTCGACGACCCAGAGGGCGGGCTCACCCACCTCTTCCCGACCCCCGAGGCGCTGGCCGGGCTGGACCCGGAGAAGCTGGCCCTGCCCCGGACCCGCCGCACCACGCTCACCACCCTGGTCGCAGCCCTCGCCGACGGAACGCTCCGCCTGGACCACGACACCGACTGGGCACGGGCCCGCGCCGAACTCTCCGCACTCCCCGGTTTCGGCCCCTGGACCGTGGAGTCCATCGCCATGCGGGCCCTCGGTGACCCCGACGCCTTCCTCCCCACCGACCTCGGCATCCGCCGGGGCGCCGAACGCCTCGGCCTCCCGGCCACCCCCGCCGCCCTCACCGCACGGGCCGCCGACTGGCGCCCCTGGCGCGCGTACGCCGTCCAGTACCTCTGGACCGTGGACGACCACCCCATCAACCACCTGCCCGCCTGACGGAGGAAGCCCCCCATGCCTGCCCAGCAGCACACGGTCGTCGACAGCCCCTACGGCCCGCTGACGCTCGTCGCCACCGACGGCGTCCTCTCGGCCCTCTACATGGCCGGCCAGCGCCACCGCCCACCCGAGGAGACCTTCGGCGTCCCCGACCCGGAACCCTTCCCCGAGGTGATCCGCCAGCTGACGGCGTACTTCGCGGGCGACCTCACCACCTTCGACGTGCCGCTCGCCCTGCACGGCACCCCGTTCCAGCAAAGCGTCTGGGCGCAGCTGCTGAAGATCCCGTACGGCGAGACGCGTACGTACGGCGAACTGGCCGAGGAACTCGGCAGGCCGGGCGCCTCCCGGGCGGTCGGCCTGGCCAACGGCAAGAACCCGGTCTCCATCATCGTCCCCTGCCACCGGGTGATCGGAGCCTCGGGCAGCCTCACCGGCTACGGCGGCGGCCTGGAGCGCAAGCAGCGGCTGCTGGCGTTCGAGAGCGGCGGCGTACGGGACGACGGGGTCCAGGCGCTGTTCTGAACTCCGGACGCGAGAAGGGGCGTGCCGGCCCGGCACGCCCCTTCTTCGCCCGCGAGCGCCCGTCTCAGCCGGTGAAGATCTCCACGGCCGTCCAGATCGCCAGGCCCAGCATGCAGACCCCGCCGATCCGCTGCACGGTCTTCAGCGGTACGCGGCTGGCGATGTACCTCCCCGCGAGCAGCGCCAGGGCCGAGACGGACACCAGGGCGGCGGCCGAGCCGATCGCGGTGGACCAGGTGCCGTTGGAGGCGGCCAGGTTGGCGGTGGTGATCTGGGTCAGGTCGCCCCACTCGCTGATGAAGACGGCCATGAACGCGGTCGAGTAGACCGGCCAGAAACCGGTCACGGTCTTCACCTCGGTCCCGTCCTCGTCCCCACCGCTGCCGCGCAGCAGGATGAACGCGCCGAACGCGAAGAGCGAGGCCGAGACGAGCTTGACGATCCAGTCGGGCAGCAGCCCGATCAGACTGCCCGCGCCGACGGCGATGGCGACATGCACGATGAACGCGGACGACGTGCCGAACCACACGTAGAGCGGGCGCATCCGCGTGCCCATGGCCAGCGACGCGAACATCGTCTTGTCGGGCAGCTCCGCGAGGAAGATCAGCCCGAAGGCGGTGATGATCGCCAGGGGGTCGAGGTGCATTCCGGGTGGCTTTCTGTGCGAGCCGGGCCCGGGATCTTCGCGAAGTGCCATGCGGGCTTTCGGAGGACCACTCGGCCCGGCATGACGGCGGCGCCCACGGAGGACGTGGACGTGTCATACAGGACCGAAGGTCTCGCCCGCCCGCGAGGAACCCTGTCCAGGTCTCACGAGCCCGGCCACCGGGAACCCGAGGGCTCCAGTGTGTCGACGACCGGTTTGCGGGGCTACTCCCCTTCGCAGCCACCAAGACTACCTCACCGACGGAATCCCGCCGGGCGGGGGAGGGGCGCGGGTGTTCGAACCGGCGGAGCCTGGGTAGAGTCGCGGTGACCACGCTGACCAGCGCCGATGGCCCCGACGGGGGCCTGCTGGCACCCTCGCCGTTCACCACCCCGCCGACCGGAAGTACGCGCATGAGCCGCCGCCCCCGCAAGGACGTGCCCGCCCAGGGCGCCGCCCGGCCCACCGTGAGCGTCTGCCGGGGGTGCTGCTGCGGCACGGAGAAGATCCCGGGCGTCGACCACGCCGCCCAGCTCGCCCGCCTCCGCTCCGGCCTGGAGGGCGCTGCCACCGTACGGGCCGTGGAGTGCCTGGACGCCTGCGAACAGGGCAACGTGATCGTCGTCCAGCCGTCCGCCGAGGGCCGCCGCGCGGGCGGCCGCCCGGTCTGGCTCGGCCTGGTCAACGACGAGCACGCCGAGCAGGACGTCATCACCTGGGCGTCGGCCGGCGGCCCGGGTCTCGCGGACGCTCCCGACATCCTCGACCTGTACGTGTTCCAGCCCTCGCGCCGGGTCCGCGCGGGGCTGGAGACCCCGTAACGGGGCGGGACCTCAGGACCGGGCACTGCCCAGGGCACGCAACAGCCTCGGCAGGGCGGTCCCGATCGGCTCCCGTACGACCTCCTCGGCGAGTGCGTCGTAGGGTGTCGGCTCCGCGTTCACCACGACCAGCCGCGCCCCGTGCTCGGCCGCGATCCCGGCGAGCGAGGCGGCGGGCTGCACCTGGAGCGTCGAGCCGACCGCCACGAAGACCTCGCACGCCTTGGCGATCGACATCGCGTCGGCCAGCACCCGTGGGTCCAGCCGCTCACCGAACATCACCGTCGCCGCCTTCAGGATCCCGCCGCAGACCGTGCACGCCGGGTCCGGCTCGCCCGCGTCCACCCGCTCCAGGGCCTCCGCCATCGACGACCGGTCGTGGCAGCGCGTACAGGCCACCTGGCGTGCGGTGCCGTGGAGTTCGAGGACCTTGCGGTCGGGCAGCCCGGCCAGCTGGTGCAGCCCGTCGACGTTCTGCGTGATCACCCGGACCGGGGTGCCGGACCGCTCCAGCGCGACCACCGCCCGGTGGGCCGCGTTCGGCTCGGGGTTCGCGGCGTGGGTGGAGCGGCGCAGCAGCCAGGAGCGGCGGCGGATCTCCGGATCGGCCATGTAGTAGTCGTACGTGACGAGCTTCTCGGCCTCCGGGTCCTTCCGCCAGACTCCGTTCGGTCCCCGGTAGTCGGGGATGCCGGAGTCCGTGGAGATGCCGGCACCGCTGAGGATCGCGACAAGGGCCATACGGCGAGCGTACGGAGGTCGAAGGCCTCCCACGAGTGGGTTTCGCCGGTGTAGGGTCCGGCTATGGCCAAGGTGAGCGTCAGTCTGGACGCCGAACTCGTCGTCGAAGTCATGGTGCTCGCGGGCGTCGGAAACCCGCAGGACGCGGTGGAGTTGGTGGTGCGCGACTACATCGCGCGCGGCCACCGCACCGAGGCGCGGGTCGCCGAGCGCGAGGAGTCGGTGCGGGACGTGGAGATCAAGCCCGAGGCCCAGCAGGGCTGACGTCGTAGCTCCCCGATACTGCGTACTACGCGACCGGGCGGCCGTCCTCCAGCTCCACCGTCCCACCGCCGGACGCCAGAACCTCCAGCGCCGCCCGGACCCGCTGCCCGAGCGCGCCCAGCAGATAGCCGTCCAGCTCGGCCGGGGCCACCAGCTTCCAGGAGAGCAGCTCCGCCTCCTGGAGCCGGATCGCCGCGAACTGCTCCGGTGTGAGCACCCCGCCGTCGTACAGGTACGCCACGATCGGCGGCCGGCCCGGGCCGCGCGCCCAGTCGACGGCGAGCAGCCGGCCCGGCGCCAGGTCGAGCCCGATCTCCTCCGCCGTCTCGCGGCGGGCGGCCTGACGGGGGCCCTCGCCCGTCGCGGACTCGACCGTTCCGCCGGGCAGCGCCCAGCCCTCGCGGTAGTTCGGCTCGACGAGCAGCGCCCGGCCCTCCGTGTCACGGAAGAGGCAGGCAGCCCCGGCGAGGACCCGGGGGAGCCCGGCGATGTACGCGGCGTAGGCGGCGGCATCAGTGGTGGTCACGGCCGCCAGCGTAGTGGGGGTCCGGGAGCGGACGGGGGCGGTTGCGGACGCCCGTGGCAGATCAGGGGGCGTGCGGATAGGGTCGGGGCGGCGCGACTGCCTGTTCGAAAGCAAGGGATGCAAGGTGACGGACGGAGCAGATGTGAAGACCGCCCGCGTGCTCGTCGCGGCGGACAAGTTCAAGGGCTCGCTCACGGCCGTACAGGTCGCGGAGCGGGTGACGGCCGGGTTGCGGCGCGTCGTCCCAGGCCTGGAGGTGGAGACCCTGCCGGTCGCGGACGGCGGCGACGGCACGGTCGCGGCGGCGGTTGCCGCGGGGTTCGAGCGCCGTGAGGCGCGGGTGACCGGGCCCGTGGGGGACCCGGTGACGGCGGCGTACGCGCTGCGCGGGACCACCGCGGTGGTGGAGATGGCCGAGGCCTCGGGCCTCCAGCACCTGCCCGACGGGGTGTTCGCCCCGCTCACGGCCACCACGTACGGCTCGGGCGAACTGCTGGCCGCCGCCCTGGACGCCGGGGCGACGACCATCGTGTTCGGGGTCGGCGGCAGCGCGACCACGGACGGCGGCGCGGGCATGCTCGCCGCGCTCGGAGCCCGCTTCCTGGGCGCGGACGGCAAGCCCGTCGGCCCCGGTGGCGGGGGACTGGCCGCACTCGCCGAGGCCGACCTGTCCGGGCTCGACCCGCGTCTGAAGGCCGTCGACCTGATCCTGGCCAGCGACGTGGACAACCCGCTGACCGGGCCCAAGGGCGCGCCCGAGGTGTACGGGCGGCAGAAGGGCGCGAGCGAGGAGGACATCGCGCTCCTCGACGCGGCCCTGGCGCACTACGCCTCGATCCTGGGTCCGGAGACGGCGGCCCTGCCGGGTGCCGGAGCGGCCGGCGGCATCGGCTACGGGGCGCTCGTCGCCCTCGGCGCCCGCTTCCGCCCCGGCATCGAGGTCATGCTCGACGTCCTCGGCTTCGGCCCCGCGCTCGCCCGCGCCACTCTGGTCATCACCGGCGAGGGCTCGCTCGACGAGCAGACCCTCCACGGCAAGGCCCCGGCGGGCGTCGCGGCGGCCGCCCGGGAGGCCGGGATCGAGGTCGTCGCGGTCTGCGGCCGTCTGGCCCTTTCTCCCGAGGCCCTGAGCGGGGCGGGCATCGCACGCGCCTACGCCCTGGCCGATCTCGAACCGGACCCGGCCGTCTCGATGGCCCAGGCCGGACCGCTGCTGGAGCGTGCGGCCGAGTCGATCGCCCGGGACTTCCTGAGCTGACGACAGAACGGGGCCGGTCGTACGGAGCCGTACGACCGGCCCTTCGCCGTGCCGCTCCCGTCCCCGGCGCCCGACGCCCGGCGCCTCGGGTCCGCCCTTCGGCGCCGTACGGCGTAGGGGTGAGGCACCGACGGCGTACGAGGGGCGCCGGGGCCGAAGTGCTCACCCCCGCCCCGCCGCCCACCGCAGCGCCTCCAGGGCCAGCACCGTCTCCACCAGCCCGCGGGGGTGCGACAACGACCGTGAGGTCAGCCGTTCCAGGCGGCGCAGCCGGTTGAACACCGTGTTCCGGTGGCACCGGAGCCGTACCGCCGCCCGCCCCACCGAGCCCCCGCACTCCAGCCACGCGTCCAACGTCCCCACCAGCAGTGCCCGTTCCGCCGGGGCCAGGGCCAGCAGCGGGCCGAACACCTCCGCGAGCAGCCGAGCGGAGAGTTCCGGCGCGCCCGCCACCAGGACCGCCGGCCACTCCCCGGCCCCCATGCCCCCGGCCCCCGGTGGGTCTTCGGCGGCCCGTGCCCGCTCCCCGCCCCCGGCCTCCCTCCCCATCCCCGCCTCCGTCCGCCGGACCGGCGACCGGCGCCCTTCGCCCGGCGCTGCCGGGGCAGCCGACGGGACACCGCCGCGGAGGCGGCCGCCGGGGCCGGTCTCCCCGGTGACCGATGAGGATGCCACCGGGCGCGCGGGGCGCGAGCCGGTCCGGCACCGGCTCTGTGCACGTGCACAACGAGGCCCTTCGATCGCTGGTCCAGCGCATCGAGTCCGCCCCGGGCCGTGGACGCGCGCTCCCGCCGGTGCTGGTCTGTGGCACCACACGAAGCCACACCCTCACCGATGAGCACGACACGAGAAGGCGGAAGGAGGAGGACGCATGGCAACGCTGGAGATCCGCGGACTGTCCGTGGGTTACGGACCGGTCCGGGCCCTGCACGACATCTCCGTCGATGTGCCGGACGGCGCGATCACCGCCGTACTGGGCGGGAACGGCGCGGGCAAGACCACGCTGCTGCGGGCCGTGTCGCGGACCCTCGGCTTCCACCGGGGTACCGGCACCGGCACCATCCGGTTCGACGGCCGCCCCCTGGAGGGGCTGAGGCCCGCCCAGGTGGTGGCCGCCGGAGTGGTCCAGGTCCCGGAGGGCCGGCAGGTCTTCGCCCGGATGACGGTGGCCGACAACCTGCGCGCGGGCGCACTCGGGGCGCGTGGCGGGCGCAAGGAGACGAGCGCCGCACTGGCACGCGTCCACGCCCTGTTCCCGGTCCTGTCCGACCGAGCCCATCAGCGCGCCGGGCTCCTCTCCGGCGGCGAGCAGCAGATGCTGGCGATGGGACGCGCCCTGATGGCCGGGCCCCGGCTGCTCCTGCTGGACGAGCCCTCGCTCGGCCTCGCCCCGCTGATGGCGGCCAGGATCGCGGAGACCGTCCAGGAGATCAACGCGGGCGGCACCTCCGTCATGCTCGTCGAGCAGAACGCGGCCATCGCGCTGCGCCTGGCCTCGACGGCGTACGTCCTCGACGTCGGGGAGGTCGCCCTGCGCGGGCCCGCCGCCGAACTGGCCGCATCCGACGAGGTGCGTCGGCGCTATCTCGGCGTGGTCGACGAGGAGGCCGCGGCCGACGCCGAGGCGGCCTCCCGCCACCGCCGCACCCTGAGCAGGTGGTCGGCATGACCGCCCCCGCCCCCGTGCCCGCGGCCGACCCCGTGGACAGTGCCCCGGCCCCGCTCACCGTCACCGATGTGACCGTCCGCTTCGCCGGGCTCACCGCCCTGGACGGCGTCTCCTTCACCGTCGAACCCGGCAGCGTGCACGCCGTCATCGGCCCCAACGGCGCGGGCAAGTCCACCTGCTTCAACGTTCTCTCCGGTGTCTACCGGGCCGCCACTGGCACCGTCCACCTCGGTGCCACCGAGCTGACCGGGCTCGCGCCGCACGCCATCGCCGCCCTCGGAGTGGCCCGCACCTTCCAGAACCTGGCGCTCCCGCCCCACGCCACCGTTGCCGACAGTCTGCTCCTGGGCCGTCACCGGCTCACCCGCTCCGGGTTCCTCGCCACCGGACTGCGGCTTCCCTCCGCCGCCCGCGAGGAGCGGCGCCACCTGGCAAGGGTCCGGGAGATCGCCCGATTCATCGGTCTGGCAGGGGAGTTGGAGCGTCCGGCGGGCTCACTCCCGTACGGGCAGCAGAAACTCGTCGAGCTGGGCCGCGCGCTGTGCATGGAGCCGAAGGTCCTGCTCCTGGACGAGCCGATCGCGGGCATGACCGCCGACGAGCGACGCCGTACCGCGGCCGTCGTCGCCGACGTACGCGACAGCCTCGGCATCTCCATCGTGATGGTCGAGCACGACATGGGGGTGGTGATGAAGCTCGCGGACGCGGTGACCGTACTCGACTTCGGACGCAGGATCGCGGGCGGCACGCCCGCCGAGGTCCAGAACGATCCGGCCGTCGTCCAGGCCTACTTGGGAGCACCTGAATGACCACGTTCGTCGAACTCCTCCTCGGCGGCCTGTCGATCGGCTCGGTCTACGCGCTGATCGCCCTCGGGTTCGTCGTCATCTTCAAGGCCACCGAGGTCGTCAACTTCGCCCACGCCTCCCTGCTGTTGGCGGGCGGCTACGTCACCGCCGTGCTCCATGACGACATCGGGTTCTGGCCCGCGCTGCTCGTCGGGATCGCCGGGGCCGCGACCGTCGGGGCGGCCATCGAGTTCTTCGTGATGCGCCGCTACCGGGGCAGTGACCACAGCGTCCTGGCCATCGTCACCATCGGCGTCGACATCCTCCTCATCACCGAACTCACCCGCCGCATGGGCACGGACGTCCTCGCGCTCGGGGACCCGTGGGGCAACGAGGTGGTCCACATCGGCGGGATCACCCTCGCCCAGACCAGGATCGCCGCGTTCCTGGCGGCCGGTCTCCTCATCACCGTGTTCCTGCTGGCCTTCCGCTACACCTCGTGGGGCGTGTCGATGCGCGCCGCCGCCGAGAACCCGCAGACCGCCGCCCTCATGGGCATCAAGCTGGGCCGGGTCTCCCTCGCCGCCTGGGCCGTCGCCGGGGCGCTGGCCGCCGTCGCCGCGCTCTTCCTCACCGTCTTCCCGACCCCCGGACTGGAACGGGCCACCTCACTCGCCGCGCTCAAGGCCTTCCCGGCCGCGATCCTCGGTGGGCTCGACTCCACCACCGGAGCACTGGCCGGCGGGCTCATCGTCGGTGTCACCGAGGCGCTCGCCACCGGCTACCAGAGCGACCTCTCCTTCCTCGGCCGGGGCATCGGGGACCTGGCGCCCTATCTGGTGATGGTCGCGGTCCTGCTGATCCGCCCGGCCGGACTCTTCGGCACGAAGGAGCTGGCCCGTGTCTGACACCACCGCCGAAGCCGCACCGGAGAGGACAACTGCTCCCGCTCCCGAACCTGTTGGCGGGCAAGGCCTCACCGAACGGCTGCGCCGACCCCGTACGTACGCCGTCCTCGCCGGCTCCCTCGTGCTCCTCGTCCTCCCCTTCTACCTGGACCGCTTCTGGCTCCAGGCCGGGCTGTTCGCGATGGCGGCGGCGATCGGTGCCATCGGGCTCAACATGCTCACCGGAGCCACCGGCCAACTCTCCATGGGACATGCCTTCTTCCTCGCCGTCGGCGCGTACGGCTACTGCGTCCTGGCGGGGGAGTCCAGCACCGAGAACGGCCACGCCCTGGCCGGACTCGGACTGCCCACCTGGCTGGCCGCACTCCTCGCCGTCCTCCTCGCGGGTGTCGCGGGAGGGGTGTTCAGCCCGATCGCCGGGCGGCTGCGCGGGGCCTACCTCGGTATCGCCACCCTCGCACTGATCTTCATCGGGCAGCACGTCCTGTTCAACGCGGGGTCCCTGACCGGTGGCTACAACGGGAGGGCCGTCCCCCCGCTCTCCCTCTTCGGGTTCACCTTCGACGACAGCGAACTCCTCGTAGCGGCAGTCCCGTTCGGATCGTCGGAGAAGCTCTGGTATCTGGGGCTCGCCGCGCTGCTGCTGAGTTCCCTGTTCGCCCGGGGCGTCCTGCGGGGCCGCCCCGGCCGGGCGATGAACGCCATCCGCGACCACCGGATCGCGGCAGGAGTCATGGGCGTGCCGGTGGCCCGCTACCGGGCCGGGGTCTTCGTCCTCTCCTCCATGTACGCCGGTCTCGCGGGCGTCCTGCTCGCCCTCGTGTTCCAGCGGACCGTGCCCGAGTACTTCGGCATGATCCTGTCCCTCGAATACCTCGCCATGATCGTCATCGGCGGGCTCGGCAGTGTCGCGGGGGCCGTGATCGGCGCCGCCTTCGTCTCGCTGCTCCCGCAGGTGCTCACCCACTACAGCGACTCCCTCCCGCTGGTCTCCGCCCCCGGCACGGGCGGTCTGGCACCCGGTGAGGCGTCGCGCTATCTGTACGGCGCCGCGGTCGTCGCCGTGGTCCTGTTCCTGCCCGGCGGCCTCGCCCGCCTGGGCCTCGCCCGTCCGCGCCCAGGCGTCGCCCGCGCGCGTCGAGTCATGCGTCCGAAGAAATCAGGGGAGAAGAAATGAGACTCAGAGCGCTCACGGCCGTGGTCGCGGCCCTCACCGTCACCCTCGTCGGGTGCAGCGGCAAGGCGGCCGGAGGAAAGGGGGACGGACAGGACGAGGCCGGGATCAAGACCGGACCCGGGGTCACCTCCTCGACGATCTCGCTCGGTGTCCTCACCGACATGACCGGGGTGTACGCCTCGCTCGGCAAGAGCGTCACCCAGGCCCAGCAGCTCTGGGCGCGGCAGATCAACGCCAAGGGAGGCATCTGCGACCGGAAGATCGAGCTGACCGTGCGGGACCACGGCTACGACCCGCAGAAGGCGATCGCCGGCTACACCGAGCTGGAACCGAAGGTGCTCGGCTTCACCCAGTTCATCGGCTCCCCGTTCGTCGCCGCCGTCGAGCAGCGGATCGACGGGAAGGACAAGGGGCTCGTGCTGCCGCAGGCCTGGTCGGCCAGCCTGGTCGGCTCCCCGTACATCCGCGTCATCGGCGCCACGTACGACGTCGAGACCATCAACCTGATCGACCACCTGCTCAAGGAGAAGCGGATCGCCGAGGGCGACCGGATCGGGCATGTCTACTTCGAGGGCGACTACGGCGAGAACGCGCTCGTCGGCTCCAAGTACGCCGCGAAGGAAGCGGGGTTGACCGTCGTCGAGCAGAAGATCAAGCCGACCGACAACGACATGACGGCCCAGGTCGCCGCCCTCAAGCAGGCCGGGGTGAAGGCCGTCGTCGTCAGTGCCGGTCCGCGCCAGGCGGCCTCGCTCGTCGGTGTCGCCGCGGCCACCGGCTTCGATGTCCCCGTAGTGGGAAACAACTCCGCCTACGCACCGCAGCTGTTGAAGACCCAGGCCGGCCCGGCTCTGCTGAAGGACTACTACATAGCGTCCTCGACCCTGCCCATCGGGGACCCTGGTGACGGGCCGTCACTCCTGCGCAAGGAGTACGCCTCGCAGTACCCGAACGACGTCCTCGACAACGGCGTCGTCGCGGGGTGGACGGCCGCCTCCGTCTTCGGTGAGGCGCTCGACAAGGCCTGCGACGAGAAGGACCTCACCCGCGAGGGCATCGGCAAGGCGCTCCTCACGATCAAGGGGTACGGCACCGAGTTCGGGGTCACGCACGACTTCTCCGACCCCAAGGCGCCCTCCACCCGGGAGAGCGTCATCATGAAGCCCGACGCCACGGCGCCCGGCGGGCTGAAGGTCATCAGCCCGGCGTCGGTCTCCCCGGCGGCGAAGTCGTACACGCTGAAGTGACGCGGGCACGCTGAAGCAACGTGGATACGGGGGCCGGTCCCGCCGACGAAGGCGGGCCGGCCCTCGTGGCCCGTGCCCGGCCTCAGACCTCCCGGCCGTCCATCCCGACGTACCGGAACTTCCCCCGCTCCACGCGGTAGACGAAGACCCCGGTCCCCGCGTACATCCCGTTGGCGGGCTCGAACGCATAGCTCTTGGACACGCCCTTGTACCGGGTCGTGCGCAGCACGGGCAGCATGTCCTGCCGGGTCATCGACGTCCGGCCCGTCCCCTCCGCGCAGGCCGCGATCAGCCCGACCGCGTCGTACGCCTCGGCGGCCAGCAGCGGCGGCGCACCGTCGAACCGCTTGCGGTAGGCCGCCGCGAAAGCCTCCACCGAGGGTACGGAGGCGGGGTCGGCGGCCGTCGACACCACCAGCCACCCCGCCGCGTCCTCGCCCGCCTCCGCCAGGAACCGGGGATCGTGCACGGCCTGGGTGCCGAGCGTCGCCCCCCGGAACCCGGCCTTCGTCAGCGCCCGCGCGAACCGGGCCGCATCCCGCCACCCGCCCCCGTACACCACCGCGCCCGGCTTCTTCGCGACGATCCGCCCCGCCTCCGTGTCCAGATCGGCGGTGCCCTCCCGTACGGTCTCCGCGAAGACCGTACGGCCGTTGCCCCGCAGCCCCGCGTCCAGGAACCGGGTGGTCTGGCGGCCGTACTCGGTCCCGTCGTCCACCAGCGCCACGGTGTGGAGCCCCTTCGCCCCCAGGTACTGCGCCACCGGCAGCATCTGCATGTCGTTGCGCGGCCGGGCGCACAGGAAGATGCGGTTCAGGTTCCGGGTGTCCCCGTCGACCACGCTCAGCAGCGGCAGCGCCACCTCGTCGTAGGCGACCAGCGCCTCGCGCGCCGCGTCCGCACCGGTCGCCCCGATGGCCGCGACCACCAGCGGGTCCTCCGCGAACCGCCGCACCGCCGCCTTCGCCTTCTCCCCGTCACCGCCGTCGTCGGCCACCACCAGGCGCAGCGTGAACGGCGCGTCCTCGCGGGCGTTGTGCTCCTCGACCGCCAGGAGGGCCGCCCGCTCCTGGCCCCTGCCGGTCGACGCCGACGGGCCGCTGAGGTCGGCCTGGAGCCCGATGCGCAGCTCGGGCCGGGCGGCCGTCGCATCCCCGCGCCCCGTGCCGTCCCCGCCCGGGTCCTTCTCGCCGCCCGATGCCGTGGCCAGCCAGGCGGTGGTGCCGCCCGCCGCCGCGAGGGCCGCGCCGCCGGTCACGTACGTGAGGAACCGCCGACGGCCGAGGGAGCGCGGGACGGCGGTGGAGTCCCGGCCCCCGGCACCGACAGCCGGGGTGGCGCCGGGGTCCGCGGTGAAGCCCGCCTGCCCCGTGGCACCCGCGTCCAGGCTGGTCGCCTCGATGTCGGGCAGCGCCAGCATCCGGGCCGACCGTTCCGCGATCAGATGGGTCACCGGACCCGGCAGCCAGCCGCCCCCCGGCGCCTCCGGCGCGAAGGCCCGCCGGATGTCCCCGGCGGTCGGCCGCCCCTCCGGCTCCTTCGACAGGCACGCCTCCACCACCGGCCGCAGCCCCGGCGGCAGTGCGCCCAGCTCCGCCGGGTCGTGCACCGTACGGAAGAGCATCGCCTCCACCGGTCCGCTGCCGAACGGCCGCCCGCCGGTCGCCGCGTACACCAGCACACAGCCCAGCGAGAAGACGTCGCTCGGCGGGCCGATCCGCCGCCCCTGCGCCTGCTCCGGGGAGAGGAAGCCGGGGGAGCCGACGATCGCGTCCGTCGCCGTGAGGACCGTGTCGTCCAGGGCACGCGCGATCCCGAAGTCGATCAGCCGGGGGCCGTCGAGCCCCAGCAGCACGTTGCCGGGCTTCACGTCCCGGTGGACCAGCCCCGCACCGTGGACGGCCTCCAGCGCCTCCGCCAGCATCGAACCGAGCGCCCGCACACTGCGTTCGGGCAACGGCCCCCCGCCGCCCACGGCCTCGCTCAGCGGCGGCCCCGGCACGAACTCGGTGGCCAGCCACGGCGCGGGCGCCTCGGTGTCGGCGTCGACCACCGGCACCGCCCACCGGTTGCGCACCTGCCGGGCGATCGCCACCTCGCGCCGGAACCGGGCGCGGAACCCGGCGTCGTCCGCGTACTCGGCCCGGATCAGCTTGATGGCCACCAGCGCGCCACCGGGCGAACGGCCCAGCAGGACCACGCCCATGCCCCCGGCGCCGAGCCGGCCGAGGACGCGGTATCCGGCGATCCGCGCCGGATCGGTGGAGCGGAGCGGTTCCATCAGCGGTTACGTCCCTGCATCGTGATCGTGTCCTACCTCCGGGGGCTCCCCGCGCCTACGGGGGTGCGCTCACGTGAGTTCCAGCTCGACCCGGTAGAGCACCTTGGCCCCGCCCTCGGCGGCGATGCGCAGCAGGTCCGTGGTCTCGTACCCCTGGGCGCCCTTGACCGAGACGGCCGTGGTGACCGGCCCGATCCGGGACTTGGACCAGACGTAGTCCTGGGTGCCGTCCGAGCCGGGGCCGGAGTACTTCCCGGCCTCGAAGAGCGAGGCGTCCGCGTTGCGCACGTCCTTCTGGTCGAACTGGAGCGACATCAGCCCGCTCAGCCGCTGCCCGCCGCCCAGCTCCTGCGACGGGCAGCGGAAGCTCTCCTGGACGGTGTCCTTGATCTCCCGGTCGGCACCCTCGACGCTCCTGTGCACCGTCACGGTCACCGAGCCCATGACCCGCCCCTTGCCGTCCTGGGCCGGGAGGTCGAGCCGCCGTGTGTAGGAGTCCAGCACCCCGTCGGGCAGGGCACTGCGGCTCCAGACACAGGAATCGGCCAGTACGGTCCAGGTCCCGGCGGTCTCGTACGGCGTCCCCCGTACCATGCCCGCCGCCCAGTCGTCCTCCCCGAGAGAGGCGTTGCGCGTCAGCCTGCGCGCCTCGGCCGCCGTCTTCGGGACCCGGTCCGGGGCGGGTGTGAAGTCGTACGCGCTGGGCAGCGCCCCCGGCTCCGCGGACTCCGCGGGCTTCTCCGGTTCCGGCGCCCCGGACGGCTCCGCGGACCCCCCGGCCTGCCGTACCGAGGCGGACGGCTTCGGCTCGGGACCCTCCCCGCCCTTCGTCCCCGCGTTTCCGCAGCCCGCGAGCAGGACGCCCGCCGCCGCGACCGCCACCGCGCGTCCCGCGCCGAGCCTGTGCTTCGTCATCGTCGGACCCCCGTCGTCCCCCTGCTCCGCGTCCCGGCCCGAGTCGTCGGGGCGTCGGATGCGAGGTGATTCTAGAAGCCGGGCGCGCCGGGTTGACAGGATCCCCGTACTCATTCCGCTGCCGGAACTTCCCAGTCACCGGGAGGAGGCTGCCTCTGGTGCGGGGGAGCGGGCCGTGGTACGAGCCGTCGACAGGGGGCTTCGGTGGCTGAAATCCGGCCATGGAGGGGGGTGTGAGTCCTGTAGGGCGGGCGCGGTATCGGGGGTCCGGACGCCCCGTAACCGCCGTGCGCGGGTTCCGTGTTCGGCGGAAAATTGGTCTGGACCACCTGGATGGGGGGTGGTTGGCTCGACCTCGGACGAGGGGGCCGCCGAGCGTGCCCCGTCCCGTTCAGACCCTGTATGTCCACCGCTTGCCCGAGTCCTGCTGAGGGGATCCATCCCGTGATCGACATCGTGGCCGTACTCAGGGCCGAGGACGCCGTACTCGACTTCCTCTCCGTGCTCACCGGCTCCGGGACCGCCCGGAGGCCGGAGCCGGGCCGCGAGGTCCACGTCCTCCTCGGCGACACCGCCGAACACCTGGTGCTCCCGGCCGACCTGCCGACGGCCGAGCGGCTCGACGCCGTGGCCCGGCACGTCCGGCCCGTCGACGAGCGCACCCCGTCGCCAGGACCGGAGGCGCTGGCCGCCCTGATCGAGGCCGCGGCCCGAGGCGTCGAGGCCCGGCTCTGGACCCACTCGCCCGCCGACACCCGGCGCACCAGAGGCCGCCTCGGCCGGGATGCCGCCGCTGCCGTCGCTCCGGGCGGGCCGACCGTCCTGCACGCCGTCGGCCACTCGCCGTACCTCCAGTTCATCAGCGACCTCGACCGGCCGCTCGAACGGGCCGAGGCCGGTGCCAAGCTCGCCTTCGTGAACCGGCACTGCGGCCATCTGCTGCGCACCGAGTCCGCCGAGTACGTCGTCCGGACCGGGCGGGTCCACGCCACCGAGCGGTTCTTCGCCGCGGGGTCGGCTCAGGAGCGGGAGCGGCTGTTCGCGCTGCTGGCCAGCCTCGACGAGGACGCGGCCACGGTGGCCGACCCGTGGGAGTTCGCCACCTCCGCGTACGAGGCGGAGCGGCTGGACGCCACCGTGGCGTGGATCGCCGGGCACTGCCCGCCCGGCGGCGGCCCGCTCGTCGAGGTCGGCGCCTGTGAGGGGGCGCTCACCACCCGGCTCGCGGAGAAGGGCTTCACCGTCCACGCGACCGAACCCAATCCCGCCTTCCGCCGCCGCCTGGCCGAGCGGGTCGGGGACACCGCCCGGGTCCGCCCCGACGCGCTGGAGGAGCTGGCCGCCGGCCGCGGGCTGCCCGCGGCGGCCTACCTCCTCATCGAGATGCTCTACTACGGCCAGGACCTCGCCCTGCTGGACCGCCTCCCGACCGACCTGGTCCTCGTCGCCCTCGAACCCGAGACGCTGGCCACCCGGCTGACCCCCTGGCTGGAGACCTCCCCGCACTGGCGGAAGGCCGACGAGACCCCGCTCGTCGGCCCGGCCCTGGAGACGGTCTGCGGCGGCCGGGCCTACCTCGGCAAGCGCGGCAGCGTCGGCGTCCTGCTCCGGCGCACCGGCGTCTGACGGAGCCCGCCATGTACGACGTCTGTGTCGGGCTCGGCTACCACTGCGAGTCCACCTACCAGCTCCGCCGCATCACCGGCAGGGAGCGGGCGCACTTCTTCGACTGGCTCGACCTCGATCTCGTCGCCGTACGGGAGACCATCGCGGCCGACTTCGCCAACGTCCTCCGCCCCGGCATGGGCGAACCCTTCAGCAACGGCCTCTGCGTACGGGACCGGGGCTCGAACATCCGCTTCTTCCACGACTTCCATGCTCCCGGGGGCACCCCGCTGACTCCGGAGGTCATCGCGGAGCAGTATCCGAGGGTCCGGGAGAAGTTCGCCCACCTCGCCACCCGCTGGCGGGACTTGGCGGCCTCCGGCACCCGGGTCCTGTACGTCCACCACGACGCGTTCGACGAGAGCGGCGCCGACGACCTGGCGGCCCTCCACGGCCTCCTGCGCTCCCGCTACCCGGACCACGACTTCGACCTGCTCTGGCTGCGCCGTACGCCCCCGCGGACCACCCCCGCACTCCCGCCCGGGGTCACCTGGGGGACCGTCGCCGCCCAGCCCGGCCGCTGGGAGGGCAGCGACACGGCCTGGGACGCGGCCCTCGCCGCGCTGGACATCCCCCGCCGGGCTCCGGCGCCCTGACCACACACCCGGGTGGCCCGACCCCACGCCCCGCGCCCCGACCGGGCCTCCCCCCCCGGGAGCCCGTGGGCACCCCGCCCGGCCCCTACCGCCGCCTTCGCACCCCCGACCGCCCGCTTCCGGGCCCCGAACAGCCCCGCCCCTCCGGAGGAACCGTGCCCGCCCCCGTACCGCCCCCCTGGCGCACCCTCGTCGTCTCGCCGCACTTCGACGACGCCGCGCTCTCCCTCGCCGGGCTGCTGCCCACCCTGCCCGGCCCCCTCGCCCTCGTCACCGTCCACGGCGGTCCCCCGCCGCCCGGCGCCCCCGTCTCCTGGTGGGATTCCACCTGCGGCTTCACCAGCGCGGCCGAGGCCCACCGGGTCCGCAGCGCCGAGGACGCCCGCGCCTGCGAGCTGCTGGGCGCCGAGCAGCTCCTGATCGACCACCCCGACGGCCCGTACGTCTTGGAGGGCGAAGGCCCCGACGCGCTCGACGCCCTCCTGAGTACCCTCGCCCCCACCACCCGCGTCCTCCTCCCGCTCGGTACCAACCAGCCCGACCACGAGGCCGTACGGCTCCGCGCCCAACGCGCCCTCGCCGCGACCGGCGCCCCCGCCCCCTGGGTCTACGCCGACCTGCCCTACACCGGCCACCTGCCGGAGTGGGGCACCCCCCGGGCCTCCGCGGCGCTGGCTGCCGACCAGAAGTGGGGGGCCGCCTACCAGGAGCTGACCCGTCACCACCGTGTCACGGTCCGCCACGAACTGGTGCTCTCCGACGAGCAGTGGGCGGCCAAGCGCGCGGCGGTCCTCAGCCATGCCTCCCAGCTCGCCGCGCTCTCCCCCGACCACGGTGCCTTCCTCGCCCGTCAGGGCCCCCTCCACGCCGAGCTGATCTGGAGCCTGGAGCCGCACCCCGGCCGGTGAGGCCGCGGCCTGGAGCCTGCGGCGGGGGCGCTGAGAAGGAACGCCCGGGGGCGAGGGGACACCCGGGGACGACGCGGGGAGGGGGCGGCACACCGGGACATGCGCGAGGGCCCGGATGCCGGGGAGCATCCGGGCCCTCGCCCTGTTCTGCGTACGTCCGCGTACGTACCCGCTACGGGAGCTGTGCCGCCCGCGCCTCGCGGCGGTTGTCACGGAACGTGTTGACCCGTCGCGCCGTGGCGAAGAGCGGGATCACCGCGCCCAGCACCACCTGGAGCGCACAGCCGGTCTGGAGCAGCAGCTGCCCGCCCGGGGCGTCGAAGGCCCATGCGGCGAGCAGTCCCATCGCGCTCACGATCCAGCTGAGCATCGCCACCGCGAGGATGCCACGGGGCTTGGGGTACTCGACCCGGCTCACCATCAGCCACGCCACCCCGACGATCGCCAGCAGCGTCGGGATGAAGGGCAGCTCCAGAAGCACGATCGAGACGACCGTCAGCGCTCCGAAGGGGCTCGGCATGCCCTGGAACATGCCGTCCTTCAAGGTCACACAGGAGAATCTGGCCAGCCTGAGCACCACGGCCAGCAGCACCACGATCGCCGCCAGCGCCGACACCCGCTGGTGGGCGTCGTCCGCGACCATCCCGTACACGAGGACGAAGTAGGCCGGGGCGAGCCCGAAGCTGATGAGGTCGGAGAGGTTGTCCAGCTCGGCCCCCATCGGCGAGGACCGCAGCTTGCGCGCCACGAGCCCGTCGAAGAGGTCGAAGATCGCCGCCATCAGCATGAGGATCACGGCGGTGGCCGCCGAGTGACGGGCCATGCCCGTCTCCTCGCTGCCCGTGAGGTGCGGGATGAGGATCCCCGTGGTGGTGAAGTACACCGCCATGAATCCGCACGTGGCGTTACCGAGAGTGAGCGTGTCCGCTATCGACAGCCGAAGCGAGAGCGGCATGTCCTCCGCGCCGTCGGCGTCGCTCTCCTGCTCGGCCTCGGGCACCCAGCCGACCTTGGTATCCGGATCAACTACGGTCAATTCGAGTCACCCCCGCGGTGGTGGCCTGGCCGACCTCGACCGCGACATCGATACCTTCCGGAAGGTAGATGTCGACCCGGGAGCCGAAGCGGATCAGGCCGATGCGCTCGCCCTGCTCCACCTTCGTGCCCTGCGGGATGTACGGCACGATACGACGGGCGACCGCTCCCGCGATCTGCACCATCTCGATGTCGCCCAGTTCGGTGTCGAAGTGCCAGACAACGCGCTCGTTGTTCTCGCTCTCCTTGTTGAACGCCGGAACGAACCCGCCCGGGACGTGCTCGACCGACGTCACGGTGCCCGCCAGCGGCGCGCGGTTGACGTGGACGTTGAGCGGGCTCATGAAGATGGCGACCCGGGTCCGCCCGTCCTTCCACGGCATGATGCTCTGCACCACACCGTCGGCCGGGGAGATGACCCGGCCCTCGGCGATCTCGCGCTCGGGGTCACGGAAGAACCACAGCATGCCCGCCGCGAGCGCGGTGGTGGGCACGGCCGCAGCCGCCCAGCGCCCGGACTTGCGGGCGCGGGCGAGGCTGAGGGCCGCGGTGGCGACGGTCGGGAGGAGCCACGGCGATGCTCCGCGGGCGATGCGGACCCCGCCGCGGTGTGCGGAGGTAGGGCTGTCGGGCATGGATGACCTTCGTAGCGGATGATGCCGCGCTGGCAACGGGGGACGGCGGCTTTCCGGCGATGCTATCGGTTGCCGGGCGCAACTGGGCAAGCCAGCAGCCGAGTCGGACTGCCGAATGGCACCCGCCGAGGGTGACCCGGTGTGATGTTGTTCGCCACCAAATCACCTCGAAAGGGACATTCAGCCCTGGAATCGGTACTCCTCCAGGAGGCGCCGGCCAATGATCATTTTCTGGATCTCGGCGGTACCTTCGCCGATCAGCAGCATCGGGGCCTCGCGGTAGAGGCGCTCGATCTCGTACTCCTTGGAGAAGCCGTAACCGCCGTGGATGCGGAAGGCGTCCTCGACGACTTCCTTGCAGTACTCGGAGGCGAGGTACTTCGCCATCCCTGCCTCCAGGTCGTTACGTTCCCCGGAGTCCTTTTTGCGTGCCGCGTTCACCATCATCGCATGAGCGGCCTCGACCTTGGTGGCCATTTCGGCCAATTTGAACTGGATCGCCTGGTGCTGCGCGATCGGTTTGCCGAAGGTCTGGCGCTGCTGGGCGTACGAAACGCCCAGCTCGAACGCACGCTGAGCGACGCCGCAGCCACGGGCGGCGACATTGACCCGCCCGACCTCGACACCGTCCATCATTTGGTAAAACCCTCGGCCGGTGGTGCCGCCCAGGACCCGGTTGGCCGGAATGCGCAGGTCGTCCATGATGAGTTCGGTCGTGTCGACGCCCTTGTACCCCATCTTGTCGATCTTTCCGGGGATGGTCAGGCCGGGCCGGACCTCTCCGAAGCCGGCCTCCTTCTCCACCAGGAAGGTCGTCATCGACTTGTGGGGTGCGGTGCCCTCGGGGTGGCCTTCGTCACTTCGGCAGAGAACGGCCACCAGCGTCGACGTGCCGCCGTTCGTCAGCCACATCTTCTGGCCGTTGAGAACGTACTCGTCGCCGTCCCTGACGCCCTTCGACGTGATCGCCGAGACATCGGAGCCGAGCGCCGGCTCCGACATCGAGAAGGCCCCGCGCACCTCACCGAGTGCCATACGCGGCAGGAACGTGTCCTTCTGCTCCTGGGTGCCGTGCTGCTTGAGCATGTAGGCCACGATGAAATGCGTGTTGATGATCCCGGACACGCTCATCCAGCCGCGCGCGATCTCCTCCACGCACAGTGCGTAGGTGAGCAGCGACTCGCCCAGACCCCCGTACTCCTCGGGGATCATCAGCCCGAACAGGCCGAGTTCCTTGAGCCCTTCCACGATCTGCGTGGGGTACTCGTCGCGGTGCTCCAGCTGGGTCGCGACCGGAATGATCTCCTTGTCGACGAAATCCCGGACCGTGGAAAGGATTTCCCGCTGGACGTCGTTCAGACCGGCGGTCTGGGCGAGTCGCGTCATGGCTGCATCTCCTGTGGCTTCACGCGGATGGCCTCACGGCCCTGCACGGTTAGTTGGCGGGCGTCGGGCGGCCGGGCTGCTCGCCGCCGCGCTCCTTGATGTACGTCTCGGTGGGGACCATCACCTTGCGGCGGAACACGCAGACCATGGTGCCGTCCTGCTTGTAGCCCCGGGTCTCGACGTACACGATTCCGCGGTCGCTCCTGGACTTCGACGGGGTCTTGTCCAGGACGGTGGTCTCGCCGTAGATGGTGTCGCCGTGGAAGGTCGGTGCGATGTGCTTGAGCGATTCGACCTCCAGATTGGCGATGGCTTTTCCGGAGACGTCCGGCACCGACATGCCGAGCAGCAGCGAGTAGACGTAGTTGCCGACGACGACGTTCTTCCCGAAGTCGGTCGTCCTCTCCGCGTAGTTGCTGTCCATGTGGAGCGGGTGGTGATTCATGGTCAGCAGACAGAAGAGGTGGTCGTCGTATTCCGTGACCGTCTTTCCGGGCCAGTGCTTGTAGACGGCACCGACCTCGAACTCCTCAAAAGTGCGTCCGAACTGCATGATCAGGCCTCCGGGGCTTCGAACTTGGACGTGCGCTGCATTCCGGCGGCCCGGCCCTTGCCCGCGATGACCAGGGCCATCTTGCGGCTGGCCTCGTCGATCATCTCGTCGCCGAGCATCGCGGAGCCCTTCTTGCCGCCCTCCTCGGAGGTGCACCAGTCGTAGGCGTCGAGGATCAGCTCGGCGTGGTCGTAGTCCTCCTGCGAGGGCGAGAACACCTCGTTGGCCGCGTCGACCTGGCCGGGGTGGAGCACCCACTTGCCGTCGAAGCCGAGGGCGGCGGCACGGCCGGCCACCTCGCGGTAGGCGTCCACGTCGCGGATCTGGAGGAACGGGCCGTCGATCGCCTGGAGGTCGTGGCTGCGGGCCGCCATCAGGATGCGCATCAGGATGTAGTGGTACGCGTCCGCCGGGTAGCCGGGCGGCTGCTGGCCGACGACCAGGGTCTTCATGTTGATCGAGGCCATGAAGTCGGCCGGGCCGAAGATCAGCGTCTCCAGGCGCGGCGAGGCGGCGGCGATCTCGTCGATGTTCACCAGGCCCTTGGCGTTCTCGATCTGCGCCTCGATGCCGATCTTCCCGACCTCGAAGCCCATCGTCTTCTCGATCTGGGTCAGCAGCAGGTCCAGCGCCACGACCTGCTGGGCGTCCTGGACCTTCGGCAGCATGATGCAGTCGAGGTTGGGGCCCGCGCCCTCGACGACCGTGACGACGTCCCGGTACGTCCAGTGCGTCGTCCAGTCGTTGACCCGCACGACCCGGGTCTTGCCGCTCCAGTCGCCGTTGTTCAGCGCGTCCACGATGTGGTGGCGGGCGCCCTCCTTGGCGAGGGGCGCGCAGGCGTCCTCCAGGTCCAGGAAGACCTGGTCGGCCGGGAGGCCCTGGGCCTTCTCCAGGAAGCGCGGGTTGGAGCCGGGTACGGCCAGACACGAGCGGCGGGGGCGCAGCCGGTTCACGGGGGCGGTGGGCGTGGTCATGCGGAGACCTCCAGAGGGTCGAGCTTGTTCGCTTTCCGGATCTCGTCGACGATACGGCCGATGATCTCCGTGATGCCGAAGTCCTTCGGGGTGAAGACGGCGGCCACGCCGGCTTCGATGAGCGCCGCGGCGTCGGCCGACGGGATGATGCCGCCCGCGATCACCGGGATGTCCGGCGCCCCGGCCTCGCGCAGCCGGTGCAGCACATCGGGCACCAGCTCCGCGTGCGAGCCGGAGAGGATGGAGAGCCCCACGCAGTGCACGTCCTCGGCGAGCGCCGCGTCGGTGATCTGCTCGGGGGTCAGCCGGATCCCCTGGTAGACCACCTCGAAGCCGGCGTCCCGTGCTCGTACGGCGATCTGCTCGGCCCCGTTGGAGTGCCCGTCAAGACCCGGCTTGCCGACCAGCAGGCGCAGCCGTCCCACACCCAGGTCGGCGGCGGTACGGGTGACCTTCTCGCGGACCAGCGCGAGCGTGCTGCCCGGCTCGGCGGTGACCGCCACCGGGGCCGAGGAGACCCCGGTCGGCGCGCGGAACTCGCCGAAGACGTCCCGCAGCGCCCAGGACCACTCGCCGGTGGTGACGCCCGCGCGGGCGCACTCGACGGTGGCTTCCATCATGTTCTCGGTGCCCGCCGCGGCCTTCTTCAGCGCGGCCAGCGCCTGGGTCGCGCGGGCCTCGTCGCGGTTGTCGCGCCAGGCGTGCAGGGCGGTGACGACCCGGGCCTCGTTCGCCGGGTCGACGGTCATGATCGCGCCGTCGAGGTCGGAGGTGAGCGGATTGGGCTCGGTCGTCTCGTAGATGTTGACACCCACGATCTTCTCCTGGCCGCCCTCGATCCGGGCCCGGCGGGCCGCGTGCGAGGAGACCAGCTCCGACTTGAGATAGCCGGACTCGACGGCCGCCATCGCGCCGCCCATCTGCTGGATGCGGTCGATCTCCGCGAGCGACTCCTCGACCAGGGCGTCCACCTTGGCCTCGATGACGTGCGAACCGGCGAAGATGTCCTCGTACTCCAGCAGATCGCTCTCGTGCGCCAGCACCTGCTGGATCCGCAGCGACCACTGCTGGTCCCAGGGCCGGGGCAGCCCCAGCGCCTCGTTCCAGGCCGGGAGCTGCACCGCGCGGGCGCGGGCGTCCTTGGAGAGGGTGACGGCCAGCATCTCCAGGACGATGCGCTGGACGTTGTTCTCCGGCTGCGCCTCGGTCAAACCGAGGGAGTTGACCTGGACGCCGTAGCGGAAGCGGCGCTGCTTGGCGTCGGTGATGCCGTACCGCTCGCGGGTGACACGGTCCCAGATACGGCCGAAGGCGCGCATCTTGCACATCTCCTCGATGAAGCGGACGCCCGCGTTCACGAAGAACGAGATCCGGGCGACCACGTCACCGAACTTCTCCTCCGGGACCTGGCCCGAGTCGCGGACCGCGTCGAGCACCGCGATGGCGGTCGACATGGCGTACGCGATCTCCTGGACCGGGGTGGCCCCCGCCTCCTGGAGGTGGTAGCTGCAGATGTTGATCGGGTTCCACTTGGGGATGCGGTTGACCGTGTACGTGATCATGTCGGTGGTCAGCCGCAGCGAGGGCACCGGCGGGAAGATGTGCGTCCCGCGCGAGAGGTACTCCTTCACGATGTCGTTCTGCGTGGTCCCCTGGAGCTTGGCGGGGTCGGCCCCCTGCTCCTCCGCGACCACCTGGTAGAGCGCCAGCAGCCACATGGCGGTCGCGTTGATCGTCATCGAGGTGTTCATCTGCTCCAGGGGGATGTCCTGGAACAGCCGGCGCATGTCACCGAGGTGCGAGACGGGCACACCGACACGGCCCACCTCGCCGCGGGCGAGAATGTGGTCGGGGTCGTATCCGGTCTGCGTCGGCAGATCGAAGGCGACCGAGAGACCCGTCTGGCCCTTGGCGAGGTTGCGGCGGTACAGCTCGTTGGACGCCTCGGCGGTCGAGTGACCGGCGTACGTCCGCATGAGCCAGGGCCGGTCCTTCTGACGTTCGGTCATGGGAGAACCTCAGACGTTGCGGAAGCGGTTGATGGCGTCGATGTGCTGCTCGCGCATTTCCTGGTCGCGCACGCCCAGACCTTCACGGGGTGCCAGTGCCAGGACGCCGACCTTGCCCTGGTGGGCGTTGCGGTGGACGTCGTGGGCGGCCTGGCCGGTCTCTTCCAGGGTGTACGTCTTGGAGAGCGTCGGGTGGATCTTGCCCTTGGCGATGAGGCGGTTGGCCTCCCACGCCTCGCGGTAGTTGGCGAAGTGGGAGCCGATGATGCGCTTGAGCGACATCCACAGGTAGCGGTTGTCGTACTCGTGCATGTAGCCCGAGGTGGAGGCGCAGGTGGTGATCGTGCCGCCCTTGCGGGTGACGTAGACCGAGGCGCCGAAGGTCTCGCGGCCCGGGTGCTCGAAGACGATGTCGATGTCCTCGCCGCCGGTGAACTCGCGGATGCGCTTGCCGAAGCGCTTCCACTCCTTCGGGTCCTGGGTGCGCTCGTCCTTCCAGAACCTGTAGCCGTCCGCGTTGCGGTCGATGACCGCCTCGGCGCCCATGGAGCGGCAGATGTCGGCCTTCTCCGGGGAGGAGACGACACAGATCGGGTTGGCGCCGCCGGCCAGCGCGAACTGCGTGGCGTAGGAGCCGAGTCCACCGCTCGCGCCCCAGATCAGGACGTTGTCGCCCTGCTTCATCCCGGCGCCGTTGCGGGAGACGAGCTGGCGGTACGCGGTCGAGTTGACCAGGCCCGGGGCCGCCGCCTCCTCCCAGCTGAGGTGCCGGGGCTTGGGCATCAGCTGGTTGGACTTGACGAGCGCGATCTCCGCCAGGCCGCCGAAGTTGGTCTCGAAGCCCCAGATGCGCTGCTCGGGGTCGAGCATCGTGTCGTTGTGGCCGTCGGAGGACTCCAGCTCGACGGAGAGGCAGTGTGCGACGACCTCGTCGCCCGGGTTCCAGGCGTTCACGCCGGGGCCGGTGCGCAGGACGACGCCTGCCAGATCGGAGCCGATGACGTGGTAAGGCAGGTCGTGGCGCTTGGTGAGCTCGCTGAGCTTCCCGTACCGCTCCAGGAAGCTGAACGTCGAGACCGGCTCGAAGATGGAGGTCCAGACGGAGTTGTAATTCACCGAGCTGGCCATCACGGCGACGAGGGCCTCGCCGGGGCCGAGTTCGGGGACCGGGACCTCGTCGAGGTGGAGCGACTTGCGCGGGTCCTTGTCGCGGGTCGCGAGCCCGGCGAACATCTCCGCCTCGTCCTTGTGCACGGTGATCGCGCGGTAGGACTCGGGGATGGACAGGGCCGCGAAGTCCGCGGCCGTGCTGTCCTCGGACTGGATGGCGTCCAGGATTTCCTTCACGGTGTTGCCTCCGGTGATGCGGCGTCGAGGGAACGCTTGTAGGGCCCTGCTGGCAGGGGAGCGGTGCGGTGTGGAGGTGTGTTGCCGTCGGTTCGGCGAGTGGAGCTTCGGCTTTGCTCGGGTGGAGCAGAAGGGTGCCTGTGACGCAGGCGTCCGGGCGCGCAGCACGGTGGTTGCGGGGACAGCCGGCGTACGGGACATCCCCAGCACGCCGGCCGCCCGGACACCTTCAACGTATGGCACTCCGTGACAGCTGACAAGGCACCCAGTGCCAACAATTTCTCTCACTTGTCATCTCGTAGGCACGCATGAGCAACACGATGGGCGTTACGAGACGTTCTGTCCTGCTGCCGGGCGGTTACCGTGCCGGTCGGTACACATACGGCGTCGTCGTCCCCAGCTCCAGAAAGCCCAGTCGGCGCAGGATCGGGGCCGACATGTCGGTGGCGTCGACCTGGAGGTACCGGTAGCCGCGCTCCGCGGCGATCCGCGCCCGGTACGCCACCAGCGCCCGGTAGACGCCCTTCCCCCGCCAGGCGGTCACCGTGCCTCCGCCCCAGAGCCCGGCGAAGCCCGTGCCCGGATGCAGCTCCATCCGCCCGGAGCAGACCGGCTCGCCCCCGCCGTCCACCGCCATGACCGCCACGAAGTCCTCGGGCGCCTCCTCCAGCCGCTTCACCACCTGGTGGAGCAGGCGCTTCCCGTCGGTGCCGAAGGCCTGCTCGTGGGCCCGGGCCATCAGCCCGGCGCCCGCCGCATCGGTCACCGGCCGCAGGCTCACCCCCTCGGGCAGCTCGACCGGCCCGGCCAGCGGCTCCGCGGGAGCCACGAGCAGTGCCTCCGGCTCCTCAGCCGCGAACCCGGCGGCCAGCAGCCGTTCCCCCAGGTCGGCGGGGGAGTCGTGGGCGTACAGCTTCCACTCGAACTCGGGCAGGCCGAGCGCCGTGCAGTGCTCGATCTGCGCGGCGACGGCGGCGTCGGCCCCCCGGGCGTCCAGCCCCGGGTCCGACCAGACCACCCCGTTCCAGTCGTCCGGGCCGCCGACCTGGCGGACGACGGGGCCGGCGCGCTCGACGCGTACGCCGGGCCCGTCGGGGCGGGCGTGCTCCCGCATCTCGCGGTCGAAGAGGTGACGGATGGCGTTCTCGGATGATCGCATCCGTGCACATCAGCACAGTGGTGCCCGGCGGGCCAGCGGATTCCCGGCCGCCGCGCGCGTCGAACGGCTCGGCCCGGACGCGTCGAAGACCCGCCGGGGAGTCGGCCCCCGGCTCAGCGCTCCTTGAGCGCCTGCTGAATGGTCCGCATGACCTCGTCCAGGGGGGCGTCCGTACGGGCCACCGCGACCAGTACCTCGCCCTCGGTGGCGACCGTCGCCGCCGGGGTCCTGGTGGCATCGGCCGGGGCGGTCCGGCCCGCCCCGATGCCGGAGCCGAAGGTCTCCCGCACGATGGCGAAGGCGCGGTCGAGCTGGGCCTCCACATCGCCCTGGCCCCCGGCCCGCAGCCAGCGGCGCAGCACGTGGTTGTGCGCGGTGACCACCGCGGACGCTGCCACCTCCGCCAGCAGCGGGTCGTCGTTGCCCACGTGGTGGTCGCGCTCGTCGAAGTGGCCCAGCAGATAGCGGGTGAACAGCCGCTCGTAGCGGGCCACCGACGCGATCTCGGCCTCCCGGAGGGTGGGTACCTCACGGGTCAGCTTGTAACGGGCCACGGAGACGGCGGGCTTGGCCGCGTACATCTTCATGACCTCCTTGATGCCGCGGCACACGGTGTCGAGCGGATGCTCGTGCGCGGGGGCGGCGTTGAGGACGGCCTCGGCCCTGACGAGGGTGTCGTCGTGGTCCGGGAAGATGGCCTCTTCCTTGGAGCGGAAGTGCCGGAAGAAGGTCCGCCGGGCGACGCCCGCGGCGCCCGCGATCTCGTCGACGGTCGTCGCCTCGTACCCCTTCGTGGCGAAGAGCTCCATCGCGGCAGCGGCCAGTTCGCGGCGCATCTTGAGCCGTTGGGCGGCGGCGCGCGACCCCGCGGCGGTCTCCGGGGCGTCGGGCGCGGCGGTGGCACGGGGTGACTTGGCGGGCTGGGACATGGCATGAACGTAACGCATCGGTGCAGGAGAGCGCGCCTTCGGGGGCGGACCGCCGGGGGGTCCCAGCAGCCCGCCCCACCCGGCTCCCGGGTCAGCGCCGGGCATATTCGCGGAAGCCCCGGCCCGTCTTGCGGCCGAGGCAGCCCGCGGCCACCAGGTGCTCCAGCAGCGGCGCCGGGGCGAGCCCCGGGTCGCGGAACTCCTTGTGCAGCACCTTCTCGATGGCGAGGGAGACATCCAGCCCGACGACGTCCAGCAGTTCGAACGGGCCCATCGGGTAGCCGCCGCCCAGCTTCATGGCCGCGTCGATGTCGTCCAGCGAGGCGTAGTGCTCCTCGACCATCTTGATCGCGTTGTTGAGGTACGGGAACAGCAGCGCGTTGACGATGAACCCGGCCCGGTCCCCGCAGTCCACCGGGTGCTTGCGGATCTTCGCGCAGACCGAACGGACCGTGGCGTGGACGTCGTCGGCGGTCAGGACCGTACGGACGACCTCCACCAGCTTCATCGCGGGCGCCGGGTTGAAGAAGTGCATCCCGATCACGTCCTCGGGCCGCGCGGTGGCCCGTGCGATCGAGACCACCGGCAGCGACGAGGTGGTGGTGGCGAGGACCGCGCCCGGCCGGCAGACCTTGTCCAGGGCCGCGAAGAGCTGCTGCTTGATCTCCAGGTCCTCCGCGACCGCCTCCACGGCGAGGTCGACCTCCGCGAACGCGTCCAGCGAACCGGCCGCCGTGATCCGCCCCAGCGTCTCGTCCCGCGCCTCGGCCGTCAGCCGCCCCTTGCTGACCGAGCGCTCCAGCGACTTCGCGATCCGGCCCTTGGCGACATCCGCCTTCTCCTGGCTGCGCGCCGCGAGGACCACGGTGTACCCGGCCTTGGCGAAGACCTCCGCGATCCCGGAGGCCATGGTCCCGGAGCCCGCGACACCGACGGAGGCGACGGAGCGCCCCACACCGGCCGCGGCTTCCGCGGACGGGGTGAGCGCGTCGGGCACCACGGTCTGGCTGCCCGGAGCCTCGTACGTGTAGAAGCCGCGCCCCGCCTTGCGCCCGGTCAGCCCGGCCTCGCTGAGGTGGCCGAGGACGGGGGCGGGGGCGTGCAGCCGGTCGTGGGAGGCGGAGTACATGGCCTCCAGGACCGTCCGGGCGGTGTCGATGCCGATCAGGTCCAGCAGGGCGAGCGGGCCCATGGGCAGTCCGCAGCCCAGCTTCATCGCCGCGTCGATGTCCTCGCGGGAGGCGTAGTTGGCCTCGTACATCGCGGCGGCCTGGTTGAGGTAGCCGAAGAGCAGGCCGTCGGCGACGAACCCGGGCCGGTCCCCGACCGCGACCGGCTCCTTGCCCAGCTCCCGGGCCAGCTTGGTGACGGCCTCGACGGCGGGCGGCGCGGTGAGCACCGAGGAGACGACCTCGACCAGCTTCATCGCGGGCGCCGGGTTGAAGAAGTGCAGGCCGAGCACGCGCTCGGGGCGCTGCGACTCGGCGGCGAGCCGGGTCACCGACAGGGCGTTCGTCCCGGTGGCGAGGATCGCGGTGGGCGCGACGATCGTGTCCAGCTCCCGGAACACCTGCTGCTTGAGCTCGTACGACTCCGGCACGACCTCGATGACCAGCTCGGCATCGGCAGCCGCCGCGAGGGCGTCGGAGATACGGAACCGGGCGAGCGCGTCGGCCCGCTCCTGCTCGGTGATCCGCCCGCGCCCGACGGCCCGTGCGGTGGAGGCTTCGAGGGAGGAGAGGGCCTGCCGGGCGGCCGCCTCGCTGATGTCGATGCCGATGACCTCGCGGCCCGCGAGGGCCAGGACCTCGGCGATGCCGGTGCCCATGGTGCCGAGGCCGACGACGGCAATGGTGGAGAGCGGGGTGTCCATCACGGGACTCCAGGGTGAGTGACGACTGTGGGAGCAGGCGCGCGCGGCGATGAGGGAGCGGCGCACGGCCTGCGTGATGCGTGTCGTGAAGCGCGGGGCCGGGGGCGCTGGAGCACGCCCGGCCGGGAGGGGTGACGGACTCTGTCCCGGAGTCGCGTCGCACTGGTACTGCCGAACCGACAAGCACTCCGGGCGGCTGCGTCACCAGGCCACCGGAGCGTGCGGGGGAGTGTGTCCCCGCTCAGATGAGATTAACCGGCCAGTAACGAGCGCGCCACCCCTGAGTCTTTGTGCGCTGGACCACATCGACCCGACCGCCGTGTTCTGTACGGAGTGTGTGCGTGGATACGCTGAGCGTCATGGATGAGGAGCTGCGCTCACTGACGGACCGGTTACGGGACGAGGCGGCGGCCGGGCCGGCCGACGGGGCCGCACACGACCCGACCGCGTACGAACTGCTGGTGGCCACCGACGACCACGAGGTGCTGGCCCGGGTCCTGGTCGAGCCGGGCCGGCCGCTCTGGGCCCGGGAGATCGCCGCGTTCCGGCTCGGCTGTGCGGGCGACCGGCGGGCCTTCGAGGCGCTGGTGCTCCTGCTCAACCACCGCGACCCGGAGCGCTGCGTCTCCGCCGCCCACGCCCTGGCCCGCCTGAACGACCCCCGCACCCCCAGGGCCGCCGCCGCGCTCGCCACCAACACCCTGCGCACCGCGTATGCCGTGCACCCGGTGCGCCTGCTCACCACCCTGCGCGCCCCCGAGGCGGTCCCGGCCCTGGTCGCCACCCTCCAACGCCTGCTGGCCCCCGGCGACCCGCACTGGCGCGTGGCCCTGGCCTGCGTGGAGGGCCTGGGTCACCTCGGCGACTCCCGCGCCCGCCCGGTCCTCACGGCAGCTCTTCCGCATCCGCGCCTGGGCAGGGCGGCGGAGGAGGCACTGGGACGGCTGCCGTGAGGATCCCCGGGCTCTGCCGGTCTCCGGGTGGCTCCGGGGTGACGGCCGGGGTTCAGTGGCGCGGCCCCAGCAGCCCGTGCAGGCGGCTGCCCGCGCTGTTGTCCACGGACTGGGCCGCCGCCTTCGCGGCAGGCAGCGGCTTGGGGTCCGGGAGCGCCGGGCAGGCCGCGTCGGCCTCGCCCGCGCCCCGGCCGCGCGGGACGGTCCCGTCGGTCAGATAGGCCGTCAGGTGCTGGTCCAGACAGGCGTTGCCGCTCAGCGAGATGCCGTGGTTGCCGCCGCCCTCCTCCACCACGAGGCTGGACCCCTGGAGCTTGCGGTGCATGGACACCGCGCCCGCGTACGGGGTCGCCGCGTCGCCCGTGGCCTGGAGGATGAGGGCCGCCGGGAGGCGGTGGTTGGCGACCGGGACCGGGGTGAGCGGTGCCACCGGCCAGGTGGCGCACGGCGCGTTGTACCAGGTGTTGTTCCAGGTCATGAAGGGCGCCTTGCCGTGGATCCGGCGTGCGTCGTTGCGCCAGGTCGACCAGTGCCGGGGCCAGCCCGCGTCGCGGCACTGGACGGCGAGGTAGACGGAGTAGCTGTTGTCGCCGCCGGGGCCGGTGGCGCCGAAGTTCTCGTACGCCGTCGCCAGCGCCTCGGCGTCCCGGTCGTTGACGTACGCGGCGAACGCCTCGGCCAGGTAGGGCCAGTAGCCGTTGTAGTAGCCGCCGGGCAGGAAGGTGTCCTCCAGCTCGCTCGCCCCGACCTTGCCGCCCGCCGGCTCGGCCGCGACGGCCGCCCGCATCCGGTACCAGGCGGCCTCGACCCCCGCCGGGTCCGTGCCGAGCCCGTAGGTCGCGTCGTGCTTCGCCACCCACGCCGCGAACGCCTTGTGGCGGTCGTCGAAGGCGTAGTCCTGGTTCAGATTGCCCTGGTACCAGACGTCGTCCGGGCCGACCACCGAGTCCAGGACCAGCCGCCGCACCCGCTCCGGGTGCAGCTTGGCGTAGACGGCCCCCAGATACGTACCGTAGGAGTAGCCGAAGTAGTTGATCTTCTCCGAACCCAGCGCCCGCCGGATCACGTCGAGGTCCTTCGCCGCGCTGACGGTGTCCATGTACGGCAGCACGTCGCCGTGCTTCTCCCCGCAGGCGCGGGCGAACGCGGCGGCCCGGTCGCGGTTGATCCGCTCGTCCCGCGTGGAGGCGGGCACCGAGTCGGGGCGTACGGGGGCGGAGTGGCCCGGCAGGCAGTCCAGCCGCGGGCTGCTCTTCCCGACCCCGCGTGGGTCGAACCCGATCACGTCGTACTGCGAGGCCACCTTCTTCGGCAGCGCCGACGCCACGAACCCCGCCAGCGACAGCCCGCTGCCGCCCGGCCCGCCGGGGTTGACCAGCAGCGGGCCCTGGAAGGTCTTCGCGGTGTGCGGCACCCGGGAGAGGGCGAGGGTGATCCGCCGGCCCGACGGGTCCGCGTGGTCCAGCGGGGCGGTGACCTTCGCGCACTGGAGCGTGGGGTGGTTCTCCGTCGGACAGTCGGTCCAGGCGAGCCCCGGCGCGGGCGGCGTGCTCGCCGGGGAAGCGGCGGCCGGGGCCGGCGCGGTGGCCAGCAGCCCGGCGACCGTCGCACCGGCGGCGACCAGAATTGCTGCACGTTTCGTCATGGGGCCTCCCGAGGTGGAGGGACACGGCGGCGGATGGCCGGTCCCCGCCGCATGCTCCCCGAGATCACCGGGCCGGGGGCCGATTCCGCGCGGAATCGACCCGTACGGTCACGCCATCGGCCCTGCCGGAGCCGTCCCCGTCACAGGAGCGTCAGCTGGGTCGGCCCCGGCTCGTCGGCCGCCTCCACCGTCCTCGCGGGCGCGATCCGCCGTGCCCCGCCCCGGTGCGCCGGGCCGATCCCGAACTCGTCCGCCAGCTCGTGGACCTGACGTGTGATCCGGCGCTGGTACCAGGTGGGGGCGTACGCCCCGTCCCCGTACATCCGCTCGTACCGCTCCACCAGCTGCGGGTGGTGCAGGCCGAGCCAGCGGAGGTACCACTCGCGCGCGCCGGGACGCAGATGCAGGACGAGCGGGGTCACCGAGACCGCCCCGGCCGCCGCGATCGCGGAGACCGTGGCGCGCAGCTGCTCCGGGCTGTCGCCGAGGAAGGGGATGACGGGCGCCATCAGGACGGAGCAGCCGATCCCGGCCTCGGTCAGCGTGTGGACGGCATCCAGGCGGCGGTCGGGGGAGGGGGTGCCGGGTTCCACCGTGCGCCACAGCTCGCGGTCGGTGAAGCCGACGGAGACCGAGACGCCGACCTCGGTGGCCTCGGCGGCCTGCCGCAGCAGCTCCAGGTCCCGCAGGATCAGGGTGCCTTTCGTCAGGATCGAGAAGGGGTTCGCCCGGTCGCGCAGGGCCGTGATGATCCCCGGCATGAGCCGGTAGCGGCCCTCCGCCCGCTGGTAGCAGTCGACGTTGGTGCCCATCGCGACGTGCTCGCCCCGCCAGTGCCGGGAGGCCAGCTCCCGCCGGAGCAGGTCGGCGGCGTTGGTCTTGACCACGATCTGGGAGTCGAAGCCGACGCCGGTGTCGAGGTCCAGGTAGCTGTGGGTCCTGCGGGCGAAGCAGTACACGCAGGCATGCGAGCAGCCCCGATAGGGGTTCACCGTCCATTCGAACGGCATGCGCGAGGCCCCGGGCACCCGGTTCAGGATCGAACGGGCCCGGATCTCGTGGAACGTCATGCCCCGGAATTCCGGGGTGTCGAAGGTGCGCGTGGTCACCGCGTCCGCGGCGAAGAGCGCGCTGTTGCCGGTCATGGCGCGGTTTTCGACCAGATTGTCCCAGCGCATGGACGCCTCCTCGGTAGCACTGTCCACAGAATAGAACATGTGTTCCCATGATCATGCGGACCGGCCCGCCGACCCCGATTTTGAGCGGCCCCGCCCGAGGTGGTTGGCTCAGCTCACCCCCCGAACTACGGACTGCTGGAGGAACAGCCATGGCGCAGGTCGAGGCCACCACGGAGCGGATCATCTCGGCGGACGCGGAGACGGTGTTCGACGCGCTGGCCGACTACAAGGACGTCCGCGGCAAGGTGCTGACCGCGCACTTCAGCGAGTACGAGGTCCGCGAGGGCGGCGACGGCGAGGGCACCGTCGTCCACTGGAAGCTCCAGGCGACGAGCAAGCGGGTCCGCGACTGCCTGCTGGAGGTCAGCGAGCCGACCGACGGTCAGCTCGTCGAGAAGGACCGCAACTCCTCGATGGTCACCACCTGGACCGTCACCCCGGCCGGGGAAGGGAAGTCCAAGGCTGTCGTCACCACCGTCTGGGACGGCGCGGGCGGCATCGGAGGCTTCTTCGAGCGGACCTTCGCCCCCAAGGGCCTCGGCCGGATCTACGACGAGCTGCTCCAGAACCTCGCCACCGAGGTCGAGAAGTAGGACATGCGCGGGGGCGGAGGCCGGGCCGGCGAACGGCACTGGCCCCCACCCCCGGGCCGCTCCTGGCCCGGCCCGCCATGGCCCCCGGGCCCGCCCCGCGGTCGTCCCCGGTCCCGCCGGTCGGCCGCTCTCACCGGAACGAGTGGTTCTTCCGGGGCGGCCGGTGGTGCGCCGTAGTGGCTCCGGCCGACGCGTGAGCCCTTCGTGCGCGCCCTGCGCGCCCCTGGTCACGTCTGCCCCGCTGTGCCGCCCGGAGCGACACGTGGGCGGCGCGGATGCGTGCGACCGAGGGGAGCGGCACGCGGAAGGGCCGGTGCCCCGCCTTCCGTTCGGCCGCTCTCCCGGTGGGCTCAGCGCGCTTCGGCGTCCCGTACCGCCTCCTGGCGTACCAGCCGCATCAGCGCCCGCGCCCCCGGGCTCAGGCTCCCCGGCGCCGGAAGCACCGCCACGCTCTCGTACACCGCCCGCCGCCCGCCCGCCGGGGCAACGCCCACCGCCACCAGCCGGGCGGCCTCCGGCTTACGGGAGAAGTGGTGCGGCACCACCGAGATGCCCAGCCCCTCCCTTACCAGCTCCAGCAGACTGTGCACGTCGCTGACCTCCAGGCCCACCGTCCGCCGGACCCCCGCCGCCGCGAACGCCGCGTCCGCCGCCCGCCTCGGCCCCCAGTCCGGGTGGAAGTCGATGAACGACTCACCCGGCAACTCCTCCCATGCCACCTCGGCCCGCCCGGCGAACCGGTGCCCCGCCGCACAGAGCACCACCATCGGCTCCCGCGCCAGCTCCATCAGCTCCCCGCGCCACTTTGCGGGGTCCACCGTCGCCGCGAACGCCAGGTCGAGCCGCCCCCCGGCCACCCCCTCCAGCAGGCTGCTCGTCCCCTCCTGGCGCAGCCGCAGCTCCATCTGCGGGTGGGCCCGGTGGAACGCGGCCAGCAGCCGGGCCGGGCTCACCCCCGCCACGCACTGCTCGACCCCCACCGTCAGCGTCCCGCGCAGCAGTCCCCGCACGGCGTCGACCGCGTCCCGCGCCGCGCGCGCCCCCGCCAGCGTGCGCTCCGCCTCCACCAGCAACGCCCGCCCGGCCTCGGTGAGCCGGACCGTCCGCGTGGTGCGGCTGAACAGCGGCGTCCGCAGCTCCTGCTCCAGCGCCCGCACCGAGGCGGAGAGCCCGGACTGCGAGACGGCGAGGCGCTCGGCGGCGCGGGTGAAGTGCTGCTCCTCGGCCACGGCGACGAAGTGCTCCAGCTGACGCAGTTCCATGATTGAGCAATGTAGGCGATGAATCCGAGCGGAATCTCCTGTTGGACCGCTGGATCGATCTACGGAAGCCTGGGACCCGCCCCCGCGCCGGTTCCCGGCGCGGCACCCTCGTACGCCCCGGACCTCTCCAGCGGAGCCCGCCCATGTACCTGCCGTCCGCCGACCGCTACTCCGCCATGCCCTACCGGCGCACCGGCCGCAGCGGCCTGCTGCTGCCCGCGCTCTCTCTCGGCCTCTGGCACAACTTCGGGGGCGATCGCACCCCCGAGGCGCAGGGCGCCATCCTGCGCCGCGCCTTCGACCTCGGCATCACCCACTTCGACCTGGCCAACAACTACGGCCCGCCGCCCGGCTCCGCCGAACTCGCCCTCGGCCGCGCCCTGGCGACCGACTTCGCCCACCTCCGCGACGAGATCGTCATCTCCACCAAGGCGGGCTACCACATGTGGGACGGACCGTACGGGGAGTGGGGCTCGCGGAAGTACCTGCGTGCCTCCCTGGACCAGAGCCTGCGGCGGCTGGGCGTCAGCTATGTCGACATCTTCTACTCCCACCGCCCCGACCCCGACACTCCGCTCGAAGAGACGATGGGCGCCCTCGCCACCGCCGTACGCCAGGGCAAGGCCCTCTACGTCGGCCTCTCCAACTACGGCGCCGAGGAGACCCGTCAGGCGGCCGCGATCCTCGAGGACCTCGGCACGCCCCTCCTGATCCATCAGCCGCGCTACTCGATGCTCGACCGCCGCCCCGAGGACGGGCTGCTCACCGCGCTCGACGAGCTGGGCGTCGGCTCCATCGCGTACTCCCCGCTGGAACAGGGCATCCTCACCGACCGCTATCTCGACGGCATCCCGGTCGACTCCCGCGCGGCGGGCGACAGCCCGTTCCTGACGGCCGACGCGGTCACGCCCGCGCTGGTGGAGCGGCTGCGCGCCCTCGACGCCCTGGCCGGGGAGCGCGGCCAGTCCCTCGCCCAGCTGGCCCTGGCATGGGTGCTGCGCGGGGGGCGGCTCACCTCGGCCGTGGTCGGGGCGAGCAGCGTCGCCCAGCTGGAGAACAGCGTCCGGGCCGTCGGGAACCTGGAGTTCACGGCGGACGAGCTGGAGCGGATCGAGAAGCTGCTTCCCTGAAGGGTCGCCCGGCGCCCACGGGGGAGAGCTTCGGCCGACCGGACCTCCCCCGGGCCGACCCTCCCTGGCCCCCACCGCGCGCGGGGCGTACGGTGTGGCGGCATGAAGATCCTCATCAGCGCCGACATGGAGGGCGCCACCGGAGTGACCTGGCCGGCCGACGTGCTGCCGGGCACCCCGCAGTGGGAGCGCTGCCGACCGATGTTCACCTCCGACGTGAACGCCGCCGCCCTCGGGTTCTTCGACGGCGGCGCCGACGAGGTGCTGGTCAACGAGGCCCACTGGTCGATGCGCAACCTCCTGCTGGAGCAGCTGGACGACCGGGTGCAGATGCTCACCGGCCGGCACAAGTCGCTCTCCATGGTGGAGGGCATCCAGCACGGGGACGTGGACGCGGTCGCCTTCGTCGGCTACCACACGGGGGCTGGTACGGAGGGGGTCCTCGCCCACACCTACCTCGCCAACTCCATCACCGGCGTCTGGCTCGACGGGGTCCGCGCGAGCGAGGGACTGCTCAACGCGCACGTGGCCGCCGAATACGGCGTGCCCGTCGTCCTCGTCACCGGCGACGACCTGACCTGCGTGGACGCCGAGGGGTACGCGCCCGGGGCCCGCAAGGTGGCCGTCAAGGACTATGTGTCGCGGTACGCGGCCGTCTGCCGCACTCCCGCCCGTACCGCCGCCGACATCCGTGCCGCCGCGCGGGAGGCCACCGCGCTCGCCGGACCGCGGACGCCCGTCACCGGTGCGGCGTACACCGTGGAGCTGGAGTTCGACGCCGAGCATCTGGCCGCCGCCGCGACCGTGGTGCCCGGTGTGGCGCCCAGCGGCGAGAGACGCGTCGCCTACACGAGCGCGACGATGCACGAAGGTATTCGCACGTTCAAGGCGGTGACGACGATCGTGTCGGCCGCCGTGGAGGAACAGTATGGCTGAGACCACCGACCCGCTCGGCCCCGTGGACCGGCAGGCGCTCGACGAGGTGGTGACCTTCACCTCCGAGCTGATCCGGATCGACACCACCAACCGGGGCGGCGGTGACTGCCGGGAGCGCCCGGCCGCCGAGTACGCCGCCGAGCGGCTCGCGGACGCCGGGATCGAGCCGGTGCTGCTGGAGCGCACCCCCGGCCGGACCAACGTCGTCGCCCGGATCCCCGGAACCGACCCGTCCGCCGACGCACTGCTGGTCCACGGCCACCTGGACGTGGTGCCCGCCGAGCCCGCCGACTGGTCCGTCCACCCGTTCTCCGGAGAGGTCCGCGACGGGGTGGTGTGGGGGCGCGGGGCCGTCGACATGAAGAACATGGACGCGATGGTCCTCGCCGTCGTCCGCGGCTGGGCCCGCGAGGGATTCCGGCCGCCGCGGGACATCGTCATCGCCTACACCGCCGACGAGGAGGACAGCGCCGTCGACGGCTCCGGCTTCCTCGCCGACCGGCACGCCGGACTCTTCGAAGGGTGTACGGAAGGGATCAGCGAGTCCGGGGCGTTCACCTTCCACGCCGGACACGGCCTGTCCCTCTATCCGATCGCGGCGGGCGAACGCGGGACCGGCTGGCTGAAGCTGACCGCCGAGGGCCGGGCGGGACACGGCTCCAAGGTCAACCAGGAGAACGCGGTGACCGCAGTGGCCGCCGCCGTCGCCCGGATCGGTGCGTACGAGTGGCCCCTCCGCCTCACCCCGACCGTCCGCGCCGCCATCACCGAGATCGCCGCCCTGCACGGCATCGCCGTCGACCTGGACGACCCCGGGCTCGACGTCCCCCAACTCCTCGCCAAGCTCGGCCCGGCCGCCGCCCTCGTCCAGAACACCATCCGCAACAGCAGCAACCCGACGATGCTGAACGCCGGTTACAAGGTCAACGTCATCCCCGGCCACGCCACCGCCTTCATCGACGGGCGCACGGTGCCCGGCGGCGACGAGGAGTTCCACGAGACCCTGGACCGGCTCACCGGCCCCCTCGTCTCCTGGGAGTTCTACCATCGCGAACAGGCCCTCCAGGCCCCGGTCGACTCACCCACGTACGCCAAACTCCGCGCCGCCGTCGAGAAGTTCGACCCCGCAGCGCACACCGTCCCGTACTGCATGTCCGGGGGCACCGACGCCAAGCAGTTCGCCCGGCTCGGCATCACCGGCTACGGCTTCTCGCCGCTCAAGCTGCCCCCGGGCTTCGACTACCAGGCGCTCTTCCACGGCGTCGACGAGCGCGTCCCCGTCGACGCCCTCCACTTCGGCGTCCGCGTCCTCGACCACTATCTGCGCACCGCCTGACCAGCACCGCTCCGTTCCCGCGCACCGCCCGACCGCTCCAGGGGGGACCTCCACCGTGAACACCGTGCCCGAAGCCCCGTACGGTTCCTGGCCGTCACCGATCGACTCGGCCCTCGCCGCCTCGCACGACGGCCGCCCCGACCACCTCTCCACCGTCGGGGACGAGGTGTGGTGGACCGAGCCGCGCCCGGCCGAGGGCGGCCGCCGCGCCCTGGTGCGCCGCCGCCCGGACGGCACCACCGAGCCCGTGCTGCCCGCCCCGTGGAACCCGCGCAGCCGGGTGATCGAGTACGGCGGTCAGCCCTGGGCGGGCGTGGTGCGCGAGGAGGGAGGGCCGCTTCTCGTGTTCGTCGACTTCGCGGACCAGCGGCTGTACGCGTACGCCCCCGACGGCCCGGACGCGCCCCGGCCCCTCACCCCGGTCTCGGACCTCGGCGGCGGACTGCGCTGGGTGGATCCCCAGGTGCGCCCGGACCGGGGCGAGCACGGCGAAGTCTGGTGCGTGATGGAGGAGTTCACCGGCCCCGGGCCCACCGACGTACGCCGGGTGATCGCGGCCGTACCGCTGGACGGTTCGGCCGCCGACGACCGCTCCGCCGTACGTGAACTCTCCGACGGGCGGCACCGGTTCGTCACCGGCCCCCGGGTCTCGCACGACGGTCGGCGGGCCGCCTGGATCGCCTGGGACCACCCCCGGATGCCGTGGGACGGCACGGTGGTGATGCTCGCGGAGATCACGGAGAACGGTGAGTTCACCGGTGTACGGCCCCTGGTGGGCGACGTCGACGAGTCGGTCTGCCAGGTCGAGTGGGACGCCGACGGCAGCCTCCTCTTCGTCTCCGACCTGGCCGACTGGTGGGAACTCCAGCGCATCCGTCCCGACGCCGTGGCCGGGGGCGTGGTGCCCAGCAGCCGTCTTCTGCCGCCCCGGGGCGAGGAGTTCGGCGGGCCGCTGTGGAAGATCGGGCTGCGCTGGTTCCACCCGCTGGAGAACGGGCTGATCGCCGTCCTGCACGGCCGGGGCTCCCAGCGGCTCGGCATCCTCGACCCGGAGACCGGTGAACTCGCCGACGTCCCCGGCCACTGGACCGCCTGGGCCGAGACCCTCGCCGTGCACGGCAGCCGGGTCGTCGGCGTCGCGGCGAGCCCGCACACCGGCTACGAGGTCGTCGAACTGGACACCGCCACCGGGCGCACCCGGGTCATCGGTTCCGCTCACCGGGACGCGGTCGACCCGGCCTACCTCCCCGTACCGCAGGACCGGACGTTCACCGGCTCCGACGGCCGCGAGATCCACGCCCACATCTACCCGCCGCACCACCCCGAACGCACCGGCCCCCAGGGCGAACTGCCCCCCTACCTCGTGGCGGCGCACGGCGGACCCACCGCGCACGCCCCGCTCGTTCTCGACCTGGAGATCGCCTACTTCACCTCGCGCGGCATCGGGGTCGCCGTCGTCAACTACGGCGGCTCCACCGGCTACGGCCGCCGCTACCGTGAACGGCTCCGCGAACAGTGGGGAGTTGTCGACGTGGCGGACTGCGAGGCCGTCGCCGACGCCCTGGTCGCGGAGGGCGCGGCCGATCCCCGGCGGCTCGCGGTCCGGGGCGGCAGCGCGGGCGGCTGGACGGCCGCTGCCTCGCTCGTCAACACCGACCGCTACGCCTGCGCCACGATCCTCTTCCCGGTCCTGGACCTGGACGGCTGGTCCACCGAGGGCACCCACGACTTCGAATCGCAGTACCCGGAGTCGCTGATCGGCCCGGCCGCCGAGGCGCCCGAGCGCTACCGCGAACGCGCGCCGATCAACGGCACCGACCGGCTCACCGCCCCGTTCCTGCTGCTCCAGGGGCTGGACGACCTGGTCTGCCCGCCCGCCCAGTGCGACCGGTTCCTCGCCGCCATCGAAGGGCGCGGCGTACCGCACGCGTACATCGCCTTCGAGGGGGAGGGGCACGGGTTCCGGCGGGCGGAGACCCTGGTCCGGGCGCTGGAGGCCGAACTCTCCCTCTACGTACAGACATTCGGTATCGACCGGAGTGATGTGGAGCCGCTGGAGCTGAGGACGTGACGAAGGGCCCCGGGCGGGTGGCCCCCTCGGCCCCCCTGGCCCGGCCGCCCCGGCTGCGCCCCGGGGCGCGGGTCGCCGTCGTCGCACCCAGCGGACCGGTCCCCGCCGACCGGCTGGAGGCAGGGGTCGACGTGCTGCTCGGCTGGGGCCTGGAGCCCGTCGTGGCACCCCATGTCCACGACGTGCACCCGGAGTTGGACTATCTCGCCGGGGCTGACGCGGACCGGGCGGCCGACCTCCAGGCCGCCTGGTGCGATCCGTCCGTGGACGCCGTCCTCTGCGCTCGCGGCGGGTACGGCGCGCCCAGGATGGTGGACCTGCTCGACTGGGCGGCCATCCGGGCGGCCGGGCCCAAGGTCTTCGTCGGCTACAGCGACATCACCGCGCTGCACGAGGCGTTCGCGCTGCGCGCCGGATACGCCACCCTGCACGGCCCGATGGTCGCCACCGAGACGTTCCTCAAGGACGCGGCCACCCGGGAGCACCTGCGCGCCACGCTCTTCGAGCCGGAGAACGTCCGCACCCTCGGCCTGGAAACCGCCGCCGCCCTCGTCCCCGGGCGGGCCCGAAGCGTCCTGTACGGCGGCTGCGTCAGCCTCCTCGCCGCCGCCATCGGCACCCCGCACGCCCGGACCGACGCCCGGGGCGGGCTGCTGGCCATCGAGGACACGGGGGAGGAGCCCTACCGGCTCGACGGCATCCTCACCCGGCTGCTTCGCTCCGGTTCCCTGGACGGCCTGACCGGCGTGGTCTGCGGCTCCTGGCAGGGGTGCGGACCGTACGAGAAGGTCCGCGCGGTGCTGGCCGACCGGTTCGGGCCGCAGGGCATACCCGTGATCGAGGAGCTGGGGTTCGGTCACGGGCCGACCGCCCTGACGGTGCCGCTGGGCGTGCCGGCCGTGCTCGACGCCCCCGCGGACGGCGGCCGTTGCACGCTGACCGTCGAGGTCCCCGCGCTCCTCTAGGCACTCCCCGGGCCCGGCCCGAGCGCCGTCGGGGGTGGCCCTGGCCATGTGAAGGTCCGTCAACAACCGCCGTCCTGAGCGTTGACACGGCTATGACACGTGTCACAGCATGAGCGCGGTCCAGTACTAACCGGTCGGTATGGTGTCCCCGGTGTGGAGGTCTACGTGTCAGGTGCTGTTCCCGGCGTGCGCAACCCGCTCGTCGCCCTCGCGGCGGCCGCCCTCGCCGCCCCCCTCGTCCTCGCCGGCCCGGCCCACGCCGAGCCCGCCCCGTACACCGTCACCCCGCTGAAGTTCACCGTCCAGGCGGGCGCCCGCTCCTGCACGGTCGACGCCGATCTCTACCGCCCGGCGGGCGTCGACGCGGACCGCCCCGCCCCCGCCGTCCTCGCCACCAACGGCTTCGGCGGCAGCAAGTCCGACGGCTCGACCGACGCCATCGGCAGGGCCGTCGCCACCCGGGGCTACGTCGGGCTCGTCTACTCCGGCCTCGGCTTCGGCAGGTCCGGCTGCCTGATCACCCTGGACGATCCCGCCATCGACGGAAAGGCCGCGAGCCGACTCCTCGACTTCCTCGGCGGCACTCGCGCGGCGGACGACGGCACCCGCGCGGACTACGTCGTGAAGGACGGCGAGGGCGACCCGCGCGTCGGCATGATCGGCGGCTCCTACGGCGGCGCCATCCAGCTCGCCACCGCCTCCGTCGACCCCCGTCTCGACGCCCTCGTCCCGCTCATCACCTGGAACGACCTCGCCTACGCGCTCGCTCCCAACAACACCGGGGCGCGCACCGGCGTCACCTCCGACACCCCCGGCGTCTTCAAGTGGCAGTGGACCAACGGGTTCTACCTGATCGGCGAGGGCCAGCCGCTCCTCAACCCGAGCCTGGACCCCTCCCGCTTCAACCGCCTGGACTGCCTCCACTTCGCCGCCCAGGCCTGCGAGACCGTCCGCCTCCTCAATTCCGGCCGCTACCCGGCCGACAAGGCCGACGCGATGCTCGCCTACGCGCGCAGCGTCTCGCCCGTCTCCTACCTCGACCGGGTCAAGGCCCCCACCCTCGTCGTCCAGGGCCAGGCCGACAGCCTCTTCAACCTCAACGAGGCCACCGCCACCTACCGGACCCTCAAGGCGCAGGGCACCCCGGCCAAGATGATCTGGCAGTCCTGGGGTCACAGCGGCGGTCTGGCCCCCGGCGAACTCGACCTGAGTGAAGGCAATCTGGAGGCCAGCTACGTCGGACAGCGGGTGCTCGCCTGGTTCGACCGGTACCTCCAGGGGAAGACGGAGACCGACACCGGACCCGAGTTCGCCTACCACCGTTCCTGGCAGAGCGGTTACGGCACCGCCGACCGACTGCCCGCCCTCTCCCAGCAGCTGTACCTCTCGGGCGACGGCAAGCTCGTCGACAACCGCTCCAAGGTGGTCCGGGGTAGCCGCCAGTACACCAACTGGCCGGTCCCCACGAGCCATTCGGAGAGTTCGATCGCCCCGCTGATCGGACTGCCCGACCCGAAGCCGTACGACACCAAGGGCACCTACCTCGGCTGGCGCAGCGCCCCGCTCACCGCGCCCCTCGATGTGGTCGGCGCCCCGAAGGCCACCCTCAAGGTCGTCTCCCCGAAGGCGGAGCGGGTCCAGGACAGCGGGGACGCCTCCGACAAGCTCGTCCTCTTCGCCAAGGTGTACGACGTCGCCCCCGACGGCACCAGGACCCTGGTGAACCGGCTCGTCTCGCCGGTCCGGGTCCCCGATGTGACCCGGCCCTTCACGGTGGAGCTGCCCGGCATCGTCCACCGGTACGGGAAGGGGCACCGGCTGGAGTTCGTGATCGCCGCCAGCGACACCGCGTACTTCGGCAACCGGGGCATCAAGCCCGTCACCGTGGTCAGCGCCCCCGAGGACACCGGTGTCCTGGAGCTCCCGGTGGTCCCGGCCGGCTGACCCCGTCCTCGCGGTGGCGTTCACCCGAATGGTCGAACACCACCGCCCTTCGGGCCCGGCGCCGGGCCATGCTGGGAATCTCCGGGGGCGGCGGCGGAAGGACCCGGCCATGAGTCCCAAGGACGTGACGAGCGGCGGCAGGCGCGGTACCGGGCTGTGGACCCCGGGGCGCGTCGCCGTCGCGGCGCTGATCGCACTGGTCATCGTGTTCATCTGCGTGAACACCCAGAAGGTGACCATCCGGGTGATCATCCCCGAGGTGACCATGCCCCTCTGGCTCGCCCTGCTCGCCATGTTCCTCATCGGGCTGGTCTGCGGCGGCTACGTGTTCCGCCGCAAGGGCAAGTGACGCGGCGTACGGGTGTGTGACGGTACGGGCACCCGGCGGAGCGCATCTCCCCGCCCGGCGCCCGTACCCGTCGTACGCTGGGGCGATGCCAGATCCGAACGGCCACCGGCCACCGACCGGCACCGGCCCGTACCTCGCCGAAGGCCCCCGGACCGCCCTGCGCCGCTTCACCGAGGCCGACGCGGCGGAGTTCACCGCCCGCGCCCGGGAGAGCCGCGCCCACCACCACCCGTGGCTCTTCCCGCCCGAGCGGCCCGACACCTACGCCGCGTACGCCGAGACCCTCGCCCGGGACCCGGCCCGCGAAGGCTTCCTCGTCTGCGAGCGGGGCGAGGGGGGCGACCGGGGGGAGGGCGGTGCGGACGGCGCCATCGCCGGGTTCATCAACATCAACAACATCGTCCTCGGCGGCTTTCGCTGCGGCGCCCTCGGCTACGGGGCCTTCGCCCACGCGACCGGGCGCGGACTGATGGGCGAGGCGCTCGGCCTGGTCATGGACCTCGCCTTCGGGCCGCTCGGCCTGCACCGCCTGGAAGCCAACATCCAGCCCGGCAACGCGGCCTCCATCGCCCTGGTCCGGCGGGCCGGATTCCGCCTGGAGGGGTTCTCGCCCGACTTCCTCCACATCGACGGCGCCTGGCGCGACCACGAACGCTGGGCGATCACCGCACCAACGCCCTGAGCCCCGCAAGCCGCTACGCGGTCCGCCACGCCGTCGCCCGCTCCACCCGCATCCGCGCGGGCGGATCGAAGAGCGCGGTCCACCCGGGCGCGACGGCGGGCGCCCTCCTCGCGGACCTCGTCGTCGGAGCACTCGCACCGCAGGCCTGACGCGTCTGCCCCGATCGGGATACGCGGCTCAGACCGTGACCTTGCGGTCCACGTACTCGAAGACCGAGCCGTCCGGGTGGAGCGCGATCAGGTTGCGGCCCGCCGGGGTCGGCACCGGCCCCGCGACGATCCGCGCCCCTGCCCGGGTGAGCGCGGCGTTCGCCTCGTCGACGTCCTCCACGGCGATGGTCGCCCCCACCTTGCGCAGCACCTCCAGCTCGGATGCGGGGCCGCTCATCAGCAGGAAGCAGCCGATGGCGGCGACCGACACCCCGCCGCGCTCGAAGCGCTGGGCCGGGGTGCCCGTCAGCCCCTCGTAGAAGGCCACCGCGGCCTCCAGGTCGTCGACGCAGATACGCAGCGTGGTTCCGAGAATCTCCATGCGCACGAGGGTAATTGGCTAGCGCCGCTGGTGTGATCGATTCGGATCCGCTCCGGCCCGGCGGAATTCGGTTGCCGTGGTGCGGGTCCGGTGCCAGGGTCGCGTCATGGAACGACGTACGCCGCCGAAGCTCACCGTCCGGCCCTACCGGCCGCAGGACTGGGACGCCATCGCCCGCATCCACGACCTCGCGCGGCTGGACGAACTGCGGTCCACCGTCGGCGTCGAGGCCTTCCTGACGCTCGCCGAGACCCATGAGGAGGAGGGGCTCTTCGACGGTGACCTCTGGGTGGCGGAGGCGGACGACGGCACGGGGGAGGGGCCCCAGGTGGCCGGGTTCGCCGCGTTCGCGGACGCCGAACTGACCTGGCTGTACGTCGATCCCGCCCGCTACCGCCAGGGCGTCGGGCGGATCCTGCTCCGCCATGTGCTGAGCGCCGACGACTCCGACCGGATCGAGTGCACCGTGCTGGCCGGGAACGACAACGCCCGCGCCCTCTACGAGAGCGCGGGGTTCACGGTCGTGGAGACGAAGACCGGGAAGCTCGCCGGGAACGAACGGTTCGCGGCGACCGGACACGTCATGGAGTGGCACCGGCCCTGAGGCCGCGAGCGGCCCCGGCGGTCACGCTCGGCACAGCACCTCGCCGTGCGGGACCAGGAACCAGCCGTCGTCCTCCGCTCCCCAGCCGCGCCAGGTCTCCGCGATGGCCGTCAGCTCCCCGGTGCTCGCATGGCCGCCCCGTACCGCCAGTTCGGCGTAGACGGAGTCCGTCGTACGGTCCGCCCACAGCCCGCTCCACCAGGCCCGGGTCTCCGGGGTGGCGAAGCACCAGGCGGCGGCGGTCGGGGTGATGTCGGTGAACCCGGCCTGCCGTGCCCAGGACAGCAGCTTCCGGCCGGCGTCCGGGTCGCCGCCGTTCGCGCGGGCCACCCGCCGGTACACCTCCTGCCACTCCGTCAGCCCGGGCGTCTGCGGGTACCAGGCCATCGCCGCGTAGTCGCTGTCCCGCGCGGCCACCACCCCGCCGGGCCGGCAGACGCGCCGCATCTCGCGCAGCGCCCGCACCGGGTCGCCCACATGCTGGAGCACCTGGTGTGCGTGGACGATGTCGAAGGAGTCGTCGGGGAAGTCCAGCGCGTGCACATCGGCGACGGCGAACTCCACGTTCTCCAGGCCGCGTTCGGTGGCCACCGCCGCTGCCTGCTCCAGGATGCCGGTGCCGGTGTCGATGGCCGTCACCCGGCCCGGCGCGACCAGGGCGGCCAGATCGGCGGTGATGGTGCCGGGTCCGCAGCCGACGTCCAGCACCGCCATGCCGGGCCGCAGTTCACCGAGCAGGTAGCCCGCCGAGTTGGCGGCGGTCCGCCAGCGGTGCGAGCGCAGCACCGACTCGTGGTGGCCGTGGGTGTAGACGGCGGTCTCTTTCGGCGGGGCGGCGTCCGGCATGGCGGAGTCCTCTCTCGGTTCTCGGTACGGCGGTTGCGCGCTGCGGCCACCGTACGCCGCCATGCCGGATACTGAGATGAGTGTCTTGAATAATGGACCGTGCGGGTGGGTGTCAGAGGGGCATCGGGCAGTAGACGGTCAGCGCCTCCGGCAGCTTGTCGATGAGCAACTCCGTCCCGGAGTGGGCCACTTCGCCGTCGTAGGCGTACGGGGTCCCCGGTGCCAGACCGGCGATCCGCACCCGGCGCCGCCGCACCGCCGCATGGGCGGGGGAGCGGGTCAGGGGGCCGGCCACCGCCGCCGCCAGCAGCCGCAGTGCGGGCGTCCGGCCGCCGTGCACCACCCGCACGTCCAACAGCCCGTCCGCCAGGTTGTGGCGCCGACCGGGCGCCGGGCCGACCCGCTGGAAGAGGCCGTTGCCGACGAAGAGAAGCCACAACGGGCGTCTGCGCCCCTGGAGTTCGGCCTCCAGGGGTCGCCGTCCGCGCAGCAGGTGGAGGGCGGCGAGCACCCCCGCGGGCCAGCCGCCGATCCGGGGCGACCAGTGCTCCCGGGTCCGCACCAGCTCCGGATAGACACCCAGGCTGAACGCGTTGAGGAAGTAGCCGTCCGCCCCCTCGGGCCCCTTCGGGCCGGGGCGAAAGCGGCCCAGGTCGACCTGTATGGCATCGCCCGCCGTGAGCGCCGCCGCCGCTCCCTGGACCGTCTCGATGCCCAGGTCGTAGGCGAAGTGGTTCAGCGTCCCGCCCGGGAAGACGGCCAGCGGCAGGCTGTGCGTCGCCGCGACGGAGGCCGCCAGGTTGACCGTGCCGTCGCCGCCGCAGACCCCCAGCGCCCTGCCCCGGCCCGCCGCCTTCTCCATGGCGGTGGACAGGTCCTCGGGCGCGCACTCGACCACCTCGGCCCGCGGCAGCGCCTCACGCACCAGCGACGCGGTCGCGGTGGCCGTTCCGGAGGCCTTGTTCACCACGACCACGAGCCCCTTGCCGCCGGGCAGCGCGGGCGCCTCACCGGGCGGGCGGCCGGGCGCCGGGAGCTGCCCCCGGGTGGGGACGACCCCGCGCAGGGCGAACGCGGCCCCTATGCCGAGCGCGGCCCCGGCCAGCACGTCGCTCGGGTAGTGGACCCCGGTGTAGACGCGGGAAGCGGCCACCGCCGCCGCGACGGGCGCGACCACCGCGCCCCAGCCCTTCGACTCCAACGCCACCCCGGTGGCGAAGGCGGCGGCCGACGCGGCGTGACCGGACGGGAACGAGGTGGTCAGCGGCTGCCGCTTCAGCTGCCGCATCACCGGCACCTGATCGAGTATCGGCCGCTGCCGGCGGACCGCGCCCTTGCCGACCGTGTTGATCGCCGCCGAGGCCACGGCCAGCGACGCGACCCCGCGCAGCGCCGCGCGCCGGGACCGGGCGCTGGAGCCGAGGGCCGCGATACCGAGGGCCGTCCCGAACCAGAGCAGCCCGTGGTTGGCGCTCCGGCTCAGCTTGGGCAGCAGCGGGTCGGCGCCCGGCCAGTGCCGGCCGGCGACGCCGTGGAAGGCGGCCAGATCCCGTCCTTGCAGCCAGTGCCGGACCCGGTCGGCGGCGGGCATGGCGGACGAAGTGCGTGATGACGACATGGGCGACATGGCTCAGCGAATACCCGGCTGCCCGCCGATGAACCAGCAGGCGCGCTGAGAGCCCCACCACGCTCCACCGACTACCGGCACAACGGCCCAGGGCCGCCCCCGGCTCGCCCGGGTGCGCGGGTGAACGGGCGCCCCGGCCCGGATCTCCGTATAAAGGGCCCAGAGGGCGCCCCGGAACGGCGGACGGCCGTCCGGGGAGCGAGGAGGCCGGACCATGCACGAGGACCACGGGCCCGTCCGCTACGGGCCGCCCGCCCCCGACCCCGGCCTCCCCGTCCTCCCCGAACTGGCCGCCGTCCTCGCCGCCTCCGCGGACCGCACCCGTGCCGAGCCGCTCGGCGGCGGCCGCGCCCTGCGCGAGGCGGCCCGGGGCTACTGGGACCGGCGGGGGCTGCACGGCGGCCCGGAGGACATCGTTGCGGCCCCCGGCGACCAGCCGTTCCTCCTCGCCCTGATCGCCGCCCACGGCGGTGACGTCCTGATGCCCCGCCCCTGCCCGGCCACCTGGATGCCTCAGGCCCGGCTGCTCGGCCGGCCCGCCTACCAGGTGCCGACGCCCGCGGAGTGCGGGGGCGTCCCCGACCCGTACGCCCTGCTGGAGACCGTCCGCCGGGTGCGGGCCGAGGGCGGCCGGCCCAAGCTGCTGGTGCTCTCCGTCGCCGACGACCCCACCGCCACCGTCGCCCCGCCCGAGCTGGTGCGGGAGGCCTGCGAGGCGGCGGTCGGGGAGGGGATGCACATCATCAGCGACGAGACCTGGCGCGACACCGTGCACCGGCCCCGCGACACGGTCCTGCTCAGCCCCGCCGAGATGTGCCCCGACGACGTCACGGTGATCAGCGACCTCTCCGGAGCCCTCGCCCCCGCCGCCTGGCCCCTCGCCGTCGCCCGCTTCCCCGGCACCGGGCGGGGAGCGGTGCTCCGGGCCCGTACGCTCGACGTCCTCACCGCCCTCGGCGCCCTGGTCGCCGGACCCCTCGCTCCCGCCGCCGCCCACGCCCTGGGCGAACCGGAGGCCGTACGGGAACGAGTCCGCCAGGCCGCGCGGCTCCACGCCCAGGTGGCAGCCGCCGTCCACCGCGCGGTGCTCGGCGCCGGTGCGCTGGCCCGCCCCCCGCAGGCGGGCCGACACCTCTACGCGGACCTCGGCCCGCTCCGCGCCCGGCTGGCCTCGCTCGGCGTCACGGACTCCATGGAGCTGGAGGAGCACCTCACCGACCGGCTGGGCGCGCCGACCCCGGGCGGCCACCGCTTCGGGGACGAGCTGGGTGCCCTGCGCGTACGGCTCTCCACCGGGCCCCTGCTGGGCGCCACACCCGAGGAGCAGCGGGAGTCCCTGAGGGCGGCGGAGCCGCTGGAGCTGCCGCATGTGGAGCGGGCGCTGAGCCGGTTCGCGGCGGCCTTCGACGAGCTGCGGTGAGCGGAGGGGCCCGCGCGCAGCGGGTTCGGGCAGCCCCGGGCGGCCTCAGGCCGTCCCGTGGCCGAACCGCGCCCGCAGCTTCCGCCACACCGCCGGTGCCCCGCTGACCACCACGGTCAGCGCCACCGCCGCGACCACACCCTGCCACGGCTCCGGGAAGAGCGAGCCGCCGAGTATCCCGATCAACTGGTACGTCGCCGCCCAGGCCAGACACGCCGGCGCATCGCCCCGGGCGAACGTCCTGAGCGGCATCTTCCCCAGCAGACACGCCAGCATCACCGGAATGCGCCCCGCCGGTACCAGCCGGGAGAGCAGCAGCACCGTCCCGCCGTGCCCGGCCAGCCTCTCCCGCGCCTGCGTGAGCCGCTCCGGCGCGGCGCGGCGGGTGAGCGCCTGCAGCCACTTCGAACCGTTCTTCGAGCGCACCCCCCGCTGGCCCAGCCAGTACAGGCACACATCGCCCAGGAACGCCGCCGCCGAGGCCACCACGAAGACGAACAGCAGCGGGAACGGCGACGACTGGTGGAGCGCCACCACCGCCGCCGAACTCACCAGCGCCCCCGTCGGGATCACCGGCACCAACGACCCCAGCGCCACCAGAAGGAACAGCGTCGGATACCCCACGGCCTGCTGGGCCGACTCGGTGGGCAGCTCCCGCACCACCGACTGGAACCCCTGGATCACCGCCCGGCCTCCGGGCGGACCCGCTCGCCGTGGGAGAGCAGATGCACCGCCACCTCCGGCGCCCGCCTGCCCGCCTGCCGTACGAACTCGTCACCCGGCCCGTGGAACTCGTGCGGCCGCACCCCGTCCAGACCGATCGGCCAGTACGTGCCGAAGTGCACCGGCACCGCCGAGCGCGGCTCCAGCAGCCGCAGCGCCTGGGCGGCCCGGGACGCGTCCAGGTGCCCGTGCCCGAGATACGGGCCCCAGCCGCCCACCGGCAGCAGCGCCACATCCACCGCGCCCACCGCCTCGGCCATCTCGTCGTAGAGCCCGGTGTCCCCGGCGAAGTACGTACGGGCCTCGCCCTCGACCACGTAACCCAGCGCGGGCACCCGGCGCGGACCGAGGGGGAGTCGGCGGCCGTCGTGCAGCGCGGGGACCGCCCGCACCCGCACCTCACCCACCCGGACCTCGTCGCCCGCCCGCACCTCGGTGATCCGCAGGTCCAGCTTCCGGTGCAGCGACCGCAGCCCGGGGACCGCCGCGACCGCGCCGCTCGGCACGACCAGCCGGGTGCCGGGGGCCAGCCGGGAGAGCGAGGGGAGGTGCAGATGGTCGGAGTGCAGATGCGAGACGAGCACCACCTCCGCGAGGGCGGCCCGCGGCGGCGGCACCTCGCCCCGGCGCCGCCGCAGATGCGCGAGGCGCCGTACGAACAGGGGGTCGGTCAGCACCCGTACGCCGGAGTCCTCGATCGTGCAGGTGGCGTGACCCCACCAGGTGACCTCCACCGGTTACGTCCCGCCTCCTCGCTCGGCCTGTGCGACTCCCACGCCCACCTCCCCGAGGCAGGCGCCGGTGGTACGAGCCTAAGCGCCCCCCGCGCCCCCCACGACGGCCGGTGACGGGGACCGGCGCTGTGAAAGGCTGGGGAGCGGGCCTTTCGACCGCACGGGCCCGCAGGCGGAGAAGGGCATGAGGTGGACCGGGAGGGGACGAAGGGGACCGGCGTGGACGAGCGGAGACGGCCCGCGCCCGAGCGGCGTACGGCGGGGTGGCGCAGGGCCGGTGGCGCGCTGATGCGGATCGTCGCGGTCTGGGCGGTCTCCACCCTGACCATGCTCGCGCTCGCCGGGATCCTGCCCGACTTCCGGCTCCAGTCCGACGACGGCGACACCATCACCCGTACCGCGTTCACGGCGGCCTGGGGAGCGGGCGCCTTCGGCCTGCTCTCCGCGCTGGTGTGGCCCGTGCTCGTCCGCGCCCTGCTCATCGTGCCCGCGCTCGTGCTCGGCGCGCTGGTCTTCTTCCTCAACGGCTCGCTGCTGCTGATCGCGCTGAGCCTGATCCCGGACGGGCGGGGCGACGCCGCCCCCGAGACCGCCGTCGTGGTCGCCGCCGTGATGTCCGCCGTCGCCTCGGCCACCTCCACCGCGCTCGCCGTCCGCGACGACGAGGCCTACCGCCGCAGGCTCTCCCGCCTGGCCGACCGGCGCCGCAGACGCGGCTCCCCGAACACCGTGGAGCCCGACCGCGACGGACCGCCCGGCACGGTCTTCCTCCAGCTCGACGGAGTCGGCCACGACGTCCTGGTGAAGGCGGCGGCCGACGGGCTGATGCCCACCGTCGCCGGCTGGCTCGCCGACCCCTGCGGGCACCGCCTCACCCCCTGGCGCACCGACTGGTCCAGTCAGACGGGCGCCAGCCAGCTCGCCCTGCTGCACGGCTCCAACCACGACGTCCCCGCCTTCCGCTGGTACGAGAAGGAGACCGGCACCATCATGGTCTCCAGCCGCCCCGCCAGCGCCCTGGAGATGCAGCGCCGCGCCATCGCCCGCACCGGGGACGGCGGCCTCCTCACCATCGACGGGGCGAGCCGCGGCAACCTCTTCAGCGGCGGCGCGGGCCAGCTCGCCCTGGTCCTCTCCATGGCCGCCCGGCGCGGCAAGGGCCGCCGCTCCCGCTCCGGGTACTTCGCCTACTTCTCCGACCCGGCCAACGCCGTCCGCACCGCCCTCTCCTTCGCCGCCGAGGTCGGCCGCGAGATCGGCCAGTCGACCGGGGCCCGCGCCCGCAAGGTCGCCCCCCGGGTCAAGCGCGGCGGCCTCTACCCCTTCATCCGGGCCTTCGCCACCGTCGTCGAGCGCGATGTGGTCGTCGCCGCCGTGATCGGGGACATGTTCGCGGGCCGTACCGCGGTCTACGCCGATCTGGTCGCCTACGACGAGGTCGCCCACCACTCCGGACCGCACAGCCGCGATGCCGAGAAGGTCCTCCAGCGGCTCGACCGTTCGCTCGCGCTGATCGCCAAGATCGCGGACCACACCCCGCGTACGTACCGGATCGTGCTCCTCTCCGACCACGGGCAGAGTCCCGGGGAGACCTTCGCCGGACGGTACGGGCTGACGCTCAAGGACCTCGTACGGGCGGGCTGCGGGCTGCCCGTACGGCGGCGGGCCCGGGGCACCCACAGCGCCTCCGAGGCGCGCGACGCCGTTCGGATCGCCCTGCACCGGCCGCCCGAGGCGGAGGAACCGGAGGCGGAGCACCCGGCGAGGCGCTCCGACCCGATCGTGCTGGCCTCCGGCAACCTCGGCCTGATCTCCTTCCCCGACATCGAGGGGCGCGCCTCCCGCGAGGAGATCGACCGCCGCAACCCGGCCCTGCTCTCCACCCTCGCCAACCACCCGGGGATCGGCTTCCTCCTCGTACGCAGCGAGGAACACGGCTCCGTGGTGCTGGGGCCGGGCGGCGCCGAGGTCCCGGTGGACGCACTGGCCGACGGGGAGGGCCCGATCGCCGCCTTCGGCACCGGCGCGGCGGCAGCCGTGCGGCGTACCGACACCTTCCCGCACGTCGCCGACATCATGGTCAACTCCATGTACGACCCCGACTCCGGCACCGTGCACGCCTTCGAGGAGCAGATCGGCTCGCACGGCGGCCTGGGCGGCGAGCAGTCCCGGCCCTTCCTGCTCTGGCCGCGCGGGATGACCGACCCGCTCGACATCCTGGCCGCCGAGACCGCCGAGACCGCCGAGACCGCCGAGACCGCCGAGACCGCCGAGGGCGTGCCCCCGATGCCGGGCGGAGGGCTGGTGGGCGCGGAGGCGGTGCACCGGGTGCTCGACCGCTGGCTGACGGAGCTCTCCGGGCCCCAGGTGCCGGTGCGATCGGAGGGGCCCCCGGGCACCCCCCGCGCGGACGAGCCGATTCCGGGGCGGGGGACGGCGGTGTGAGCGGCCGGCTCCCTGGCGTGGTTGGTGGAGTCGACCGTTCCGCGGCTGGGCAGGGAGGCGCGGGAAGGGGTGGGGGAAGGCGCTGCCGGGGTGTTGTCAGTGGTGGGCGGCAGGATGGTCACCATGACGAACTCAGCCGCTGTGCTCGCCGATGCCGCCGCCTATGCCGCCGCGGTCGAAGAGGCCTCCCGGGCCGCCGCCGCGTACTACGCCACGGGCGAGAGCACCCTCGACGACGACGCCTACGACCGGCTGGCGCGGGGGATCGCCGCATACGAGGCGGAGCACCCTGGTGAGATACACGAGTCATCACCGACCGGGAAGGTGGCGGGCGGGGCCGCTGTCGGGGACGTTCCGCACACGGCGCCGATGCTCTCCCTGGACAACGTGTTCTCGGCCGAGCAGTTCGTGAGCTGGACCGCCTCGCTGGAGCGGCGCATCGGCAGACCGGTCGCGGCCTGGAGCGTGGAGCCGAAGCTCGACGGCCTCGCGGTCGCCGCCCGCTATCGGGCCGGCCGCCTGGAGCAGTTGATCACCCGGGGCGACGGCACGGCCGGCGAGGACGTCACGCATGCGGCGGCCGCGGTCGTCGGCCTGCCCGAGCGGCTGGACGCACCGGTCACGCTGGAGGTGCGCGGCGAGATCCTCATGACCGACGAGCAGTTCGAGCAGGGCAACGCGATCCGTACGGAGCACGGCGGCGCCCCCTTCGCCAACCCGCGCAACGGGGCGGCGGGCACCCTGCGCGCCAAGGACCGGGCCTACCGCGTGGAGACGACGTTCTTCGCCTACGGCGCCCTGCCGCTCGCCGATTCGGGCGAGATCGCCGAGACCCTCACCGAGCTGCCCCACAGCGAACTCCTCGCGTACGTCGCGGGGCTCGGCGTGCACACGGCCGCGGCCACGCAGGCGGCGCCGGTCCGGGTGTCCACCGTGGAGGAGGTGCGGGCGCGGGTGGAGGAGATAGCCGCCCTCCGGGCCGCGCTGCCGTTCGGTATCGACGGCGTCGTGATCAAGGCGGACCTCGCGGCCGACCAGCGCGAGGCCGGTTCCGGCACCCGGGCGCCGCGCTGGGCCATCGCCCACAAGCTGCCCGCCGTGGAGAAGATCACCCGCCTCCTCTCCGTCGAGTGGAACGTGGGCCGCACCGGCATCATCGCGCCGCGCGCGGTCCTGGAGCCCGTCGAGATCGACGGATCGACCGTCGGGTACGCCACCCTGCACAACCCGGCCGACATCACCCGCCGCGATCTGCGCCTGGGCGACCAGGTCATGGTCTACAAGGCGGGCGACATTATCCCGCGCGTCGAGGCCCCCGTCGCCCATCTGCGCACCGGGGACGAGACACCGATCGAATTCCCGGAGAGCTGCCCGCAGTGCGGCTCCGAGATCGACACGAGCGAGCAGCGCTGGCGCTGTACCCGGGGCCGCCACTGCCGCCTCGTCGCTTCCGTCTCGTACGCGGCGGGCCGCGACCAGCTGGACATCGAGGGGCTGGGGTCGACCAGGGTCGTCCAGCTCGTAGAGGCAGGCCTGGTCACGGACTTCGCCGACCTGTTCACCCTGGAGCGGGAGCAACTCCTCGCCCTGGACCGGATGGGGGAGACCTCCACCGACAATCTCCTCGCCGCCATCGAGTCCGCCCGCTCCCGCCCGCTCTCCCGGGTCTTCTGCGCCCTTGGCGTCCGGGGGACGGGGCGCTCCATGTCCCGCCGGATCGCACGGTACTTCGCGACCATGGACCACATCGTCGCCGCCGACGCCGAGTCCCTCCAGAGAGTGGACGGCATCGGCAAGGAGAAGGCCGCTGCGGTCGTCGAGGAGCTGGCGGAGCTGGCCCCGCTGATCGAGAAGCTCGTCCGGGCCGGGGTGACGATGTCGGAGCCGGGGGCCACCCCGCCGCCGGAGCCCGGCACGGAGGAGCAGCAGGGCGCGGGGGCCGGTGCGGAGCTGCCGTTGGCGGGGATGAAGGTGGTGGTCACGGGGGCCATGACCGGGGCACTGGAGAAGCTGTCGCGCAATCAGATGAACGAGCTGATCGAGCGGGCAGGCGGGAAGGCGTCCTCCAGTGTCTCCGCGCGCACCAGTCTGCTGGTCGCGGGGGAGAAGGCCGGGTCGAAGCGGAACAAGGCGGCGGAGCTGGGCATCCGGATCGCGGGGCCGGAGGAGTTCGCGGAGCTGCTGGCGGACTTCCTGGCGGAGGAGGGCGCGGCGGTCACGGAGACGGTGGCGCCCGGGGAGACCGGCGAGAGGGCGGGGGCCGTTGCGGTGGCGGAGGTTGCTGTGGAGGCGGCCGAGGACGCCGTGGCCGAGGCGTCGGCCGGGGCCGACGGCGTGGTGGCCGAGACCGGGGCCGGGGCCGGGCGGGGCGCCGGGGGCGCGGAGGTCGTGCGGGCCCTGCCGGTGCGGGCCGTGCCGACTACGCAGGTCAGGGAGGTGGTCGGGTCCATGGAGGGCGGCGTCGACGTCTGAGCAGGCCGGGAGTGCCTGCGCACCGGGGAGGAAGTGGCTTTCCCTCACCCGGTATTGCATAGTGAGGGCTTGGTCGTGCCTCGCTGTCAGCGGGCCGATGGGTGCGTGGGCGGCTGGGGACGGCCGGCCGGGGGTGAGGGGCGATGCGTTCTCCGTACGACGGACAGCGACGCGGCCGTGCCGTCCCCCGGCCGGGGTGGCCCGGCGAGGCGCGCGGCCCGCTCGGCGCCGCACCCGGCCGGTTCGCCGAGGAGGCCGGACCGCTCGGGGATCGCAGGCCGCTCGGCGGTCCTGGGCCGAGCGGTGAGCGACCCGGGGCCGGACATGGGCTCGGACCCGGGCCCGATCCTGGGCCGCTCGGGGATGCCGGGCCCCTCGATGAGAGGCCCCGGCCGTTCGGAGGACGTTCCGGACCGCTTCGTGACGGGAGCGCGGTCGGGAGGTCCGGGGCCGGGCGTGAGCCCGGGGCGCCCCGGGTGTGCCACGGACACCGCCGGCTCGGCGGCAGGACCGTGGCGGCCCGGGGACTCGCCCTGGACCTCGGCAGCTCCCGCACCCGTGCCTGGGTGCCCGGCCACGGCCTGGTCGCGGACCCGCTCCTCGGCAGCGGCCCCGACGGGGACGGAGAGCGGCCGGTCCGCCGCGGACGCATCGTCGACCCCGACTCGTGCGGGCGGCTCCTCGGCCGACTCGCGGACGCCGCCCTGGGGCCCGACCGGACGGACAGCGTGATCGTCCTCAGCCACCCCGTCCTCGCCGGAGCCGTCCACCGCGACGCCGCGCGCGAACTGCTCGCCGGGCTCGGGCCCACCCGCGTCCTGGTCCTCAGCAGCGCCCGGGCCGCCGCCGCGTACGCCGGGCCGCGCGACGCCGGTCCGCTGCTCGTCGTCGACATGGGCGCCGAGCTGACCGAGGTGACGCTCCTCGTCGGCGGCAGGATGGCGGACGCCCGGCAGGCCGAGACCGGGCTCAGCGACCTGGACCCGGCGACGCTGCCCGCCACCCTGGTCGGTACGGTCCTGGACATGGTGCAGTCCATGTGGCGCCAGGACCGGCACGGCGCGATCCGTGGTGCCCTGCGCAAGGGCCCGGTGCTCGCCGGCGGCGGGGCGCTGCGCCCCGAGGTCACCGACCGGATCGCCCGGTGCCTGGGCACGCCGGTGCGGCTGGCGGACGACCCGTCCACCACCGTCGTCCGGGGCGCCGGACAGATCCTTAGCTCCGTGCTCCGCCACGGGGCGACGCCCGCCGCCCTCCTGCCCGGCCCGGCGAGGTGACCCCGCACCCGGGGACGCCCCGGGGGAACGCGCTCCCGGTGCCGCCGGGCCCGGTGCAGGCGACCCGACGGGTGCTGGCCGCGCTGGTCCTCGCCGTGCTCACCCTGGTCGGCGGCGCCCCCGCTGCCGGGGCCGCGCTGCCCGTCGGCGCCCTGGGCAGCCTCGCGTCGGCGGTCGCGTACACACCGAGTGTCCCGGCGCCCGCCCCGCGGACCGACCGCACCGCCCACCCCGGTGGCCCGCACCACGATCTCCGGCGTACGCGGACGGCCCCGAGCGTCCCCGGCCCCGGGGGCCGCAACGCCCGCGGCCACCAGCACCCCACCGTCCGGACCGGCCCCGCCCGGCCCCAGACCCCGAAGCACCCGCAGCCTCAGTCCCAGAAGCACCATCCTCAGGCCCAGACCCTCCATGAGCGGTCACTGGCCGCCGGCGAGCCGACCACACGGGACCCCCGGGCCGGGATCGGCCGCGCCCACCTCACGGGCCACGCGCCGCCACCCTCGTACGAAGGGCTCCTGCCCTCCCCGGCCGGCCCGATCCTGCCGTACGGCCGTACGACGCGGTCCACGGTGGCCGCCTCCGCCACACCCTCCGGCCGCCGGGGCGCCCAGCCCGGTGTGCGGGGTCCTCCGGACAGCACGACCGCCGGTTCCCCGACCGGTCACCGGTCCAGCTGTTCGGCCGGTACCGGCCACCCGTCCCGCTGTTCTGCCGATCCGGCGTCGCGTCCTCGCTGAGGTGAGGGCGGCCGACGCCCCACCGGAGGATCTCCATGACTCGCGCCACCACGGTGCGAGCGGTCCTGGCTGCCGCCGTGCTGCTCGTCGCCGTCTTCATCTCGCTGACCATGTCACCCAGACTCGGCCTGGATCTCCAGGGCGGCACCCGTATGGTGCTCCAGGCCAAGGACTCCGCCACCGTCCAGGCGGACCGGGAGACCACGGACCGAACCCTGGAGGTCCTGCGCCAGCGCATCGACTCCCTCGGGGTCGCCGAACCCGTCCTCACCCGCTCCGGCGAGGACCGCATCATCGTCGAACTGCCCGACGTCCAGGACCCGCGCCAGGCCGCCGCGGTCATCGGCCGCACCGCCCAGCTCAGCTTCCACGCGGTCCTCGGCGCCGCGCCCCCCGGCACCGACCCCGCCGCCAAGCCCGAGACCGGGGAGAAGCGGCTGACCCTCCCCGACGAACAGGGCGCACAGCTCGACCTCGGCCCCTCCCGGCTCTCCGGCGCGGGCGTCAAGGACGCCACCGCCTACTTCGAGGCGCAGCAGGCGGCGGGCTGGACGGTGAAGCTCGACTTCCACAAGGACGCGGGCAAGGACTGGACGAAGCTGACCGGTGAGGCCGCCTGCCACCCCGCCGGGGACGAGCGCCGACGCGTCGCGATCGTCCTCGACGAGAAGGTCATCTCCTCGCCCCAGGTCGACCCCTCGGTCGGCTGCCAGGCCGGACTGCCGTCCGGCGGCACCCAGATCACCGGCTCCTTCAGCGCCAAGGAGGCCCGTGACCTGGCCCTGCTGATCAAGGGCGGCGCCCTGCCCGTGCCCGTCGAGATCATCGAACAGCGGACGGTCGGCCCGACGCTCGGCGCCCAGGCCATCGACGCCAGCACCCAGGCGGCGCTCATCGGCGCCGCCGCCACCGCGCTCTTCATCATCTTCGTCTACCGCCTCTTCGGCGCCCTGGCCGCCGTCGCCCTCGCCGCGTACGGAGTGATCTCGTACGCCGCACTCGTCGGCCTCGGCGTCACACTCACGCTCCCCGGCCTCGCCGGGTTCGTCCTGGCCATCGGGATGGCGGTCGACGCGAACGTCCTGGTCTTCGAACGGGCCAGAGAGGAGTGTCAGGCCCAGCCGACACGTTCTCTGCGCTCTGCGCTGACCACCGGCTTCCAGAAGGCGTTCAGCGCCGTGGCCGACTCGAACATCACCACGCTCCTCGCCGCAGGGCTGCTGTTCTTCCTGGGCTCGGGCCCGGTCAAGGGCTTCGGTGTCACCCTCGCCATCGGTGTGCTCGCCTCGATGTTCTCCGCGCTGGTCATCGCCCGCGCGCTCACCGAGATCGCGGCGGGCTCCCGTTTCGTCAGCGACTACCGGGGCGTCAACGGCGTCGCGAGCCCCGGCAGCGTACGGACCTGGCTCACCCGCAAGGATCCGCAGCTCTTCCGCAGGCCGGTCCGCTGGCTCGTCGTCTCCACCGCCCTGGTCGCCGTCGCGGTGGCGGGGATCGTGGTGCGCGGGATCGACCTGGGGGTCGAGTTCACCGGGGGCCGGCTGGTGGAGTACTCCACCAGCCGGCCGGTCGACGTCGAGACGGCCCGTTCCACGCTCGCCGCCGCGGGCTTCGGGGACGCCGAGATCACCACGGCGGGCGACGGCGACATCTCCGTACGCAGCGGAAAGCTCGACAACGACGGCGAGCACGCCCTGCGGGAGGCGCTGGCCACCGAGGGCGGTGAGACGACGAAGATCCGGGACGAGCTGATCGGCCCGAGCCTCGGTGACGAGCTGCGGCGCAACGCGTTGATCGCCCTGGGCGTCGCCGTGCTCGTGCAGCTGGCCTATCTGGCGGTCCGGTTCCGCTGGACGTTCGCCGTGGGGTCGGTGGCCGGGATGGTGCAGGACGTGATCATCCTGGTGGGGGCCTTCGCCTGGCTGGGGCGGCCCGTGGACGGTGTCTTCCTGGCCGCCCTGCTCACCGTCATCGGCTACTCGGTCAACGACTCGGTGGTGGTCTTCGACCGGGTGCGGGAGCTGTGGGGGCGCAACCGCAAGACACCCCTGGCCACGGTTGCGCGCAGGGCGGTCCTCCAGACCGTTCCGCGTACGGTCAACACCGGGATGGGCGCGCTCTTCATCCTGATCGCCCTCGCGGTGCTGGGCGGCGACACGCTGACGGACTTCGCGCTCGCCCTGCTCATCGGGGTCGTGGTGGGTTCCTGGTCGTCGGTCTTCACCGCCGTACCGGTCGCGCTCGTCCTGGAGCGCACCACCAGCGCACCGCCGCCCACGCCGGGGAAGTCCTCCCGGTCGGGGCGCGCCCGCACACCCCGACGCGAACCGGTGGACAACGGGGCCCGCGTCTGACCCCGTGCACTTCTGCTCGACCCCGTAGGCCCCTGCCGTGACGGCCACGGCAGGGGCCTACGGCCGACGCCCACGGCTACTGTCCCGCAATCCCTGGCGGGCGCCCGAAGACAGCCACGGCGCCTCACCGCAGGGGCGGAATGCCCGAATACGTCCTGTATGCGGACGTCTCTCCGCCGTGCGATGCACCGCATCTGATGCCGCGCGCTGATCCACCAGGGAGTGCGGGACAGCCCTTACGGGAGCCGCTCGCGCAGATAGGCCGCGGTCTCCCGGTCGGCGGGCAGGAACGTCTCGATGGCCAGCTCCGCCACGGTCACGTCCATGGGCGTGTTGAACGTGGCGATCGAGGCGATGAACGACAGCACCCGGCCCTCGTGCCCGATCACCAGGGGCAGGGCGAACGACGGCGTACGCCCCCGGCCCCGCTCCTCGATCCCGGTCCCCACGCCGCCCTTGCCCCCATCTCCGGCTCCCCGGTCCTGCACCGGGTAGGCGGACACCTCCTCGTACAGCATGCGCAGTTCGGGCGACCGTACGAGCGCGATCTGCCGTTCCATCTGCGCCAGCAGATCCGCCCGCCACTCCGGCAGATTCAGGATGCGCGGCGCGAGCCCCGCCGGGTGGAGGGTGATCCGCATGGCGTTGAGCGGCGGGACGAGCAGCTCCTCGGCGATTCCTTCCATGAGCAGCGCGATGCCCCGGTTGGCCGCCACCACGTCGTACGTGCCGTCGACGACGAGCGCCGGATACGGCTCGTACCCCGCGAGCAGCCGCTCCAGCCCGTCCCTCACCGATGCCATCGCGGGGTTGTCGAGCGGGGTCTGCGGATAGCGGGGCGCGTATCCGGCGACCACCAGGAGGGCGTTGCGTTCCCGTACGGGGATGTCCAGGTGCTCGGCCAGCCGCAGGATCATCTCCTCGCTCGGGCGGGAGCGGCCCGTCTCGATGAAGGAGATGTGGCGGGCCGAGGAGTCCGCGCGCAGCGCCAGATCCAGCTGGCTGATCCGCCGCAGCTCCCGCCAGCCGCGCAGCAGTGGCCCCACGCCCGTGTCGGGGGAGACAGTGGTCATGAGAAGACCGTAACGTCGGACGACCGGTCGTACACCGACATCCGAGACTCGTGGGAGCCGCTCCATGTCCGCCGAACCGCTGTCGAGGACCGAGATCGAACACCGGCTGGAGGCGCTGCCCGGCTGGGCGCGGGAGGGCCACCGGATCACCCGGTCCTACCGGCTGCCCTCGCACGTCGCCGCCGCCGCGCTGACCATGCACATCGCGGGGATCCAGGAGGAACTGAACCACCACTCCGATCTGACGCTCGGCTACAACACCGTGGCTCTCTCCGTCCATACGCACGACGCGGGCGGCGCGGTCACGGAGAAGGACCTGGAGCTGGCCACGCGGGTGGAGGCCGCCGCGCCGGCCCACGGCGCGAAGTGACCCGCACGTCGGAGCCGCGACGCGCACGCGTACGGGTGCGGCTCCGGCTGCGCGTACCCCGCGTCCCGGCCCTCAGCTGACCAGCCCGAAGCGCGGGTTCTCCCCCAGCCACTGCGCGTAGCCGGGGCTGCGTGACACGGCTTCCGCGTACGCCGTCCTGGTCTGCCCCGCCACCGCGGCCGCGGCGGCGTCCGCGGCGGGGGAGTGCGGGTGCCAGCCCAGCAGATGGCGCCAGCTGAGCGGCGCACCGGCGAGCGGCCGGGTCACGAGGCCGGGGACCGGCGGGAAGGTGGCCCGGCAGAGCCCGATCGCCCGCCCGACCTGCACCAGATGGACGACGGAGGAGGTGTCCGTCTCGTAGACCGATACCGGGGTGAAGCCCGCCCGGGCGCAGGCCGTGGCGAAACAGTCGGCGAAACAGCCGTCCCCGGGAACGTCCGCCCAGCACTGGTCCGCCAGCGCGGCGAGTTCCAGCTCCTTCTCCCCGGCCAGCGGGTGGTCGTCCGGCAGCATCACGAAGACCGGGTCCACCCCCACCACCTCCCAGACCAGCCGTTCGGCCAGGGGCGGCGGGCTCTCGCCGCACGTGCCGATCAGCGCGAAGTCGAGGCGCCCGTCGATGGTCAGGGCGGCGATCTCGTCCACCGACCACGAGGTGTACGTCGAGACCGGCGCGGCCGGGTTCGCGGTGGCGATCCGGTCGACCAGGCCGCCGAGCAGCGGGCCGTGGGTCCCGCCGAGCCGGAAGCGCTCCAGCGGCCCGGTGGCATTGGCGAACCGCACCGCCTCCGCCTGGAGTTCGCTCACCGCGGGCAGCACCACCCGGGCCCGCTCCAGCACCAGTTCACCGAGCGGCGTGGCGCGCGCGCCCGTGTGGTCACGCTCGAAGAGCGCGCCGCCGAGGGCCTTCTCGATCCTCCGCAGCTGGGCGCTGAGAGCGGGCTGGGCGAGGCCCAGTGTGGCGGCGGCCTTGGTCAGGCTGCCGGTGTCGGCGATGGCTCGGACGGTTCTCAGATGGCGCAACTCCAGCTCCATAATGGCAAGTTATGGCCACCGGCCCGCCCTAGCAATATGTCGGCCACTCTTCTGTTGGAGCAATGTTTCCGCGCTGTACCGCCGATGTATCCTCCGACCCGTAGGGGTCGAAGGGCTCCGCTCCAGTTCAGCGGTGCGCGACGTCGTGCGCGGCGTCGCCCGGGACGCTGTGCGGGACCTCGTGCGGACGGGAAGGTCGGCTACGGCGCCCCGTTCGCGTTCGGGGCGGCGCTCGGAGGGCGCCCGGGGGGACTGAGCCCGCAGGAGCACCGCGGCGACTTGCCGGAGCGGCAACAGAACTTGCCCGGACGCTGACCTCCGGCGAAGGTGGCGCCATGAGCAGCAGCCACGCCGGAGACGGCCACCAGGACCCGCACGCCCGAACCCGTTCCCACAGCCACGGCCCCAGCCACTCCCACGCTCACCCGCACGGATCGAGCGCCGCAGGCGCCGGTACGGAGTTCGACTGGGGCGTCATGGGGCCGATGCTGGAGCAGGAGGCCGAGCTGAACAGCGGCCCGTACGAGGAGGCCGCCCGCTGGATCGCCGCTCTGCCGACCGCGCCCCGGGTGCGCCGGGTGCTGGACATCGGCAGCGGCCCCGGTGTCGTCACCTGTCTGCTGGCCGAGGTCTTCCCCGAGGCCGAGGTCGTCGCCGTGGACCCCGCGCCCGCCCTGCTGGAGCGGACCGAGGACCGCGCCCGGCGGCTCGGCATCAGCGACCGGGTCCGTACGATGAAGGCCGAACTCCCGCAGGACGCCGACCGGTTGGGCGCGGCCGACCTCGTCTGGGCCGGTAACTCCCTGCACCACATGGGCGACCAGCGCGCCGCCCTCGCCCAGTTCGCCGAACTCCTGCGCCCCGGCGGGACTGTGGCTCTCCTGGAGGGCGGACTGCCCACCCGGCGGCTGCCCCGGGACATCGGCATCGGGCGGCCCGGCCTGGAGGCCCGGCTGGACGTGGCCTCCGCCGCCCGGTTCGACCGGATGCGGACCGAACTCCCGGACAGCAGGCGGGAGACGGAGGACTGGAGGGCCCTGATCGAGGCGGTCGGGCTGACCCCGCAGGGCACCCGCAGCTTCCTGCTGGACCTCCCGGCCCCGCTCTCCGCGCCCGCCCGCGAGCATGTGATCACCAAGCTGAGCCGGGAGTACGAGGTCTTCGGTGAACTCCTCGACCCCGAGGACCGTGCCGTCCTGGAACGGCTGCTGGACCCGGAGGACCCGGCCGGTGTCCACCAGCGGCCGGACGTCTACCTGCTCACCGCCCGTACGGTCCACCTCGGCCGCCGGGAGGACTGAGGGACGACCCGGCCCAGGCCTCCGTCAGGGCGTCGGCACCGGCTCCAGCCGCCACCACTGGAAGGGGGAGTCGGTGTCCTCCCACTGCTGGATCGTCCCGCCCTCCTCGGACGAACCGTCCGCGACCTCCATGACGAGCCCGCTGATGAAGCTCACCAGCGTCACCGTCCCCGGAGCCTGGGGATGCTGCTCGATCAGCCACTCCTGGGCGCCGAAGTTGTTGGCCTTCCACTGCTGGATGCGGACACCGTTCGCCGTGTCGGCGTTCGCGACGTCCAGCCGCTTGCCGCTGTGCGCGTTGACCAGGTGGTAGAGGGACGCGCCCTCGTGGACCGGGGAGAGCCGCCACCGCTGGTGGGCCGCGGTCCCGTCCTCCTCCCGGCCCTGCTGCACCCGGGCACCGCTGCCCTTGGCCGCGCCGTACACCTCCAGCACCAGGCCGCTGCCGACATTGCGCAGGCGGTACGTGCCCGCCTCGACGACGGGCGCCGGATCACTGCTCATGCTCTGCTCACTCCGAGGACGTGGGGCTGTGGACCGGCGACGGCGCCCCCACCACCGCGAGGGTGGGAGCGCCGGGGGTGCCTGGTGCTCAGGCGTCGAGGTTGAACTCCGCCGGGTCCGGGCCGAGGCGCTTGCCCTCGTCCAGCGCCGCGAAGGCGGCGAGGTCGTCGGCGTCCAGCTCGAATCCGAACACGTCGATGTTCTCCTCGATCCGCGACGGGGTCACGGACTTCGGGATCACGATGTTGCCGGTCTGCAGATGCCAGCGCAGGACGACCTGGGCCGGCGTCCGGCCGTGCTTCCGGGCGATGGCGACGACCGTCGGCACCTCCAGGAGGCCCTTGCCCTGGCCCAGCGGCGACCAGGCCTCGGTGGCGATGGAGTGCTCGGCGTGGAAGGCGCGCGCCTCGGCCTGCTGGAACTGCGGGTGCAGCTCGATCTGGTTGAGGGCGGGGACCACGGAGGTCTCGTCCAGCAGCCGCCTCAGGTGCTCGGGCGGGAAGTTCGACACACCGATGGCCTTGGCGCGACCGTCGGCGTAGATCTTCTCGAACGCGCGGTAGGTGTCGGTGTAGGCGTCCTTGGCCGGGACCGGCCAGTGGATCAGATACAGGTCGACGTAGTCCAGGCCGAGCTTGTCGAGCGAGGCGTCGAAGGCGCGCAGCGTGCTGTCGTAGCCCTGATCGCTGTTCCACAGCTTCGTGGTGATGAACAGCTCGTCACGGGCGACACCGGAGGCGGCGACGGCCTTGCCGGTGCCCGTCTCGTTCTCGTAGACGGCGGCGGTGTCGATGGACCGGTACCCGGACTCGATGGCCTTCGCGACCGCCTTCGCCGCCTCGTCGTCCGGCACCTGCCAGACGCCGAAACCGAGCTGCGGCATGTCGAGGCCGTTGTTGAGGGTGAGGGAAGGGACCTGGCTCACGAGCGGTCGATCCTAACGTCGTCGGTTGTCGTACTCCGTACGACAACGAGCGGGTGCGCCGAGGCATTCCCCTTCCATGATCCGGAATGACCGGGCATCGCTGGTGGCGGGCACCGTCCGTGGTGGAGCGCGTCGACCCGGCGGTCAGTGGTAGAGCGCGTCCACCTCGACCGCGTACGCCGTCTCGATCGCCTTGCGCTTCAGCTTCAGCGAGGGGGTCAGCAGCCCCAGCTCCTCGGTGAACGGGTGGGCCAGGATCCGGAACGTACGGATGGACTCGGCCTGCGACACCGTCGTGTTGGCGGCCACCACCGCCCGGCGGACCTCCATCTCCAGGTCCGGGTCGCGCACCAGGTCGGCGGGCGGCAGCGCGCCGCGGCCCTGCATGGCGAGCCAGTGGTCCACGGACTCCTGGTCGAGGGTGACGAGGGCCGCGATGTACGGGCGGTCGTTGCCGACGACGATGCACTGGGCGATCAGGGGGTGGGCCCGTACGCGCTCCTCCAGGCCGGCCGGGGACACGCTCTTGCCGCCGGACGTCACCAGGATCTCCTTCTTCCGCCCGGTGATCGTGAGATAGCCGTCCTCGTCCAGGGAACCCAGGTCCCCGGTGGCCAGCCAGCCGTCCTGGAGCGTGGCCCGGGTCGCCGTCGGATTGTTCAGGTAGCCGGAGAAGATGTTCGGGCCGTGCAGCCACACCTCCCCGTCGTCCGCGATGTGCACCGAGGTGCCGGGGACGGGCTGCCCGACCGTGCCGTAGCGGGTGCGCTCGGGCGGATTGGCGGTGGCGGCGGCGGTCGACTCGGTCAGCCCGTACCCCTCGAAGACGGCCACCCCGGCGCCCGCGAAGAACAGGCCGAGCCGGCGGTTCATGCCCGATCCGCCCGACATCGCGTGCCGCACCCGGCCGCCCATCGCGTCGCGGACCTTCTTGTACACGACCTTGTCGAAGAACTGGTGCTGCACCCGCAGCCCCGCGGACGGGCCGGGACCGAGGCCGAACGCCTTCAGCTCCAGCGCCTCCGCGTACTTCACCGCGATGTCCACGGCCTTGTCGAACGGCCCTGCCCTGCCCTCCGCCTCGGCCGTGCGCCGGGCACCGTTGAAGATCTTCTCGAAGATGTACGGCACCGCCAGGACGAAGGTGGGCCGGAACGTCATCAGGTCCGGCATCAGCGCGTTCGCCGACAGCTCCGGCTGGTGGCCGAGCCGGACCCGGCCGCGTACCGCCGCGACCTCCACCATCCGGCCGAAGACATGCGCCAGCGGGAGGAAGAGGAGCGTGGCCGCCTCGTCACCGGGCCGGGAGTGGAACACCGGCTCCCAGCGGGCGACCATCGTGTCACTCTCGAACATCAAGCCCGCATGCGTGATCACGCACCCCTTGGGGCGGCCCGTCGTGCCCGAGGTGTAGATCACCGTCGCCACGGACTCGGGCGTCACCGCCCGCCGGTGCCGGTGCACCACCTCGTCGTCGACCGTCGCGCCCGCGCCGGACAGCTCGTCCACCGCGCCCGCGTCCAGCTGCCACAGCCGCTTCAGACGCGGCAGCCGGTCGATCACCGAGCCCACGGTCATCGCGTGGTCCTCGTGCTCGACCATCACCGCCACCACGTCGGCGTCGTGCAGCATCCAGAAGACCTGCTCGGCGGAGGAGGTCGGGTAGACGGGCACCGACTGGGCGCCCACCGACCAGAGCGCGAAGTCGAACAGCGTCCACTCGTAGCGGGTACGGGACATGAGCGCGACCCGGTCGCCGAACCGGACCCCCTGGGCGATCAGCCCCTTGGCCAGGGCCAGCACCTCGTCGCGGAACGTCTGGGACGTCACGTCCCGCCACCGTCCGCCCGCGCCCTTGCGGCCGAACGCGACCCGCTGCGGATCGTCCTCCGCGTGGTCGAAGACCGTATCGGCCAGACCCCCTGCCAGAGGCGCCGCGGCCAGGGGTGGGACAGTGAATTCACGCAATGGCCTGCTCCTCCGGGCGCTCCGCACAGCGCCGCGACGCTACCCCAAGCGGGGGCCCCGCGGGAGTGGCCGAACTCCGCGTAAAACGTGGCATTCGCAGAGGTCAACCGTCGAAATCCGGCCAGATGGGCAGGGCTCGGGCGCGCTTCTGACGGCGGAGTAAGCGGCTCGCGGCCAAATCTCCACCGAATCCGACGACCGGCGGCACTCCCTGCCCGATCCACCCCCGGGACCGCCCGCCCATCTCGACGGGATCCGGCCCCGGGGCCCCTCCGACTCGATCGGACCGGGCCCCGAGGCCCCGTGCCCCGACCGGGCCGGGCCCCGAGGACCTCGCACCTCCACCGGATCCACCCGGCCCGGCCCCGGATGTCACTCCCGGCCGCCGAGCCCCCGGTGCAGCCGGTCCCCGCCCGCCAGGATCGCCCCGGCCAGTGCGTCCGCCGCCTCCTGGGCCGCGCCCCGCCGGTCCCCGTGGAGCAGGACGAAGTCCACGCCGCCGGGCTCCGGCAGCCCCGCCCGGCCCGGAACCGGTGCGAGCCCCGGCGGGATCAGTCCCCGCGAGTGCACCATCACGCCGAGTCCCGCCCGTGCCGCCGCCACCAGGGCGCTCAGGCTCGTGCTCGTGCAGGCGATCCGCCAGGACCGTCCGTGCTCCTCCAGCACCTCCAGGGCACGGGCGCGGGTGATGCCGGGCGGCGGGAAGACGATGAGCGGCACCGGCCGTTCCGGGTCGATCCGCAGGTGCGGGGCGCCGATCCAGTCCAGCGCGTCCTGCCACACCAGCTCGCCATGGCTGTCCCCGGTCCTCCGCTTGGCCAGCACCAGGTCCAGCCGCCCCGCCTCCAACTGCCGGTGCAGGGTTCCGGACAGCTCCACGGTGAGTTCCAGTTCGACTTCCGGGTGGTCGCGGCGGAAGGACTCCAGGATCTCCGGCAGCCGGGTCAGCACGAAGTCCTCGGAGGCCCCGAAGCGGAGCCGGCCGCGCAGCCGGGTGCCCGCGAAGAAGGCGGCGGCGCGCTCGTGCGCCCGCAGGATCGTCCGCGCGAAACCGAGCATGGCCTCGCCGTCCTCGGTCAGATCGACCCGGTGGGTGTCCCGGGCGAAGAGCTGCCGCCCGGCCGCCTCCTCCAGCCGCCGCACATGCTGGCTGACCGTGGACTGCCGGATCCCGAGCCGACGGGCGGCCTGGGTGAAGCTCAGGGTCTGGGCGACGGCGAGGAAGGTACGGAGCTGGGTGGGGTCGTACGAGGTGTCCACGGCCCCACGCTAACGGCGTCCACCCTGCTTATCGCGTTACGTGATGGCAGTCAGAGCAGTGTGAGGGATTCCCGATCGCCCGGTGCGGGGCAGGATGGTGGGCGCAACAGGTGGCCCCCAGCCGCCGACGAGCCCGAGAGGCCGCAGCAGCCGATGGACCGCGCCAGGGGGCCGCAGCAGCCGATGGTCCGCGAGAGGCCGCAGCAGCCGACAGGGCCGAAGAGGCCCGAGCCGCCCACGCGTCGCAGAGAGGCAACCGGAGCCCATGAGCCGCCGCCGCACCCTTGCCCCGCCGTCCTGGCTGCCGGTCGACGTGTACATCCTGGCGCTGGTCGGCACGGTCGTCCTCGCCGCCCTGCTGCCCGCGCGCGGCACCGCGGCCGAGGTGGCGGGCGGGGCGTCCACGGGGGCGGTCGCCCTGCTCTTCTTCCTCTACGGGGCCCGGCTCTCCACGGCCGAGGTGCTCGACGGGCTGAAGCACTGGCGGCTCCACCTCACCGTCCTGGCCTGCACGTTCCTGGTCTTCCCGGTGCTTGGGCTGGCGAGCAGGGGACTGGTGCCGTACGTCCTGACGCCCGAACTCCAGGCGGGCTTCCTCTTCCTCTGTCTCGTACCGTCGACGATCCAGTCCTCGATCGCCTTCACCTCGATCGCCCGGGGCAATGTGCCCGCCGCGATCTGCGCCGGGTCCTTCTCCAGCCTCACCGGGATCTTCCTCACCCCGTTGCTCGCCGCGCTCCTCCTCGGCTCCACGGGGGGCGGGTTCTCGGCGGACTCGCTGCTGAGGATCGCGGTCCAGCTGCTCGTGCCGTTCCTCGCGGGGCAGTTCCTGCGCCGTTGCGTCGGCGGTTTCCTGGCCCGGCACAAGAAGGTGCTGGGGCTGGTGGACCGTGGCTCGATCCTGCTGGTCGTCTACACCGCGTTCAGCGAGGGCACGGCCGCCGGCATCTGGAGCCGGATCACCCCCGCCCGGCTCGGCGCCCTGCTCGCGGCCGAGGCGGTCCTGCTCGCCGTGATGCTCGCCCTGACCTGGTACGGAGCACGGCGGCTCGGCTTCGACCGGGGGGACCGGATCGCCATCCAGTTCGCCGGGTCGAAGAAGAGCCTGGCGGCGGGGCTGCCGATGGCGAGCGTGCTCTTCGGGGCGCACGCGAGCCTCGCCGTACTGCCGCTGATGCTCTTCCACCAGATGCAGCTCATGGTCTGCGCGGTCATCGCCAAACGCCGCTCGCGCGACCCGGAGCGGCCTTCACACCGGGAGCCCGCACCGACCGCGGCCCGCTGAGAGGCGGGCGTCCCCGAGTCCGAGGCGCCGGAGGCGGAGTCCGGGGCGGGGGGCCCTCAGCCCCGCCCGACCTCCGCCTCCAGCGCGATCCGGTGCTCACCCGCGTACACGTTCATCGACCCGCCCCGCAGGAACCCCACCAGCGTCAGCCCGCTCTCCGCCGCCAGGTCCACGGCCAGCGAGGACGGCGCCGAGACCGCCGCGAGCACCGGGATCCCGGCCATCACCGCCTTCTGGGCCAGCTCGAACGAGGCCCGCCCCGAGACCAGCAGGAGCGCCCGCGACAGCGGCAGCCGTCCGTCCGTCAGGGCCCGCCCCACCAGCTTGTCGACCGCGTTGTGACGCCCCACGTCCTCCCGTACGTCCAGCAGCTCGCCCGTCTCGGAGAAGAGCGCCGCCGCGTGCAGCCCCCCGGTCCGGTCGAACACCTTCTGCGCGGTCCGCAGCCGGTCCGGTAGGGCGGCGAGCAGCTCGGGGGTGAGGCGGACCGGGGGGGTGTCACCGACCGGATGGCGGGTGCTCGTCCGGACCGCGTCCAGGCTGGCCTTGCCGCACAGGCCGCAGGAGGAGGTGGTGTAGACGTTCCGCTCCAGCGTGATGTCGGGCACGACGACACCGGGGGCCAGCTTCACGTCCACCACGTTGTACGTGTTCACCCCGTCGGCGGTCGCCCCGGCGCAGTAGACGATCGACTGCACCTCGTCCCCGTCGGCGATCACGCCCTCGCTGACCAGGAAACCGGCGGCCAGTGCGAAGTCGTCACCGGGCGTGCGCATGGTGATGGCCAGCGGCTTCCCGTTGAGCCGGATCTCCAGGGGCTCCTCCGCCACGAGCGTGTCGGGGCGGGAGGAGACGACACCCTCCCGGATACGGAGGGTGCGGCGGCGCTCGGTGACCCGTCCCATGAGGCTGCATCCGATTCTGTCGGTGACCATGCGGTGCTCGGAGCTTCGGCCGTGGGTGGAGCCGAAGCCAGGCCCCGCCATTGTCCTGCACCCGCACCACCCTGTCGCAGCACCGGGCCGGAATCCCGCCGTGGCCGGAACGCGAACCTCTCCCTGGCCGGGGCACGCCTCTCCCGTAACGGGGGAAAGCGCCCCACCACGGGCGCGGGCCTGTTGCCAATGCTCCAACGCGCGGGCTGGATTCCTGTGGGATCACGTGCCCCCGTACCGGGCGGTAGCCACCAAGACTGGGTGATTCCTGCCCTACGTAACGAGGGGAACCCGTATGACCGGCTCACGTGTCGTGGCGCTCGGCCACTACCAGCCCGCCAAGGTGCTCACCAACGACGACCTGGCGGCCATGGTCGACACGAGCGACGAGTGGATCACGAGCCGGGTAGGGATCAAGACCCGGCACGTGGGCGGCCCCGACGAGCCGGTCGACGAGCTGGCCGCGCATGCCGCAGCCAAGGCGCTGGCCTCGGCGGGCCTCCAGCCCTGCGACATCGATCTGGTCCTGGTGGCCACCTCCACCGCGATCGACCGCTCCCCGAACATGGCGGCCCGGGTCGCGGCCCGGCTCTCCATGGGGTCACCGGCCGTGCTGGACATCAACGTCGTCTGCGCGGGCTTCACCCACGCCCTGGCCATGGCGGACCACACCATCCGGGCCGGGGCGGCGACCCGCGCGCTGGTCATCGGCGCCGACAAGATGGCTGACATCGCGGACTGGACCGACCGCTCCACCTGTGTCCTGCTCGGTGACGGCGCGGGCGCCGCCGTCGTGACCGCCGACGCGTCCGCCCCCGACACGCCCGGCGGCCCCGGGATCGGGCCGGTGTTGTGGGGGTCGGTGCCGGAGATGGGCAACGCCGTACGGATCGAGGGGACGCCGCCGCGCTTCGCGCAGGAGGGGCAGTCCGTCTACCGCTGGGCCACCACCCAGCTGCCCCCCATCGCCCGGCAGGTCTGCGAGAGGGCGGGGGTCGCCCCGGAGGAGCTGGCCGCCGTCGTCCTGCACCAGGCCAATCTGCGGATCATCGAGCCGGTGGCCCGGAAGATCGGCGCGGTCAACGCGGTCATCGCGCGCGACGTGGTCGACTCCGGCAACACCTCCGCGGCCTCCATCCCGATGGCACTCTCCAAGCTCGTCGAGCGCGGTGAGGTCGCCGCCGGAGCGCCGGTCCTGCTCTTCGGCTTCGGTGGGAACCTCTCGTACGCCGGGCAGGTCATCCGCTGTCCCTGACCGCTCCCGGCGCACTTCCCTGATCGCTCCCCCTCGCCTGCCCCGACCGCCCTCGCCCCAGCTTTGTCCTGGGTGTGGAGAAAGTTGGGGTGGATTCCCGCGCAACTTCTTCCCACTCCGGGAAGGCGCTGCTACGTTTCCCTCGAAAGCCCGACGGACCGGCCGGATGTGGCGGGGAGGGACACGTGAGACGCATGACGGCACGACCCGCGAACGCGCATCAGGCACGGCTGCTCCGGCTGCTGCGCGACGGGGGACCCAACTCCCGTGCTCAGCTGGGCGATCAGGTCGACCTCTCGCGTTCCAAGCTCGCCGTCGAGGTGGACCGGCTGCTGGAGACCGGTCTCGTGGTGGCGGACGGGCTCGCCGCATCCCGCGGCGGGCGCCGCTCGCACAACATCCGGCTCGCCCCCGAACTGCGCCTCCTCGGGGTCGACATCGGAGCCACGTCCATCGATGTCGCCGTCACCAACGCGGAGTTGGAGGTCCTGGGGCATCTCAACCAGCCGATGGACGTACGCGAGGGGCCCATCGCCGTCTTCGAGCAGGTCCTGGCGATGGCGGCCAAGCTCCGCGCCTCGGGCCTCGCCGAGGGGTTCGACGGTGCGGGCATCGGGGTCCCCGGCCCCGTCCGCTTCCCCGACGGTGTGCCGGTCGCCCCGCCGATCATGCCCGGCTGGGACGGGTTCCCGGTCCGTGAGGCGCTCAGCCAGGATCTCGGCTGCCCGGTCAGGGTCGACAACGACGTGAACCTGATGGCGATGGGGGAGCAGCACGCGGGCGTGGCCCGTTCCGTGGGCGACTTCCTCTGCGTCAAGATCGGTACGGGGATCGGCTGCGGGATCGTCGTCGGCGGTGAGGTCTACCGGGGGACGACGGGCAGCGCCGGGGACATCGGGCACATTCGGGTGGACCCCGACGGCCGGGCCTGCGCCTGCGGCAACAAGGGCTGCCTGGAAGCCCACTTCAGCGGGGCCGCCCTGGCCCGCGACGCGGAGGGCGCCGCCCGTGAGGGCCGCTCGCCCGAGCTGGCCGCCCGGCTGGAGTCGGCCGGCCGTCTCACCGCCGCCGATGTGGCCGCCGCCGCCGCGGCCGGGGACGCGGCGGCGCTCGACCTGATCCGCGAAGGCGGCAACCGGCTCGGCCAGGTCATCGCGAGCCTGGTCAGCTTCTTCAATCCCGGTCTGGTGGTGATCGGCGGCGGGGTCACCGGCCTCGGTCACAACCTCCTCGCCAGTGTCCGTACGCAGGTCTACCGGCAGTCCCTGCCCCTGGCCACCGGCAACCTCCCCATCGTGCTGGGCGAGCTGGGCCCCACCGCCGGAGTGATCGGCGCGGCCCGCCTCATCAGCGACCACCTCTTCTCTCCGGCCTAGGCCGCCGGGCCGGAGAGCGCCCCGCGCCACCGCCGAACTCGAACGCACCACCGCACCCCGCACCGCCCCCAGCGCCCCGCGCCGAACCCGTACCGCCCCGCCCCAAGCGCCCGCACCCATCACCGTACGCACCACCGCACTGGTCAGGTACGCGTCACGTCCTCGTCGGCGTCACGTACCCCGTCAGCGGCAGCAGCCGCTCGCGGTGCCGCCGGCTCCACGGCACCGCCTGCCCTGCGCGCCCCGCCCGCTCACCGGCCCTCCCCGCACGCCCGGCACCAGCCGGGGGCGGGGGAGGCCCATCCGCCGAGGGGATTCGTCATGGCACCGGAACCGCCCCTGCTCACCATGTCCCGCATCACCAAGTCCTTCCCCGGCGTACGCGCCCTGGACGGCGTCGACCTGGAGGTCCAGGCCGGTGAGGTCCACTGTCTCCTCGGCCAGAACGGCGCGGGCAAGTCCACCCTGATCAAGGTGCTGGCCGGGGCCCACCAACCCGACGGCGGTGAGATCACCTGGCGCGGCGAAGCCGTACGGCTCAAGTCCCCGATCGCCGCCATGCGGCTGGGAGTTGCCACGATCTACCAGGAACTCGACCTGGTGGAAGGGCTGTCGGTCGCCGAGAACGTCTTCCTCGGTCACGAGCCGACCAGCGCGGGCTTCGTCGTCCGTACGGGGGAGGGGCGTCTCGCCGCGCAGGCGTTGCTGGCCCGGCTCGGCCACCCGGAGATCGACCCTGCCCGTCCCGTCGGGCAGCTCTCCGCCGCCCAGCAGCAGATCGTCTCCATGGCGCGGGCGCTCTCCCACGACGTCCGGCTCATCGTGATGGACGAGCCCTCGGCCGCACTCGACCCCGACGAGGTCGACAACCTCTTCCGGATCGTCGACGGCCTCACCGCCGACGGGGTCGCCGTCGTCTACATCTCGCACCGGCTGGAGGAGATCCGCCGCATCGGTGACCGGGTCACCGTGCTCAAGGACGGCCGGGCGGTCGCGGTCGGGCTCCCCGCCGCCGGGACACCGACCCGCGACATCGTTGCCATGATGACCGGCCGCGATGTCGAGTACGTCTTCCCGCCGCGTCCCGAGGAGGCCGCCGCGGCCACCGCCGAACCCGTCCTTCGAGTCCAAGGGCTTTCCCGTGAAGGGGAGTTCGCGCCCGTCGACCTCGAACTACGGCCCGGTGAGATCGTCGGCCTCGCCGGTCTCGTCGGCTCCGGCCGCTCCGAGATCCTGGAGACGATCTACGGCGCCCGCAGGGCGACCACCGGCACCGTCACGGTCGCGGGCCGGCAGCTGCGCTCCGGCAGCGTCCGGGCCGCCGTCGCCGCCGGGATCGGGCTCGCCCCCGAGGAGCGCAAGGCCCAGGCCCTGCTGATGACCGAGTCCGTCACCCGCAACGTCTCCGTGTCTTCCCTGTCCCGGTTCGCCCGGCTGGGCTGGATCGACCGGGGCGGCGAGCGGCGGTCCGCGCGGGAGGCCACCCGTGAACTCTCCCTGCGCCCGGACATCCCGGAGGCCCTGATCCGCACCCTCTCCGGCGGCAACCAGCAGAAAGCCGTCCTCGCCCGCTGGCTGCTGCGCGGCTGTCGGGTGCTGCTGCTCGACGAACCCACCCGGGGCGTCGACGTCGGTGCCCGCGCCGAGTTGTACGCCGTGATCCGCCGGCTGGCCGACGAAGGCCTCGCCGTCCTGCTCGTCTCCAGCGAAGTGCCCGAAGTGCTGGGCCTCGCCGACCGGGTGCTGGTGCTCCGGGAGGGCCGGGTCGTGCACGCGGCCCCCGCCCAGGAGCTGGACGAGCACCGCGTACTCGACCTCGTGATGGAAGGGAGCCCGACGCCATGACACAGCCCGCCCCGTCGGCGCAGCACAACGGGCCGGAGAAGCGGGGCCTCACCGGCCCGGCCGCCCCGCCCCCGGCGAAGACCGGTGGCCGCAAGCCCGGCCTCGGACTGCGGCTCGACGTCCGGATCCTGTCCCTGCTCGGCGTCCTCGCCGCCCTGGTCCTGGTCGGCGGCATCACCGAGCCCGACGCGTTCCTGGACACCGGCAACCTCCAGCTGATCCTGACGCAGGCCTCCGTCATCGGGGTCGTCACCGTCGGCATGACCTTCGTCATCACCAGCGGCGGCATCGACCTCTCCGTCGGCGCGATGGTCGCCCTCGCCTCGGTCTGGGCGACCACGCTGGCCACCCAGGAGTACGGCTTCGCGGGCATCGCCTTCACCGCCGTGATCGTCGGTGTCGCCGCCGGACTGGTCAACGGCGTGCTCATCGCGTACGGGGGGATGGTCCCGTTCATCGCGACGCTCGCCATGCTCGCCTCGGCGCGCGGCCTCGCCCTCATGATCACCGACGGCAGGACCCAGATCGTCACCGTCGACCCGGTCCTGAGCCTGGGACTGCCCAACTCCTACATCCTCGGCGTCCCGCCGCTGGTCATCATGTTCGCCGCCGTCACCGTCATCGGCTGGCTGATCCTCAACCGCACCACCTTCGGCCGTCGCACGGTCGCCGTCGGCGGCAACGCCGAGGCGGCCCGGCTCGCCGGGATCGACGTCCGCCGCCAGCGCCTCTACCTCTACGTCCTCTCCGGGCTCTGCTGCGGCATCGCCGCCTTCATGCTGATCGTGCTCTCCGGCTCCGGCCAGAACACCAACGGCAACCTGTACGAACTCGACGCCATCGCCGCCGCGATCATCGGCGGCACCCTGCTCAGCGGCGGGCGCGGCACCATCGTCGGCTCGGTCCTCGGCGTCCTGATCTTCACCACCATCACCAACATCTTCGCGCTCAACAACCTCCAGAGTGACGTCCAGCAGATCGCCAAGGGCGCCATCATCGTCGCCGCCGTCCTGGTCCAGCGCCGCACCCTGCGCGGCGCCGACACCTGACCGACCGCCTCACCGAGAGCCGCACTCCGTACGTCACCCACCGGATGAAGGGTTCCACCGCCATGCCAGAGACCAGCCGCAGAGGGCTGCTGTTCGGAGCCACCGCCCTCTCCGCGGGCGCGCTCCTGACCGCCTGCACCAGCAACGAGCCCAAGAGGGCCCAGCCCGCCGGCAACAGCCAGCCCGCCGCCGACGACAAGCCGGGCAAGCCCGTCACCATCGGCTTCGCCGGACCGCAGGCCGACCACGGCTGGCTCAACGCCATCAATCTCAACGCCAAGTCCCGGGCGGAGAAGTACTCCGAGGTGACGCTGGAGATCACCGAGGGCTCCAACGACACCGCCGCCCAGATCGGCCAGGTCAAGACCCTCATCAACAAGAAGGTCGACGTCCTCGTCATCCTCCCCGCCGACGGCAAGGCGCTCACCCAGGTCGGCCTGGAGGCGATGACGGCGGGCATCCCCGTCGTCAACCTGGACCGGATCTTCGCCTCCCCGCAGGCGTACCGCTGCTGGGTCGGCGGCGACAACTACGGCATGGGGCTCAACGCCGGTCACTACATCGGCGAACAGCTCAAGGACAAGGCGGACGCCAAGGTCGTCGAGCTGGCCGGGATCGACAACCTGGAGCTGACCAAGCAGCGCAGCCAGGGGTTCAAGGACGCGCTGAAGAACTACCCCAACATCAAGCTGGTGGCCCGTCAGGCGGCCGACTTCACCGTGGAGTCGGGCCAGGCGAAGATGGCCCAGCTCCTCCAGGCGCAGAAGCAGTTCGACGCCCTGTGGAACCACGACGACGACCAGGGCGTGGGTGCGCTCCGCGCCATCCAGCAGGCGGGCCGCGACGAGTTCATCATGGTCGGCGGCGCCGGTGCCAAGTCCGCGATGGACGCCATCAAGGCCGACAACTCGGTCCTCAAGGCGACCGTCCTCTACCCGCCGACGATGGCCGCGTCCGCCATCGACCTGGCCCGGGCGCTCGGCCAAGGCAAGGGCGTCGGCGGCCTCTCCGAGATGGAGATCCCGACCTCCCTGACCCTGTACTCGGCGGTGGTGACGAAGGACAACATCGACCAGTACCTGCCGACGGGCTTCAACTGACCGGGACTGAGGGGGATGTGGCGAGCGCGTCCCCCGGCCCGTTACCGCACAACGACGAGGAGGAAGTCCGCATGGCCCGTAGGCAAGAGCAGGAGACGGAAGCGCAGACCGGGACACCGGCGCCGCCCCCGAGGCAGGCGCGCGGGACGCTCGGGGTCGGCATGGTCGGCTACGCGTTCATGGGCGCCGCCCACTCCCAGGGGTGGCGCACCGCCGGACACGTCTTCGACCTGCCGTTGCGCCCCGCTCTCGCCGCGATCTGCGGACGCGACCGGGCGCGGGTCGACGCCGCGGCCGCCCGGCACGGGTGGGCGGCCGCGGAGACCGACTGGCGGGCGCTGATAGCCCGGGACGACGTGCAGCTGGTCGACATCTGCACCCCGGGCGACAGCCATGCGGAGATCGCCATCGCCGCCCTGGAGGCGGGCAAACACGTGCTGTGCGAGAAGCCGCTCGCCAACTCGGTGGCGGAGGCGGAGGCGATGGTCCGTGCCGCCGAGGCGGCGAAGGCCCGGGGCCAGGTGGCGATCGTGGGCTTCAACTACCGCAAGGTCCCCGCCGTCACCTACGCCCGGCAGCTCATCGCCGACGGCCGCCTCGGCACCCTGCGCCACGTACGCGCCAGCTATCTCCAGGACTGGCTGGTCGACCCGTCCTCGCCGCTCACCTGGCGGCTCAAGCGCGAGCATGCCGGGTCGGGCGCCCTGGGCGACCTGGGGGCGCACATCGTCGACCTCGCCCAGTACCTGGCGGGGGAGTCGCTGACGGGCGTCTCCGCCGTGGCCGAGACCTTCGTACGGCAGCGGCCCCTCCTGGCCGGGGCCTCGGCAGGGCTCTCGGGCCGCGCGGACACGGCCGAGCTGGGCGAAGTGACCGTGGACGACGCCGCGTTGTTCACCGGTCGCCTCGCCTCCGGGGCGCTCGCCTCCTTCGAGGCCACCCGGATGGCGGCGGGCCGCAAGAACGCGCTGCGGCTGGAGGTCAACGGGGAGCTGGGCTCGCTCGCCTTCGACCTGGAGCGGCTCAACGAGCTGTCCTTCCACGACCACACCGAGCCCGCCGCCACCTCCGGCTTCCGCCGCATCCTGGTCACCGAGCCCGAACACCCCTACCTGGAGGCCTGGTGGCCGCCGGGCCACGGCCTCGGCTACGAGCACACCTTCGTCCACCAGGCCCGTGACGTGATCCGCACGATCGCCGAAGGCACCGAGCCCCGGCCCTCGTTCGCGGACGGCCTCCAGGTGCAGCGGGTGCTCGCCGCCGTCGAGGAGAGCGCCGCCAAGAACTCCGTACACACCGCCGTCCCCTCCTAGGAGGTTCCCGCCCATGCCCCGCCCCTTCACCCTCTTCACCGGCCAGTGGGCCGACCTCCCGCTGGAGGAGGTCTGCAAGCACGCCCGCGACTTCGGTTACGACGGGCTCGAACTCGCCTGCTGGGGCGATCACTTCGAGGTCGACAAGGCGCTCGCGGACCCCGGCTATCTGAAGAGCAGGCGCCAACTGCTCGACAAGTACGGCCTGAAGTGCTTCGCCATCTCCAACCACCTGGTGGGCCAGGCCGTCTGCGACCATCCGATCGACGAACGCCACCAGGGCATCCTGCCCGCCCGCATCTGGGGCGACGGGGAGGCCGAAGGCGTACGGCAGCGGGCCGCCGCCGAGATCGCGGACACCGCGCGGGCGGCCGCCGCCTTCGGGGTCGACACCGTCGTCGGGTTCACCGGCTCCTCGATCTGGCACCTGGTCGCGATGTTCCCGCCGGTCCCGCCGCACATGGTCGAGCGCGGCTACGAGGACTTCGCGGAGCGCTGGAACCCGGTCCTGGACGTCTTCGACGCGGAGGGGGTGCGCTTCGCCCACGAGGTGCACCCGAGCGAGATCGCGTACGACTACTGGACCACCAAGCGCGCCCTCGAAGCGGTCGACCACCGGCCCGCGTTCGGGCTGAACTTCGACCCGAGCCACTTCGTCTGGCAGGACCTGGACCCGGTGGGCTTCCTCTACGACTTCCGGGACCGGATCTACCACGTGGACTGCAAGGAGGCCCGCAAGCGGCTCGACGGCCGCAACGGGCGCCTCGGCTCGCATCTGCCGTGGGGCGACCCCCGGCGCGGCTGGGACTTCGTCTCCGCCGGGCACGGCGACGTGCCCTGGGAGGACGTGTTCCGGATGCTCCGGTCCATCGGCTACGAGGGGCCCGTCTCGGTGGAGTGGGAGGACGCGGGCATGGACCGGCTGACGGGCGCCCCGCAAGCGCTTGCCGACCTGAAGCGGTACGACTTCGACCCGCCCTCGGCCTCCTTCGACGCGGCCTTCGGCGGCGGCGCGTAGGCCCGCGGCAGCGCAGCCCCGGGTGCTCCACGAGGTGCCCCGGGGCTGCCGCGCCCTGCCCCGAAGCCCCTTTGTCCTGACGGAAGCAGAAGTTCGGCCCAGCCCTGCACAAGGGCTTTCCGTCCCGGACGAACAGGTCTACCGTCCTCAGCGTGTACACGACATGACTCGCGTCACCGGGGCCGCTCCCGACCCCGGTGACACACGCGCGGCAGTCCCCGCGCGGCACGGCTGCATCCGCCCGTACAACCGGCACCCTCCGGAGGACCTACGTGCACAGAACCAGAAAGCGGCTCCTGGCCCGGACCCGCGTCCGTAGAACGCTCGCGCTCCTCACCGGCGGCCTGCTCGCCGCCGCGACCCTGACCCTCGGCTCCGCCCCCGGCGCCACCGCCCACCCGGGCCACCCGGGCCACGACGCGCCCGCGGCGGAGGACTTCCAGCAGGTCACCCTCGCCAAGGGCGTGGAGGAGACCGGCGAGCCCATGTCGCTCGCCGTCCTCCCCGACCGCAGCGTCCTCCACACCTCGCGCGGCGGCGAGCTGCGGATCACCGACAGCGCCGGCAACACCAGGATCTCCGGCACCCTCCCCGTGTACACGCACGACGAGGAAGGCCTGCAAGGCGTCGGCGTCGACCCCGACTTCGCCGAGAACCGGGCCATCTACCTCTTCTACGCACCCCCGTTGGACACCCCGCCCGGCGACGCACCGGAGACCGGCACCGCCGCCGACTTCGCGAAATTCGAAGGCGTCAACCGGCTCTCCCGCTTCGTGCTCAACGAGGACGGCACGCTCGACACCGCCAGCGAGAAGCAGGTCCTGGACGTCCCCACCTCGCGCGGCATCTGCTGCCACGTCGGCGGTGACATCGACTTCGACAAGGACGGCAACCTCTACCTCTCGACCGGCGACGACACCAACCCCTTCGCCTCCGACGGATTCACCCCGATCGACGAACGCCCCAGCCGCAACCCGGCGTTCGACGCGCAACGGACCTCCGGCAACACCAACGACCTGCGCGGCAAGATCCTGCGGATCAAGGTGGCCGAGGACGGCTCGTACACCGTCCCCGAGGGCAACCTCTTCGAGCCCGGCACGGAGAAGACCCGCCCCGAGATCTACGCGATGGGCTTCCGCAACCCGTTCCGCTTCTCCGTCGACCAGGCCACCGGCACCCTGTACGTCGGTGACTACGGCCCCGACGCGGGTGCGGCCGACGCCCAGCGCGGCCCGTCCGGCCAGGTCGAGTTCGCACGCGTCACGAAGCCCGGCAACTTCGGCTGGCCGTACTGCGTCGGTGACAACGAGCCGTACATCGACTACGACTTCGCCACCAAGGTCTCCGGCGCCCCCTTCGACTGCGCCAACCCCAAGAACGAGTCACCGCACAACACCGGCCTCGTCGACCTGCCGCCCGCGGAAGCCGCCTGGATCCCGTACGACGGCGACTCACTGCCCGAGTTCGGCTCCGGCTCGGAATCCCCGATGGGCGGACCGGTCTACCGCTACGACGCCGACCTCGACTCGCCGGTCAAGTTCCCCGAGGCGTACGACGGCGACTTCTTCGCCGGGGAGTTCGGCCGCCGGTGGATCAAGCGCATCGAGCACGATGCCGACGGCACGGTCCGGTCCATCAACGACGTGCCGTGGTCCGGTACCCAGATCATGGACATGGCCTTCGGCCCCGACGGGGCGCTGTACGTCCTGGACTACGGCCTCGCCTGGTTCGGCGGCGACGAGAACTCCGCGCTCTACCGCATCGAGAACGCCACCGGTGGCCGATCACCCATTGCCGAGGCCTCTGCCGACAAGACCTCCGGCACCGCGCCCCTGAAGGTGAGGTTCTCCTCGGCCGGCACCTCCGACAGCGACGGCGACCCGCTCACGTACTCCTGGGACTTCGGTGACGGCGGCACCTCCACAGCTGCCGACCCCACGTACACGTACAAGAAGAACGGCACGTACGTGGCGACCCTCACCGCCGAGGACCCGACCGGCCGCACCGGCTCCGCCAGCGTCCACATCACCGTCGGCAACACCGCCCCGACCGTGGAGCTGGTGCTCCCCCAGGACGGCCAGCTCTTCGAGTTCGGTGACTCCGTCCCGTTCAAGGTGAACGTCAGCGACCCCGAGGACGGGGCCATCGACTGCGCGAAGGTCGAGGTCAAGTTCATCCTGGGCCACGACAGCCACGGCCACGACATGACCACCGAACACGGCTGCGAAGGCACCATCAAGACCGCCATGGAAGGCGGACACGACCCCAACGCCAATATCTACGGCGGCATTTCGGCCACCTACACCGACAACGGCGGTGGCGGCCAGGCCAGGCTGACCGGCAAGGACCAGGCGCGCCTCCAGCCCCGGCACCGGCAGGCCGAGCACTTCGACGACTCCTTGGGCGTCACCACCCCCAGCAAGTCCAGCGCCCACGGCGGCAAGACCGTCGGGGACATCCACAACGACGACTGGATCTCCTTCAGGACCTACGTCCTGGCGGGCACCACCAAGCTCACCGCCCGGATCTCGTCGGCCGGTTCGGGCGGCTTTCTTGAAGTCCGCACCGGATCGCCCACCGGCAGGATCCTCGGCTCGGGCCCGGTCCCGGTGACCGGCAGCTGGGACGCCTTCCAGGACATCGACATCCCGCTGCGCGGAGCGCCGAAGAAGCAGACCGAACTCTTCCTCGTCTTCAAGGGCGGTAGTGGCGCCCTCTACGACATCGACGACTTCGAACTCTCCGACACCCCCGTCGACAAGACCGCCAAGCGCGTCCTGGTCTTCTCCAAGACCGCCGGCTTCCGCCATGACTCTATCCCGGCCGGCATCGCCGCGCTGAAGGAGATCGGCAAGGACACCAACATCACGGTCGACTCCACCGAGTCCGCCGCCCAGTTCACCACCAGCAACCTCGCCCGCTACGACGCGGTCGCGTTCCTCTCCACCACCGGTGACGTCCTCAACGACGAGCAGCAGAAGGCCTTCGAGCACTACGTGGCCACCGGCGGCGGTTACGTCGGCATCCACGCCGCCGCCGACACCGAGTACGACTGGGAGTTCTACGGCGGCCTGGTCGGCGCCTACTTCGACTCCCACCCGCACATCCAGCCCGCCACGATCCGTGTCGAGGACCACGACCATCCGGCCACCGCGCACCTGGACGAGGAGTGGGAGCGCACCGACGAGTGGTACAACTACCGCACCAACCCCCGTGACCAGGCGAAGGTGTTGGCGACCCTCGACGAGACCACCTACACCGGCGGCAACATGAAGGGGGACCACCCGATCTCCTGGTGCCAGACCTACCAGGGCGGCCGCTCCTTCTACACCGGCCTCGGCCACACCAAGGAGTCCTACGCCGAACCGGCCTTCCGCCAGCACCTGTCGGGCGGACTGCGCTACGCCACCGGCCAGGTGAAGGCCGACTGCAAGCCCGGCAAGGACTACCGGCCCCTCTTCAACGGCAAGACGCTGGAAGGCTGGAAGCAGGCGGGCCCCGGCAAGTTCACCGTCAGTGACGGCGCCCTGCACTCCGAGGGCGGCATGGGCCTCCTCTACTACCAGGCCAAGGAGCTGAAGGCGTACTCGCTCAAGCTCGACTGGAAGATGGCCGGCGACGACAACTCCGGTGTCTTCGTGGGCTTCCCGGAGTCCGACGACCCCTGGTCGGCGGTGAACAACGGCTACGAGATCCAGATCGACGCCACCGATGCCGCCGACCGCACCACAGGAGCCGTCTACGGCTTCAAGTCCGCGAACATCAAGGCCCGTGACCGCGTCCTGCGGCCCCCGGGCCAGTGGAACAGCTACGAGATCAAGGTCCAGGGCGAACGTCTGCAGGTCTTCCTCAACGGAGCGAAGATCAACGACTTCACCAACACCGACCCGGCCCGCAGCCTGAAGGACGGCTACATCGGCCTCCAGAACCACGGAGCCGACGACCAGGTGTCCTTCCGCAACATCCAACTGAAGGAGCTGCCCTCGACGTAGGGCGGCCGCCTCTGCCGACGACGGGCGGGGGGATCACCCCGACCTTCCCCCGCCTGCCGTCTTCCACCCCCTCATCCCCCAGGGAGGCAGCCCGTGACCTCACACGCCGCTCGTGAAGGCCTAACGCCCACGGAGAGTTCACACCGTGGAGCCGACAGCCCGGGCCACCGGACGGGCGTCTGGTTCATCGGAGCACGCGGCTCCGTCGCCACGACCGCCACCGCGGGGTGCGCGGCCATCGCGGCGGGCCTCCACCCGCCCACCGGCATGGTCACCGAGACGCCCCCCTTCGCCGACACCGGGCTGCCGCCCCTGACCTCCCTGGTCTTCGGCGGCCACGACACCCTGGACTGCCCCCTCACCAAACGGGCCGAGGCGCTGGCCGAAGCCGGCGTACTGCCCCACCGCCTCCCCACCGCCGTACGGTCCGAACTCGACGCCGCCGACGCCGAGATCCGCCCCGGCGGACCGCTCCCCGGCGACACCCGCACCGACCAGCAGCTCATCGCCGCGTTCGCCGCCGACCTCACCGACTTCGCCCACCGCCACGACCTGGCCCGCACCGTCGTCGTCAACGTCGCCTCCACCGAACCCGCCCCCGGCCCCGACGACCCGAGGCTCCCCGCCAGCTCCCTCTACGCCGCCGCCGCCCTCCGGGCAGGCTGCTCCTACGTCAACTTCACCCCCTCCACCGGCCTGCGCGCCCCCGAGCTGGCCGACGATGTCGCCGCCTGCGGACTTCCCCACGCGGGACGCGACGGCAAGACCGGCCAGACGCTGCTCCGCTCCGTGCTCGCCCCGATGTTCCTCCAGCGCGCCCTGCCCGTACGGGCCTGGTCCGGGTCGAACCTGCTGGGCGGCGGGGACGGGGCGGCCCTGGCCGACCCGGCGGCGGCCGCCGCCAAGAACGCGGGAAAGGAACGCGTCCTCGCCGACACCTTCGGCACCGCCCCCGAGGGCGAGGTCCACATCGACGACGTCCCCGCGATGGGGGAGTGGAAGACGGCCTGGGACCACATCGCCTTCGACGGCTTCCTGGGCTCCCGGATGATCCTCCAGACCACCTGGCAGGGCTGCGACTCGGCCCTGGCCGCCCCGCTCGTCCTGGACCTGGCCCGGCTGCTGGCCCGCGCCCACGAGGCGGGGCTCAGCGGTCCCCGCCCGGAGCTGGGCTTCTACTTCAAGGACCCGGACGGCGGCACATCGGCCGCGCTCGCGGAGCAGTACGCCACCCTGCTGGCCTTCGCCGAGCGGCTGCGGGGCATGGCGTGAGGCGGCTGCCGCGGGCCCTGCCGCTGCTCGGGGCCGGCCTGCGGGTGCCCTGGAGAACCCCGGGTCGCCCTCCTGAAGACGGCCTGTCCGGTACGGGTGGGACTGCGCCCGCACCGGACAGGCTCAAGCCGTCCCCCGCACGGGGGAGAGGGGACGCCGTGCGGGCCTGGAGCGAACTGTTCCGGGTCTCCGCACTGTTCTCCGTGCCGGGTGACGCACTGGCGGGGGCCGCGGCGGTGGGCCGCGGTCCCGGCCGGGGCACGGCACTCGCGATCGGCGCCTCGCTCTGCCTGTACGAGGCGGGGATGGCGCTCAACGACTGGGCGGACCGCGAGGAGGACGCCGTCGACCGCCCGCACCGGCCGATCCCCTCGGGCCGCGTCAGCCCGGCCGCCGCCCTGGGCGCGGCCGGGGTCCTGACGGCGGCGGGCCTGGCCCTCGCGGCGCGGGCCGGCCGCCCGGCGCTCGCGGTCGCCACCGGCCTGGCCGCCACGGTCTGGGCCTACGACCTCCGCCTGAAGCACACGAAGGCGGGCCCGGCGGCGATGGCCGCGGCCCGCTCCCTGGACCTGCTGCTGGGAGCGACGGCGACGGCAGCGGGGAGCGGGACGGCCGCGACCGCGCGAGGCGGGGGCGACAACGTTGCCGCGCGGATCGCGTTCGTACGCGGCCCCCTCCCCGCCGCCCTCGCGCTCGGGGCGCACACCTACGGCGTCACCGCGGTCTCCCGCCACGAGGCACAGGGCGGCTCCACCGCCGTACCGCTCGCGATCCTGGCCACGACGGCGGCGCTCGGCACGGCCGTGCTCACGGCGGGCGGGGCAGGCCGGACCTCGATACCGGCTCACCGGGCAGCCCGGACCGGGGGACCGGGGGAGCACCGGGCGGCCCGGACGAACAGCCCGGGGGAGCACCGGCTCGCAGGGACAGGAGGGCCGGGGGCACACCGCCCGGTACTGACCCAAGGGCCCTGGGAGCACGGGTCCGTACGGGCAGGAGGCCCAGGGGCACACCGGCCCACCCGCCCCCACCACCTCACCCCCGCCGACCTCCTGCTCACCGCGTTCACCGGCGCCTACCTCCGTACCGCTGGGCCACCCCTCCTGCACGCCGCACTCAACCCGTCCCCGCCCCTGACCCAGCGGGCGGTCGGCGGGGGCATCCGGGCCATGATCCCGCTCCAGGCGGCGCTCGCCGCCCGCAACGGAGCGCCCGGCTCCGGTCTCGCCGTGATGGCGCTCGTCCCCCTGTCCCGTTCCCTCGCCCGTAAGGTGAGCCCCACATGACCCTCCACCTCGGCTACGGCACCAACGGGCTCACCGACCTCCGCCTCGACGACGCCCTCGGGCTCCTCGCCGACCTCGGCTACGCGGGCGTCGGGCTGACGCTCGACCACATGCACCTGGACCCCCTGGCCCCGGACCTCACCGAGCGGACCCGCCACGTCGGCCGCCGGCTCACCTCCCTCGGGCTCCGCGTCACCGTCGAGACCGGGGCCCGCTATGTCCTGGACCCGCGCCGCAAGCACGGCCCCTCCCTCCTGGACCCGGACCCCGAGGCCCGGGCCGCCCGCACCGCGCTGCTCGTCCGGGCGGTGGACGTGGCCGCCGGGCTCGGCGCGCACGCCGTCCACTGCTTCAGCGGCATCACCCCGCCGTGCACCGCGCCGGACACCGCCTGGAAACGGCTGACCGAAGCGATCACCCCCGTACTCAAGGCCGCCGACCGGACCGGCATCCCCCTCGCCGTCGAGCCCGAACCCGGTCATCTCCTCGCCACCCTCGCGGACTTCCACCACCTCCGGGGCCTCCTGGGCGATCCGCCGTCCCTCGGCCTCACCCTCGACATCGGCCACTGCCAGTGCCTGGAGGAGGCCACCCCCGCGCAGTGCGTCCGGGACTCCGCCCCCTGGCTCCGGCACGTCCAGATCGAGGACATGAGGCGCGGCGTCCACGAGCACCTCCCCTTCGGTGACGGCGAGATCGACTTCCCGCCCGTGCTCGCCGCCCTCGCCGCCACCGGCTACCAGGGCCTCACCGTCGTCGAGCTGCCCCGCCACTCCCACGCGGGCCCCGAACTCGCCCGCACCTCCCTCGCCTTCCTGCGCAACGCCCTGACCGGGAGCGGGAGCGGCAGGAAGAAGGGCGGCGTACCGTGCTGAAGACCCGCAAGGAACTCGACACCGAACTCGACGCCCCCGCCCGCGCCTGGCTCCACGAGGCCCTGACCGAGGCCGCGCACCACGCCACGCCCGACGGGCCCGCCGCCGACGGGACCGCCACCCCCGCGTGGGAGCTGCGTTTCGCCGCCGCGGGCCGGCACTGCGGTCATCGGCACGCCGACTCCGTACGCTCCCTCCTCCTCATCGAGGCCCGCGCCCCGCTGCCCTCCCTCACCCGGCTCTACGAACAGGGCACCGCCGCCGAACGCCGCGCCGTCCTGCTGACCCTGGACCGCCTCGCCCTCGGCGCCACCGCCTTGCCGCTCGTCGAGGACGCCCTGCGCACCAACGACCCCCGACTGGTCGCCGCCGCCGTCGGCCCGTACGGAGCGGCCCACCTCCCCCCGCACGCCTGGCGCCACGCATTACTGAAGTGCCTGTTCACCGGGGTGCCGGTGGAGGCCGTCGCCCGGCTCGGGGAACGGGCCCACGGGGACGCCGAACTCGCCCGCATGCTGGCCGACTTCGCCGCCGAACGGACCGCCGCGGGCCGTGAGGTCCCGCCGGACCTGCGCACCGTCCTCGCCCTCACCGCCCCGGCTCCCGGGCGCACCGTCCCACCGGGCTCGCCCGAGCACGCCCCGGCACCCGAACGGGCCACCCCCGCCGCCCCCACGGAGGAGTCCTGATGCGCATCTTCGACCCCCACATCCATATGACGTCCCGGACCACGGACGACTATCAGGCGATGTACGACGCGGGCGTCCGCGCCCTCGTCGAACCCTCCTTCTGGCTCGGCCAGCCCCGCACCTCGCCCGCCAGCTTCTACGACTACTTCGACGCCCTCCTCGGCTGGGAGCCCTTCCGCGCCTCCCAGTACGGCATCGCCCACCACTGCACACTCGCCCTCAACCCCAAGGAGGCGAACGACCCCCGCTGCACCCCCGTCCTAGAGGCCCTGCCCCGCTATCTGGTCAAGGACTCCGTCGTCGCCGTCGGGGAGATCGGCTACGACTCCATGACCCCGGCCGAGGACCACGCGCTGGCCGCTCAGCTCCAGCTCGCCGCCGACCACGGGCTGCCCGCCCTCGTCCACACCCCGCACCGCGACAAGCTCGCCGGTCTCCACCGCACCATCGACGTCATCCGCGAATCGAACCTCCCCCCGGAGTTCGTCCTGCTCGACCACCTCAACGAGACAACCGTAAAGGCCGCCACTGACAGCGGCTGCTGGGCCGGGTTCTCCATCTACCCGGACACCAAGATGGACGAGGACCGGATGGTCGCCATCCTCAAGAACCACGGCACCGAGAAGATGCTCGTCAACTCGGCCGCCGACTGGGGGAAGAGCGACCCGCTGAAGACCCGCAAGGTCGCCGACGCCATGCTGAAGGCCGGATTCACCGAGGACGACGTCGACCAGGTCCTCTGGCGCAACCCCGTCGCCTTCTACGGGCAGAGCGGCCGCCTCCAGCTGGACACCCCCGCCCCCGACGCGCTCCACGAGGGCAACTCGATCCTGCGCGGCGGGGAGTGAGGCCATGCGCTTCCGCCACCCGGACGGGTCCGTCGTCCACCTCTCGTACTGCACCAACGTCCACTCCGCCGAGACCCTGGACGGCGTCCGCGCCCAGCTCCGCGACCACTGCGAGCCCGTACGCCGCCGGCTCGGCCGGGACCGGCTCGGCATCGGCCTCTGGCTCGCCCGGGACGCCGCCCGCGCCCTGACCGACGACCCCGCCGAACTCCGCGCCCTCCGCGCCGAACTCGACAGCCGGGGCCTCGAAGTGGTCACCCTCAACGGCTTCCCGTACGAGGGGTTCGGCGCCGACGAGGTCAAGTACCGGGTCTACCGGCCGGACTGGACCGAACCCGACCGCCTCGCCCACACCACCGACCTGGCCCGCCTCCTGGCCGCCCTCCTCCCCGACGACGTCACCGAGGGCACCATCTCCACCCTCCCGCTCGCCTGGCGCACCCCCTACGCCACCGACCCCGGCGCCCCCCGCACCGCACGCACCGCCCTCACCACGCTCGCCCAGCGCCTGGACGCCCTCGCCGAACTCACCGGCAAGTCCATCCGCGTCGGCCTCGAACCGGAGCCGGGCTGCACCGTGGAGACCACCGCCGACGCCATCGCCCCGCTCACCGACGTCGGCCACGAACGCATCGGCATCTGCGTCGACACCTGCCACCTGGCGACCTCCTTCGAGGACCCCGACACCGCGCTCGACGCCCTGACCGCGGCGGGCATCCCGGTCGTCAAGTCCCAGCTCTCCGCCGCCCTGCACGCCGAACACCCCCACCTGCCCGAGGTCCGCACCGCGCTCGCCGCCTTCGCCGAACCGCGCTTCCTCCACCAGACCCGCATGCGCACCGCCGCCGGGCTGCGCGGCACCGACGACCTGGACGAGGCGATCGCCGGCGGGGCGCTCCCCGACTCCACCCCCTGGCGCGCCCACTTCCACGTGCCGCTGCACGCCCCGCCCGCGCCCCCGCTCACCTCCACGCTCCCCGTGCTCCGCACGGCACTGACCCGGCTCGTCGGGGGAGCCGTGCCGCTGACCCGGCACCTGGAGGTGGAGACGTACACCTGGCAGGCGCTCCCCGCCGAACTGCGCCCCCGCACCCGCACCCGGCTCGCGGACGGGATCGCCGCCGAACTCACCCTCGCCCGCGACCTCCTCGTCGACCTCGGCCTCAAGGAGCTGCCATGAGCAACGACGCCCCCGGAACCACCCCGGGCACGGCAGACCACCAGGGCCCCACCCCCCTCCTCGTCCTCGACGTCGTCGGCCTCACCCCGCAACTCCTCGCCCACATGCCCAACCTCACGGCGCTCGGGAAGCAGGGCGCGCAGGCTCCGCTCTCCACCGTCCTGCCCGCCGTCACCTGCGCCGCCCAGTCCACCTTCCTCACCGGGGCCATGCCCGCCGAACACGGCATCGTCGCCAACGGCTGGTACTTCCGCGAACTGGGTGACGTCCTGCTCTGGCGCCAGCACAACGGGCTCGTCGAGGGCGACAAGCTCTGGGACGCCGCCCGCCGCGCCCACCCCGGCTACACCGTCGCCAACATCTGCTGGTGGTACGCGATGGGCGCCGACACCGACTGGACCGTCACCCCACGCCCGGTCTACTACGCCGACGGCCGCAAGGAACCCGACTGCTACACCCGGCCCCCCGCCCTGCACGACGAACTGACCGAGAAACTCGGCACGTTCCCCCTCTTCCACTTCTGGGGCCCCGGCGCCGACCTGGTCTCCTCCCAATGGATCATCGACGCCACCCGCCACATCATCACCACCCGCACCCCCGCCCTCGCCCTGTGCTATCTGCCGCACCTGGACTACGACCTCCAGCGCCACGGCCCCGACGACCCCCGCTCCCACCGGGCCGCCGCCGACCTCGACCGGGCCCTGGCCCCGCTGCTCGCCGACGCCCGCGCCGAAGGCCGTACCGTCGTCGCGCTCTCCGAATACGGCATCACCCGCGTCAGCCGCCCCGTCGACATCAACCGGGCGCTGCGCCGCGCGGGGCTGCTGGAGGTGCACACCCAGGACGGCATGGAGTACCTGGACACGATGGCCTCCCGCGCTTTCGCCGTCGCGGACCACCAGCTCGCCCACGTCTACGTACGCCGCCCCGAGGACCTGGAAGCGGTCCGGGAGGCGCTCGCGGACCTGCCCGGCATCGACCAGCTCCTGGACGACGAGGGCAAGAAGGCGAACCACCTGGACCACCCCCGCTCCGGAGAGCTGGTGGCCGTGGCGGAGAAGGACGCCTGGTTCACGTACTACTACTGGCTCGACGACGCCCGCGCCCCCGACTTCGCCCAGCTCGTCGAGATCCACCGCAAGCCCGGCTACGACCCCGTCGAGCTCTTCATGGACCCCGAGGACCCCTACGTACGGCTCAAGGCCGTCTCGGCGGTCGCCCGCAAGAAGCTCGGGATGCGCTACCGCATGGCGGTCGTCCCCCTGGACCCCTCACCTATTCGCGGCAGCCACGGCCGCCTCCCCGAGAGCGACGACGAAGGTCCGCTCATCCTCTGCTCCACCCCCCACGCGTTCACCGACCGGGTCAGGGCCACCGAGGTGAAGTCCCTGCTCCTCCAGCTTGCCGGACTGCACTGACAATCCCCCGTCGCGCACCCGGCACCGCACCGCTCACCCCATGTCCCGTCACGTCATCCAAGGGAGCCACGCGAACATGAGCCGCACCTCCAAGGACACCGAACTCGCCCGCAGACTGAGCCGCCGCGACATCCTCGGCGTCGCCGCCGGAGCCACCGCCGCCACGATCATCGGCACGGCGACCGCCCAGGCCGCCGCGGCCCAGGGACCTGCCAAGGGCCCCGGCCTCGGCCAGGACCACGGGCACGGGCACGGCCACGGCAAGGGGAAGCCCGTCCTGCCCCCCGGCCGCCTCGGCATCCAGCTCTACAGCCTGCGCGACAAGATCTCCACGCTCGGCTTCGCCCCCGTCTTCGCCGAGCTGGAGAAGTACGGCTACGACGAGATCGAACTGGCCGGCTACACCCAGGGCTCGGCCGGCCCCATCACCCTCGCGCAGCTCAAGCGGCTGGCCAAGGACCACGGCCTCAACCCGATCGGCAGCCACGTCGGCTACCACGACGACAACAACCCCGGCGCCTACACCTTCGCCCAGAACCTGGAGAAGGTGCTCGACGACGCCCAGGCCCTCGGCCTCAAGCACATCGGCACGGCCTCCGGCCCGTTCCGCTACGGCTCCACGGTGGACGGCTGGAAGCGAGCGGCCGACGACTTCAACACCTACGGCGCCGCTGCCCGCGAGCGGGGGATGAAGTTCTACCAGCACAACCACGCCGAGGAGTTCTCCTTCGCCACCGACAAGCCGAACGTGCGCCTCTACGACGTCCTGCTCGCCGAGACCGATCCGGGCCTGGTCTACCTGGAGATGGACATCTACTGGGCGTACTGCGCCCAGTTCCGGTTCAGCAGGCGCGTGGACGGCACCCGGGCCCCGCTCGACCCGCTGGAGTACGTCCTTAAGTACCCCCACCGCTACCCGCTCTTCCACGTCAAGGACGGCGTGCGCGACGACACGACGCGCGACGGCTACCGCATGACGGACGTGGGCGAGGGGGACATCGACTACAGGACGTTCCTGTCCAAGGTGACCAGCCGGACCCACCACGGCCGGACCTACCACCACTGGCAGGCCGAGCACGACAACCCGGTCGACTCGCTCGCCTTCGCCCGCAAGTCCAGCGAGCACCTGCACTCCCTCCGCGCGGGCCGCTGCGGCGACTGACGTGCGGGGCGCCTGCGGGACCGGCGGGGTCTACCCGATGCCCTGCCGGTCCGGCAGCAGGGCGAACTCCCGGTCGGCGGCCACCGGAACACTCCGCTCCACCGCCTCGACGAGCAGGGCCCGATGCCGGACCAGCGGCTTCCGCCGCTCCTCCGGCGCGAGCAGCAGCAGATCGTCCAGCCCCGCGAGCAGCCGCCGTGACACCTGAGGGCTCCCGGCCGCATACCACCGGATCTCCTCGAAGGCGAGATCCACCAGGTCCTCCCACCCCGGCCCCTCCTGCACCAGCCGTACCGTGCCCGCCCGGTCCCGGTGGTGGACCGTGCCGAGCGGCAGCCGCACCAGGACCGCGAGGTACTGCACGCTGCGGTCCAGGCACTGGACGGCGGTGGTCGGGTCGTTCACGGCCGTCGACAGGGCCCGCAGCGCGATGTCGGAGAGCTGGCGCAGCCCGAACGCCAGATCCTGGTGCAGGGTGCGCTCCACCGAGACGGAGACCGCCGACCGCAGCCGGCGCCGTGGGGGCGGGGTCCCGCCGTGGACGGCGAACATCGGGGTCCCCGGCACCACGAAGTCCCCGATGCGGGGGATCAGCCGCAGGACGACGCCCTGCCGCCGGGCGGTCCGGACCAGCCGCGCCGTGTTCACGTCCCGCAGCACGCCGGCACGTCCCTCGTACGCCACCTGTCCGGTCTGCGCGCCCAGCCCCTCGGACCCGCCCGGCCCCCGGGGCATCCGGCCGAGCACCCGGAACGAGTCCCGCGCGATCCGGTCGACGACCGGCCCGACCTGCATGAGCCGCAGTGTCGAGCCCACGTAGATGACGAACAGCAGCAGGCTCAGCCCGACCAGCACCAGCGTGAGCAGGCTCTGCAACAGCGGGACCGAGACCACCCGGCGCGGGTCGGTCTCGCCCTCGTACGAGGCCAGGACCAGCAGCGAGAAGAGGAACGTCGCCAGGAACACCGTCAGCGTGGCCTTGCTGATCCGGCTGCGGACGAAGATCCGCACCACCCGGGGGGTGAGCTGCCCGCTGGCCATCTGCACCGCGACCAGCGAGATGCTGAACACCACACCGATGAAGGTCATCATCGCCGAGCTGACCTGGGTGACGATCGTCTTCGCGCCCTGGGCGAAGGAGATGAGGGTCTCCAACTCGTCGTAGGCCTTCTCGCGCCGGAGGAAGGCGACGATCTCGTCATCGGCCTGGGACGCGACCAGCCACAGCAGGAACACACAGACGAACCCCACGGTCGGGGCGAACCAGAACGCGTCGCGCAGATGCTCGCGCAGGGGGGACAGCGGACGGGGCCGACGGTAGCCGCGATCACTCATGGACGCGAAGGTAGCCCGCAGACCTCCCCGGACCCCGCAAGGCCGCCCACCACGGCACGCCGCACCCCACTGACCACCGGGTATGCCACCGATACGCAGGTGAAACGCACTCCGAACCCCTGGTATTGTCTTCTCTGTCGCCGCGGGGAACACACCGCGAACGACGGACACCTTGTCCGGGTGGCGGAATGGCAGACGCGCTAGCTTGAGGTGCTAGTGCCCTTTATCGGGCGTGGGGGTTCAAGTCCCCCCTCGGACACCAGCAGAGACCCCAGTTGATCTGGGGTTTTTCTGTTTCTCCGGCTGTGGCGTGACCAACCACGTGACCAACAGCCGAGCGAACTTCCTGGTCAGACCAGGGATGACAGGCCGATACGGGCAGCGCTGGAAGCGGCCAGCTTCTTCGCTCCCTCGGCGCGACGCCTGCCGTACCGCGCCATCGTGTAGCCCGGCGAGTGGTGCCGGGCGTTGGCCGAGACCTCTACCGGGTTCTCGTGGTTGTCGAGATCGTTCGTGATCTTCGATGCCCGCCAGTCGTGCAGCCGGAAGTTGTCCGGCAGGTGCAGACGGTTGCGTGCCGTCCGCCAGCGGGCCGACACCTTCTCGGGGTCCTGTGGTCCGCCTGCCTCGCCCCGGTACAGCTTGAAGCCGTCACGAGCGAACACAAGGTCATGGTCCACCCAGAGATCCCCGAGGCGTTCCCGCTCCGCGTCCTGGCGTTCCTTCTGCCACTTCAGGACGTTCATCAGACCTTGGTCTACGTAGATGATCGCGTTGTCGTCTCCGTCCTTGGTCAGCTTCCGCAGCCGGTAGCTGTTGCCCTCCTCGACCACGACCCAGGCCAGTTCGATGGCGCACTCATCCCAGTGGATGAGCGACCACTTCCACCCCAGCACTTCGCTACGGCGACACGAGGTGGCCGCGTAAGCGGTCCACAGCGGGGCATCCCGAAGACAGTGGTGGGTCCGCCCGTCGTCGCACGCTCGGTTGCCGCACGGCTCCCATATCTCTTTGAGGAAGTGCGCCGTCTCGTGGTCATTGAGGGTGGGGAAGTCCGGCTGTGCCGCCTTGATCTGCCGCTCGGTCGGCGGGTTGGCAGTGTGGGCCGGGTTGACCGCGAGGAGCTTCCTCGGTCCGGTCACCGAGTCCAGCGCAGCCGAGATGATGTTGTGAATGTGGCGGACGCTCTTAGGCCCGAGCGGCTTGTTCCCGTTCGCCTCGATGGGCGTGGCCTCCAAGAGCCGGTACAGCTCATCAAGCCGCTCGTCCGTCACCTCCACCACCTTGACCTTGCCTATGTGCGGCTTGATGTGCAGCCGGATCTTCGGCTCGTACCCCTCCTTGGTCGTGTCCTCGCCCCGATGCTTGGCAAGCCAGCCCTCCATGAGCTCGGCCATGGTCATGCCGGAGCGGGGCGTGAGGGTGCCTGCCTCGTGGTCGGTGTGCCACTTGCGCAGCGCCCGTTCCGCCTCCGTCTTGGTCTTGTACTCCCGGCCTATCCAGTAGCGCCCCCTCTTGCCCGTCGCCGGGTCGAAGTGCAGGGGCGTCCGCACGCCCCAGGTGTTCGGTCGGCCCGTGCGCGGGATCTCCACCGGAGTCCCACCGAGCCCGTTGCCGCGCTTTGCCACCTAGCTAGTTCCCCCTCGTTCTGCCCTGTCCGCTACGGCAGTCGCACGTTGCTGACACTCGTCCTCTTCAAAATCTCGATCGCCTTGTCCGTGAGCTGTCCGCCCGCCTTGCCTTCGACCTTGGTCAGGAAGCCGCGCTGTCGCGCCGCTCGAAGGTGGCCCTTCAAGGTGGCCTGCTTGGTCTGGGTCCACGCCTCAAGGTCTTGGGCGGGTGCAGTCCGTCCGGAGTTGACGAAGCGCACGTACAGGGCGGAGATCACTGCGAGGTACTCGTCAGTGACCCCCTTGGGCAGGCCGGCCAGCTCCCGCCGGAACTTCTCCACCTCCCGTTGGCCAGCGCGGGCGAGCTTTGCCAGCGGCCTCATCTCTTCCGCGAACGCGGCCGTGTCGATCTGCCGCAGGATCGTGCTGGTGATGCCGCGCGCTGCCTCTTGCTGGTCGGCTTCCTCGTGCGGCTCGATCCGGATTTCGCGGGGGTTACCCGAGGTGGAGTCGAGCGGCATCCACATGGTGACCTTCCATGCCCCGATGCGCTGGACCGATTCGACGCCTGCACGGGGCGCAGCGCTGCCCTCGTGATCGTTGGTGTTCGTCATGGCCGACAACGTACGGAACTCAACCACAACAGGCAAGTCAAGGTGTGACGCATCCGGGTTTGACGGAGCCAGACTGATAGCTCAGGATGGGCAGCCCGAGGGGAACCACCCCCTCCGCTAACCGAGGAGCCGTCCTTTGCAGAACACCCGCCTGATGAGCGTCACCGACCTGGCCGAGTACCTGGGCGTGACGCCCGCGTGGGTCTACAACAACCACCGAGCACTCAACATCCCCGCCTGCAAGATCGGCGGTCACCTCCGCTTCCGCCCCTCGGAGGTGGACCGCTGGATCGAGCGGGACTGCCGAGCGGTCGCCTGACGGCGACGACTATTCACCGCCTCAAGAAGGGAGGCGCATGTCCCGCCGTCCGGCGGGCGTCACTGGCGCACCCAGCGCCACTCAGAAAGGGGACTGTCCGCGTGGGACGTAGGCCGATCCAGATGGAGGGCGACTTCGCCGCCGTACTTCAGGAGGAGTACAAGCAGCGGGCGCGAGACCCTCGCTTCGACTACCGCCACCGCGTCGAGTTCGCGGCCATGGGATGGGCGAACCTGATCGGGCACGCCGAGTTCCCGCCGGGTGAGCTGAACAAGATCCTGGCCGACAAGGACGGCATCGTGCCCAGCAAGGACGCCGTGAACAACCACGTGCGCCGAGCGAAGGAGTGGGGTCTCATCGAGGCGGAGTCGAACCGCCGGTGCCTCGTGCTGCCGGAGTACCGGTTTCAGAAGGGCATCGGAGACGAGACCTGCGACGAGCACGGCATCCGTCCGGCCAAGCGCTTCAGGCGGTAGCCGACACGTGAGGTGTGTCGGTCCATCGGGGCAGCGACACAGGAGGTCTGTCGATCAGGGGCTCAACGACAGATGCCCTGTGTCGCTGCAACGCTGCGACCTGGAGTGATGTGCCGCTCCTTCTTATTCTCTCTTGGTAAGTCTCGAAGTACGTCAAAGCGACACTCACAAGGAGCCACCCCAAGGGGCGGCCGTCCGGCCGCCACGTCGTCAAGCCGTCTACGTCTGGGCGGCCCCGAAGGGGCCGACAGCGTGAAGCCACCTACGTTCTTACGTGCAGCGGCGAAGGGAAGCAGGGCGCGCAGCGCCCCCATGAGCGAGGACGCAACGGCGAAGGCGTGAGCAGAGAGGGCGGCCGTTCGGCCGCTCAGCCCGAAGCTACTTACGTACTTACGTGCAGCGGCGAAGAGGTGAGGAACAGGGGCGGCCTCCGGCCGCACAGCCGGAAGCCGCTTCGACAGGGCGGCCCCGAAGGGGGCCGACACCAGGAAGACCAGGAAGCTAGCCAGGTGGGGCGCTGCCGCGCCCCCATAGTGCGAAGCCCCTTCGACTTGCAGCAAGGGGAGTGGGCCGCTTACGCGGCCACGGAGCGAAGCCACTTACGACAAGCCCCGAAGGCTTCATTCCTGTGCAGGCTCCGAGTGCCGGCCGGGCTAGGCGCAGCGCTTCCACCTGCTACTTCTCAGCCGCTGCCTTACCTCGCCGCTGCCCTGACGAGGTCTGGAACCGTGGCAGGATCTGAGCTGCTAAGACATGCCGGTCCTCGACTTCGGCGCCAAGGGGTCAACCCCCACCCCTGCATCGTTCGATGGGCCCGTTCTGAGGGAGGCTCCCGCTGTCGATGAGGGTGCCGGATTGTCAGTGGCCACCGTTACCCTCCTCGCGCATATCAGCGTGACTGCAGGGGGCGAGTACTTATGGACAAGGAAGCCATCGTTCGTCGTACGAGGGGAGAGCAACCACTGTGGGTGTGGCTCGCCGTCCTGACGGCTCACGACAGGCTCTGTACCTACTGCGAAGAGAAGCAGTCTCAAACGCTGGAGCACGAGACTCCGCTGGCCACTAAGGGGCGGGACATCTGGTGGAACCTGGTTCCAGCCTGCGACAGGTGCAACAGCTGGAAGCACAAGTCCTCCGCTACCATGTGGCAGTTCAACATGAAGATGCAGCACTTACACCCCAAAGCGGGCTTCGCCAGGAACACCCTCCCGATGCGGGTGGTGAAAGGGATGAAGGAGCGGGTGGATCTTGTGCAGCGACAGATACAGGATCCCGCTCGGCTCCAGTGGTTCGAAAATCACTACGGCGATCAGAAGAAGCCGCGACTGAGGAGGGAGACCCTGGAGCGGGTAGAGGAGTGCGCGGAGGAACTGCAGGGCTACCCATACCCTCCGTGGACATACCCAGAGGTGAAGGACTCCCCTGGCCGATGCACGCGACGGGTGTGCTGTGGGTACACACATCCTGACGCCTGGTTTGAGTGGATCATTACTACCAAGGATGAGCGTCGCGCGTTCGCGCAAGCTGCGTACCGCAAGGGCCTGAGTGTGCCCGATCTCCTCAGCCATCTCGTGAAGACCTACCCGGTCGAACGTGGCGACGGCGGGCGTGAGGTCGCCGCCCGTGACGGCGAGTGATCACGACAGGGCGTCTCAATAACCTTCGATAGTGAGACGATCCGCCGGACTCCGGGCCATGTCCGTTTCGCCCTCACTCTCGCGTCTCGAAACCCGTCTCAAAAGATCCGTCTCACGACTGGCTTTCGAGACACGTTTATGAGACGGTCTGGTCATGACCACGAACACCCCGGCCGATCAGGTCGAGCGTCACCCCTGCCCGAAGTGCGAAGCCCCCGCCGGTAGCCCCTGCCGTACGGGAGCGGGCAAGGTGGCAGCGAACTACCACACGGGCCGCTTCGCCCTCGTGCCGTCTCTGAAGGCGGAACTCACCGTGAAGACCCCAGCCGACCGCAACCCCGGTAAGCGGTGGGTGCAGGGTGAGCCCGTGCCCGTGGTGGCCGAAGCCGTGCCGGGCGCAGCGATACGGATCGGCTACGCCCGTTGCTCCACGGTCGGGCAGGAACTCCAGTCCCAGTTGGACATGCTTGCCCGTGCCGACTGCAACCGCGTCTTCTCGGAGAAGATCAGTACCCGCGTGAAGGAGCGGCCGGAACTGGAGAAGGCCCTCACTCTCGCGCGGGAGTTCAAGACAGCCGCTCCGAACCAACCGGTGATCCTCACGGTGGTGGAGATGAAGCGCCTTGCCCGCAACGCGGCAGAGCTCATGACGTTGTCCTCCACCCTGCAAGCGGACGGCATCCAACTGGAACTCCTCTCCGGTCCCTTGCAGGGGGTCTACGACCCGAACGGGGCGGGAGCCATCGTGTTCGCCGTCCTGGCCGTGGCCGCCGAGGTGGAGCGGGAAGGCATCCGGGAGAAGACGTTGGAGGGGCTGGACACTGCGGCCCGCAAGGGCAACCACGGTGGACGCCCCTCCGTCGTGGACGACGACAAGCTAGCCGTAGCCCGTGCCCGGCACGCCAAGGGAGAGAGCGTCACCGCCATCGCCAAGGCGCTGGGGATCTCCCGTGCGACTTTGTACCGGCACATCGGTGAGAGCGCCTGAGACAGGCGTACAGGGGCGCAGTCAGGCGCTCACCTCGGAGCGCACCGGAACGGGTGGGCGAACACTGGTGAGCGCCTCCGCACGGGCAACGAGCCGGGGTGCAAGGTCGGGATACCAGCCACGGGCTACGGCTTGCAGCATCTCCGCCAGCGCTGCGAGTTCCCCGATTCGGCCGGCCGGGGTGTCGAGGGTCGGCGCGAACTCCCTGCGGATGCGAGCGGCTACGTCGGGAACGAGCAGGCTGTTGGCGTGGAGGAGCCCCGCGTCATAGCCGAAGGGCACCAAGCCCCACCGCTCCCAGTCCAACAGGCACAGGGGCGCAACGGTGAGGTTGCCCCAGTGCAGGTCACCGTGACCGGTCACCCGCTGCACCTTGGCGGGGGCCGGGATGCCAAGGAACTGGGGGAAGGCCCGTTCGATCCACCCATCCCGGACGGTCGTCTTCACACCCTCCACTTCAGCGAGCAGGGCAAGAGCTTGGCGAAGGTCCGCCCACCACTCGTCAGGCAACCCCGGGTCACGGTCGATGTCGGCCCGGTCGGGAGACACGATCGGCTGCGTCACGTAGTCGAGGACTTCCGCCTCGAAAGCCCACTCCCCGTCAGTCCAGTCGTGCACCTCGTACAGTCGGGGACGAGGGACGCCGTCAGGTACCACCTCAGAGGCGCCGACGATGCCCTCCCCCCGCTTCCTGCCCGCGTTCCTCCTCGCCGTCCGACTCACCCGCAGCCACCGGTCCCCCGCTCGGCGTCCGAGGGTGACACCAAGGAAGCCCCACGCCAGCGGCCCCGTACAGGTGAGACCCAGTGCCTTGGCCGCCCGGCCGTGGGCGGCTTCCATCAGGGCCTGCACCTCCTCATTCACTGGCGAGTTCATCCGTCACCCTCCTGAGTTCCTGGGCCGTCAGAGGCGCAGCCAGAGCCTTCGCCGCATCGTCCCAGTGTTCACGGGTGCTCGCGGAAGTCAGGACGACATCGAGGCCAGGGCACGAGCCAGCGGCCAGCAGGGCAGCGGCTGCGGCCGACAAGCCAGGGCGGATGAGGTTCACCAGTTCGGGCGTCATGGCATCGAGGAGGGCGCCCCCGTGCAGGGGCGCGGAGCCGAACGTGATCAGCCCCGCGTCCTTCGCCTGCACCAGTGGTCCGCCGCCGTTCAGGGCCTGTGTGATCGGGGCATCCATGATCAGGCTGACGGGCATCTGCAAGCCCGTGAAGTGGTGCTCGGCGGAACCCGCCGCCTGCCGCGCGAGCGCGAGCAACTCGGGCACGCTGAACGCCCCGGAGGTCAGACCCGACCAAGTGGCGACGCCGTACCCGCCGATCCTGCCCGTGCGGGCGAACTCCTCCAGCGCCGTAAAGGCTTCCCGCACCCGCCCGTGCAGAGCCGTACGGTCAAGGCCCTGGCCGTCGTGCTCCGGGTTGTGCACGAACACCAGGTCCACGCGCCCGAGCGCGGCCAACGAGCGCTCCGTCTGCCAGCGGACAAAGCCCCGCTCAAGGCTGTGCCTACCGGCCCCCTCTTCCCTGGTGAGCACGCCGTCAGCCATGGCATTGCGGCCCTGTTCCTCCGTGAAGAACCCCGTCTTCGTGGCTACCCGAACGGTCGGGTACTCCCGGAGAAGCGGGCGCAGCTCCTCGTGCGCCCGACCGTGGGCGTAGTTGGGTGCCGTGTCCACCCAGGGGCTACCGGCGGCCAGGGCGGTGCGTGCTGCCTGACTGACGGCACGCACGCGGTATGTCCCCAGGGAGAGCGCGGCGGTCACAGCGCCGTCCCCACGACTGCGACGGCGTGGCCGTCGATGAGGACGGAGACCACTTCGGCTACGTCCTTGACCTCCAGTCCGGCGGAGTCGGCCATCTCGCCGAGCGTGGTCGGCTGGTTGGTCAGCAGCGTGCCCAGTGCGGGAGCAGCGGACTCGGCGAAGTCCCACGCGGTACCGGCCGCCGAGAAGGTGACCGTGCCCTGTTCGCGGTTCGCCGTCAGGCGGCCCCTCGGAGCGGTGAGCTTGACCGTGATCTCGCCCCGTGCAGGGAGCCCGTCCACGTAGGGCAGGGACGGAATCGCGTGGCCCAGGTCGGTCGTGTCGATCGACTCCGCCCACCGCTCCACGAGGCGCGGGTCCGCCATCATGTCGGCCACCTCACGGCGCAGCGCGTCGGTGAAGTCCGCCTGTTCCGTCAGCGAGCCGAAGCGCGGGATGTCCCTGCGGAGCGCGAGGGACGCCCGGAGCTGATCCACGACCCAGAGCATCAGGTCAGCGCCCGTGTGCGTGACCGTGCCGAAGGTGAGGTGAAGGGATTCCGTCCCCTGGTCAGCGGTGACCGCGTGCCACCAGCCGCGCGGCAGGTAGAGCACGTCACCCGGGGACAGAACGAGGTCCGCCACGGGGTCGCCTTCCGGCTCCTCCGGCGACTCCACGTCCCGGAAGGTGGGCGCCTCGCGGGTCATCCCCCACAGGCGCCACCGTTTCGAGCCATGCAGTTGGACCACCACCACGTCGTGGTCGTCCCAGTGCCGGCCGAAGCCCTCCCGCTCGGTCCACGAGGCGTACACGTTGGCCTGCACGGAAGTCCCGAGGAAGCGAGCCAGCCCCTCCGCAGCCGCCCCCACAGCGGGGTGGATCTTCTCCACCGCGTCGAGGACTAGCGACGCCCCGTCTCTGAGCTGGGCGTGGAAGTCGGACGGTTGGATGCGGGACCAGGTGACCGCTCGGCGGTTCGTGGTGGGGATGGCGTAGCGGTGGATCGGGACCATCCCGCCGTCGACCGAGAGGCGCAGCCGGGGCGGCTCCAGCCGCTGTGTGGCGATGATCCGATTCAGGTCGTCCCAGGAGAACAGGCCCGCCGTGTCGGCGGCTCCGGGGATGTGTGCGTAGGAGCGGTGGTACGTCTGGGCGAGGAACTTGTCCCCGCCCAGACACCCCGCCCACGAGGCTGCATCAAGCAACGTGGGCGCTCCCGTCAGTCGTTGCCGTCGGAACGGCCACCGCTGACGTCCGACTCCTGCTCGGCACGAGTGCGCGCGGCCACGATCTTCCGCTTCGCGATGAGCAGGCCACCCCCCTCGGGGGCCACGGAACCGGTGTTCTCTTCCACCATCGGACTACCTCTCTCTTCTCGGGGACTCCCGCCCGGGATCAGGCGGGAAGCAAAGGGGGACAACGGCGAGCCCGGCGGTTACCGGATCGCCAGGGCTCCGGCGAGAACCACGGCACAGCCGCCGAGGATCACGGCCAGGTACAGCGACCCCGCGTACCGGCCGAAGTGGCGCAGCACCCAGCGGCCCAGGCCGCGACTCACGCCGTCTTCTGCTCCGCCGCGACAGGGCGGAGATCACTCACAGACGGCGAGCTGCGGCTTGTGCACCGAGGGCACCCGCAGGGCGGGTACTTGGTCGGTGAACCCAAGATCACTGCGTTGCGCGGGTCCACCTGCACCTCACGAACCGGGCCGTACGTCCGGCCGCCGTCGTATGACACCCGCAGGGTCATGCGTCCGCCGTCGTTTCTCGTTTCGTCTCGCTCGGTCGCCGCCATGGGGGAAATCATTGACCTGGAAAGCGGGGGCTGTGTAGTTCTTTCCCGTCATGGACTAAAGATCATGAACGGCAAGCGGCAGACCACTCCGCCAACAACGCTCGCGCTTCCTCCCCGAACAACGCGTACCCCTCCAGCGTGGAGAACAGTTCGAGATGCATTTCGATGTCTCTCGGATCTCTCAGGATCACGACACCGGTCGTGTTCTCCACAGTGGCCAGCGTGTTGTCATAGATGGTGAAGGTGTCCATAGGCGCCATGGGTTTGTATCCCGCGATTGGGATAACGCCGAGCTTCACGTTCGTAAGGTGGGTAAGCGAGGCCAGTCGGTCAATCTGCATTGCCATCGCAGCCGGGGGCAGGAGCGGCCACCTCACAGCCTGCTCGGTCAGGATGAAGGTAAACCGCTTCTTCGTGTCGTAAAGAACCTCCTGCCGCTCCAGCTTCCTCGCGATCGTCTTAGTGACATCGGCCGGGGAATGGGCAAGGCTGGCCCGGATGTACTCAGGGGTGGACAGCAGTCCTGTAATCATCGAGAGCAGGAAGAAGCGGAAGTCCGTAGATGAGGATTCGAGGGCTGCAAGTTCAGTCTGCTTCTTCTCCAGGCCCCTACGGCGCAGCGAGCGCAAGTCTTGCCATTCAGTGTTGGCCAGCCGCGCGAGGGCGACGACCTCCTCGATGACCTCGGGTGGAGCCACGACGGCTCGTAGGATTCTTTCCAGGTCCAGTAGGCTCGGCTGAGCTTTCCCGTTCTCAATCCGGCTGATCTTCGATTGGGACATGTTGCAACGCCGAGCGAGCCGGTCCCCAGTGAGGCCGGCTCGCTTGCGTAGTTCTTTCAGCAGGGCCGCCAGTTCCTGTTTCGGCTGGCCCATCTGCTCAGGGTCGAACGTCACCCGCTCACGTACTCCAGGAATGGAACCGACTCGGCCACGGCAATTCGCTTCCACTGCCGGTACGGTTCGGGATCACCCTCGTAGAGCTCCCGGTTTATCTGCGTCCCGTCCGCCCGGTAGTTCATCAGGGCCACCTTGGACTCATCGAACATCCAGAAGTCCTGATCCGGAAGTCCCGGGTTCTCTCGGTCGGTGAGGTCGAGGATGCGGATATCCTCGCCCACCTTCACGTGGTGCCGGTAGTAATACTCGAACTCGAACCGAAGGTAGTCCGAGAGCGGGCGGGTCACGACGTGCACCCTGCCGACGCTCTTTCCTTCCGAGGTCCATTGCCGAACCTCGTCCATCCAGGCCGACGTGTAATCGTCGGGGGATTTCTCCCCGGCGAGAAAGCGCTTCAGCTTCTCCGCTTCCTGGGGCATGGTGTAGACGGGCAGCGTTTCTAGTCGCCACGCCTCACGCTCCATGGAATCGAAGCAGCCATTCCACGCGTCACCATCCAAGTGCACGGAACGCCTCCCTGAGAACTGCCTCCGGGATTTCCACGAGCCCTTCCCCGGAGGGCGGGGTGAAGGCGTCGGACACGTCGCCCTGCACCACGAACGACCCGGTAGCCGTGCGGTACACGTTCGGGCAGTCCTTCTCTCCGCACTCCCCGTTGCCGTTGCCCGTGAGTCGGGTGAGTGCCGAACGTTCGGACATGCCAAACCCCCTTGCTCTGGCCCCGTTTGGGCCGCCTGCCCAACGACACTAGAGGGGGCGGTGTCACGCGTCTATGCGCGAACGCGACTATGCGTGTCCTTGCATAAACAGGGCGTCGGCCACCCCGGCGCCACCCCGGTACGTGGTCGCGCACGTGCCCGTGCAGACTGGGCGTAGCCCCGTGGCGCCGTCCTGGAAGCCTGACCAGGGACGGACGCCTCGGAGGAGGGTTGGTCACGTGACCAACGCACGACCAACAGGGGCCCGAGAGGGCCTGAAACAGCAGGAAAGAACAGGAGAAACGCCCGCCGAAATCAAGCCTGTCGACGGGCATTTTCCCAGGTCAGAGCGGTTGTGGGCTGGTGCCCGAGAGGAGAGTTCAAGTCCCCCCTCGGACACCAGGGTCAACCGACCAAATGAAGCCGGTCAAAGCGACACAGTGTCGCTTTGACCGGCTTCGTTGTTCTTGTGGACGTGATCTGGCCCTCGGCGCGTCAGGCCTCGCGGGCCCCCTCATACATTTCTTCGATGACGTGGGCGTACTCACGCTCCACGACGGGCCGCTTGACCTTGAGACTCGGGGTGAGTTCGCCGTGCTCGATATCGAGGTCACGCGGGAGTACGGCGAATTTCTTGATCGTCTGCCACCGCTGCAGGTCGCCGTTGACCCGCTGGACGAAGCCGTCGATCAGCTCGTGGACCTGCGGCGAGGAGACGATCTCGGTGTACGTGCGGTTGCCGAGGTCCTGGGACGCTGCCCATGACGTGATCGTGGTCTCGTCCAGGGCGATCAGGGCGGAGCAGAAGTTGCGCCCGTCGCCGACGACCAGGATGTTGCTGACGAACGGGCAGACGGCCTTGAAGCGGCCCTCGATCTCGGTGGGTGCCACGTACTTGCCGCCCGACGTCTTGAACACGTCCTTCTTGCGGTCGGTGATCCGGATGTAGCCGTCCTTGTCCACCTCCCCGATATCGCCGGTGCGGAGCCAGCCGTCGCTCTCCAGCACCTCCGCGGTCTTCTCCGGAAGGTTGTGGTAGCCGCGCATGACGCCGGGGCCTCGCAACAGGACCTCGCCGTCCGCGGCTATGCGGACCTCGGTGCCGGGCAGCGGTCTGCCGACCGTGCCGACCCGGTAGTCGTCGACGGGATTGACGGTGCAGGCCGCGCTGGTCTCGGTGAGGCCGTAGCCCTCCAGGATGTGCACGCCGGCGCCGGCGAAGAAGTAGCCGATGTCGGGAGCGAGGGCGGCACTGCCCGAGACGCTGCCGCGCAGGTTGCCCCCGAAGGCCGCGCGGATCTTGCCGTACACCAGCCTGTCGGCGACGGCGTGCCGCACGACGAGTGGCAGAGGCACCTCGCGCCGTCCGGTCGCGGCCCTGCTCTCCTGTTCTGTCCGGGCGTAGTCGCGGGCGACCTTCGCAGCCCAGAGGAAGATCCTGTACTTGGCGCCTCCCTCGGCTCGTGCCCGGCCCGCGATGCCGTTGTAGACCTTCTCGAAGATCCGGGGCGCCGCCGCCATCAGCGTGGGCCGGACGGCGGGCAGGTTGGTGATGATCCGGTCGATCCGCCCGTCCACCGCCATCACATGGCCGGTGCTGACCTGGCCGGCGATCAGTGCCTTGCCGAACACGTGGGAGAGCGGCAGCCACAGGAACTGCACGTCGTCGGAGCGCAGCAGGCCACTGGCCTCCTGGGCGACGCCTTGGTACGACCAGCAGTCGTGCACCAGGCGAACGCCTTTGGGGAGGCCTGTGGTGCCCGAGGTGTAGATCAGAGTGGCGAGCTGTTCCCGCTCGATGGCCCGGACCGCCTCCTCGACCGCGTCCGGGTGCTCGTCCAGGTACGCCGTACCCCGCTTCTCCAGCTCGGCGAGGGAGAGTACCTCCAGCCCCTCCACCCGAGGGAGGTCCGCCCCGGCATCGAAGAGGATCGCGTGGCCCAGCCCGGGCAGGCGCTCGAGGCCGGAGGCGACCTTCTCCAGTTGGACCGCGTCCTCCACGAAGATCACCCGGCTGCCGGAGTCGGAGAGGATGTACACCGTCTCGTCGGCGTGGGTACTGGGGTAGACGGCGGTGGTCGCGGCCCCCGCGCACATCGCGCCCAGGTCGGCCAGGATCCACTCCACCCGGGTGGAGGAGGAGACCGCCACCCGCTCCTCGGGCCGCACTCCCAGGGCCAGCAAGCCGGCTGCGATCGCGCGGACGCGTTCGGCGGTCTGCGCCCAGGTCAGGGAGCGCCACTGCTCGGCGCCTCCGGTGCCGTCGTCGGCCGCCACGGGATAGCGGTAGGCCTCCTGGCCGGGCGTGGCCTCGACCCGTGAGAGAAAGAGATGCGCCACGGATACCGGGCGGTTGTCGACTAGGGACTGCGCGGAACTCACATTGGCCTCCGGGCCGGGGCGCCCATGTTCGAGTGGTCTACTGACGGGTAACTCGCAAGCGGTGGTCACACTATGGGGAAGACTGCCTGCGCGTAAGGGGCTGGGAGCAGCCCGCTGGGGCCGAGCTCTCTCCGATCCCCGGTCAGAGGCTGAGCACGAGCTTGCCGCGGACCTGGCCGGTCCTGCTGATCAGCTGGGCTTCGGCCGCCTTCTCCAGGGGCAGGGCGTCCTGGACCTCGACCCGGACCGCTCCCGAGTCGATGAGCTGTCCGATGTGGCGCAGCGCCTCGCCGTCCGGAGCGACGATGACGCGCAGCCCCGTGATACCCGGGATGCGGTACGTCTCGTCGATCGGTTCCGGCAGAGTGACGAGCACGCCACCCGGACGCAGCAGTCGCCACGACTCCTGCTGCGTCCGGCCGCCGACGGTGTCGATGACGACGTCGACCGGCTCGATGCCGTGCCGGCCGTCCGCTGTGCGATCCAGGGGCTCGTCGACGCCGAGCCGGCGCAGAAAACCGAGGTTGCGCGGTGAAGCGGTGGCCGTGACATGTGCTCCGCGGGCCTTGGCGAGCTGAACGGCGAAGTGCCCGACCCCGCCCGCGCCACCGTGGACCAGGACGCGCTGACCTGCGGTCACCTGTGCGGCGTCGAGCGACTGCCAGGCGGTCAGGGCCGCCAGCGGGACGGCCGCCGCCTGGGCGAACGACAGCTCGACGGGCTTGGGGGCCACGGCTGAGACCGAGAGGACGGCGAACTCCTGGTAGGCCCCGGCGTACGGCAGGGGGAGCATGCCGTACACCTCGTCACCGACAGCCGGGCCGTCGGCCGTGGTCGTCGCTGCGACCGTGCCCGCCACATCCCAGCCCATACCCAGGGGAAAGAGGCGGTCCGTGCCGACCGCTCCCTCCCGGAACTTCCAGTCGACGGGGTTCACCCCGGCGGCCCGCACCTGGATCAGGAGCTGCCCGTCCGCAGGGGCCGGTACCGGCTGCTCGGTCAGTTCCAGGACGCTTTCGTCGCCGTGGCGGGAGATGGTTACTGCTCGCATGACCGGTGCTCCAAGGGGTGGGAACGAGCCGACACCGCTGGCGGCGACGGCTGTGCGCGATGCGCACTGAGCTCAACCGTGGCCCCGGGGCACCCGGCCGACCAGTACCCCGTCAGTACCCCCCTGTGCGCGGTGAGTAAGGGGGTACTGACGGGGTACAGGGCAGCGCGCCCAGGGGAGGGCATACTGACGCCGGAGGCGCGCGGGCGGACGGTGTCCCGCTGTGCCGAGAGGATCCGGAGGAGCCGTGGAGCAGGCACGTGAGCTGGGCCGGTTTCTTCGTTCACGACGGTCGCACGTCACGCCTGAGGCCGCGGGCGTTTCGGTGCTGGGCCGACGGCGGGTGCCGGGACTCCGCCGCGAGGAGGTGGCGGAACTCGCCGGAGTGAGTACCGTCTACTACACGCGCCTGGAGCAGGGGCGGGCGACCAACCCCTCAGACGCGGTGCTGGATGCCTTGGCCCGTGTGCTGCGGATGGACGCGACCGAGCGGGCCCACCTGCACGATCTGGCGCACCTTCCGCGGCGCAGGCCGACCGAGTCGCCGCACCCCGAGACCCGACGGGTCCGTGCGGAGGTCCGTCGGCTGCTGGATGCCGTGGGCGCCGTGCCCGCCTACGTCCTCGACCCCGGTATGGAGGTTCTCGCCGCCAACGAACTCGCCCTGGCCCTGGTCCCCGGCCTGACCGGTGGGTCGGCGGGCGGACCGAACATCGCCCGTCACATCTTTCTGGACACCTCGGCACGCAGCCTGTACCCGCAGTGGGATCAGCTCGCCCGTCAGACCATCGGCTACCTGCGCTTCTCCGCCGCACGTCACGCACACCACTCCCGTCTGGGGCACCTCGTCGCCGAACTCAGTGCGCACAGCCCCGAGTTCCGGATCCTGTGGGCCGCCCAGGACGTCCGGGAGAAGACGTACGGCACCAAGAGCTTCAACCACCCGCTGGCCGGGAGGTTCGACCTCGCGTACGAAACCCTCTCCCTCCCCGGCAACGAGGGCCAGTCGCTGGTCGTCTTCACGGCTGTCGACGGCACCGCGGAGAGCGCGTTGAAGCGGCTGAGGGGTTCGCCGGCCCCCTGCCCCCAGTTGTAAGGAGCCTTACGGACAGGGGCATACGGCGTCGGACCCCGAGCTCCGGCCATATCGGTGTGTCCCGTCGTGCCCCTCTTCTGGACCAGGTGCGACAGGCCGGGTCGGCCCGCACCGCAGGCCGCCGGTCGTGGATCCGGCCTGCCTTCGGCCGCCCGCACCCGCACGGTGGCGACGCCGAGGGTGCGGCCGTGCTCCGCACGCAGCTCCGCTCCCACCCGTTCGCCGCGGGCGGGAGCGTTGCCGTACGACCGTGTCCACGGGGTCGCCGAGCTACCTCGGGTCGCGGTCGAAGAGCGCCTTGGACCAGAAGTGGCCGAGGGCGCACAGGGCCAGGCACCAGGCGATCGCGAGCCAGCCGTTGTGGCCGATCTCGGTGCCCAGGAGCAGACCGCGGAGGGTTTCGATGGCCGGGGTGAAGGGCTGGTACTCGGCGATCGGCCGGAACCAGCCGGGCATGGTGTCGGCGGGGATGAAGGCGCTGGAGACGAGGGGGAGAAGGATCAGCGGCATGGCCATGTTGCTGGCCGCCTCGGCGTTCGGGCTTGCCAGGCCCATCCCTACGGCGATCCAGGTGAGGGCCAGGGCGAACAGCGCGAGCAGCCCGAACGCGGCCAGCCACTCGAGGGCCGTGGCATCGGTGGAGCGGAAGCCGATGGCGACGCCGACCGCGCCGACGAGCAGCAGGCTGGCGAGGACCTGGAGGACGCTGCCGACGACGTGCCCGATCAGCACGGAGCTGCGCTGGATCGCCATGGTGCGGAAGCGGGCGATGATGCCTTCGTTCATGTCGGTGGCGACGGACACGGCGGCTCCGATGACGGTGGAGCCGATGGTCATCAGCAGGATGCCGGGGACGATGTAGGCGATGTAGTCGGAGCGGTCGGCGCCACCGCCCCCTATGCCCGCACTCATGACGTCGCCGAAGATGTAGACGAAGAGCAGCAGCATCATGACCGGTGTGAGCAGCAGGTTCAGGGTGAGGGACGGGTAGCGCCGTACGTGCAGCAGGTTGCGGCGCAACATCGTGTTCGAGTCGCGGGCGAGCAGGGTGAGGGCGCTCATCGAGCAGTCTCCTTGGACTGGTGGGCCCGGTGGGCCTGGTGGGGTTCAGCCCTGTCGGTCAGGGCGAAGAAGACGTCGTCGAGGTCGGGGGTGTGGACGGTGAGTTCGTCGGCCTCGATGCCGGCGGTGTCGAGCCGGTCGAGGAGGGAGCGCAGTTCGCGCTGGCTGCCGTCGCTGGGAAGCCGCAGAGCCAGCGCCTCGTCCTCGGGGGCGGCCTCGCGCAGAGCGGTGACGGCGGACCGGTAGGCGATCGGGTCGGTGAAACGGAGACGGACGTGCCCGCCCGGGACGAGCCGCTTGAGTTCCTCCGCTGTGCCCTCGGCGGCGATCCTGCCGTCGTGGAGTACGGCGATGCGGTCGGCGAGTTCGTCGGCCTCCTCCAGGTACTGGGTGGTGAGGAAGACGGTGACGCCCTCGGCGACGAGCCCGCGGATGATCTGCCACATGGTGTGGCGGGAGCGTGGGTCCAGGCCGGTTGTCGGTTCGTCGAGGAAGATGATCTGCGGGGCGCCGACCAGCGTCATGGCGAGGTCGAGCCGGCGTTTCATGCCGCCGGAGTAGCTCTGGGCGGGCTTCTTCGCGGCCTCGGTCAGATCGAAGCGCTCCAGCAGCCCGGCAGTGACCCGTCGCCCCTCGGCCCGGGGCAGACGGTGCAGGTCGGCCATGAGCAGCATGTTCTCCTCGCCGGTGATCAGCCCGTCCACCGCGGAGAACTGGCCGGTGACGCCGATCGCCCTGCGTGCCGCCTGCGGGGCGACGGCCAGGTCGTGGCCGCCGACGCGCAGGTCGCCGGCGTCGGCGGTGACGAGGGTGGACAGGATCTTCACGGCGGTGGTCTTCCCCGCACCGTTCGGCCCGAGCAGGGCGAACACGGACCCGGCCGGGATACGCAGATCGATCCCGTCGAGCACGGTCTTGTCGCCGTACGCCTTCCGCAGACCGACCGCGGAGACGGCGGTCGACGAGGGAGCCTCGCCGCCCCGCCTGGACGTGGGCATGACAGATGAAGGCATGAGTGCCCCTCTCGGGTGCTGGAGTGGGTTCAGAAGTGGGGGAGCTGGCTGCTTGGGGCTTCGGTGCTCAGGCCTTGGCCCGCAGTACGTCGATGTTGCCCCAGTTCGTCCGCGCCCGGACCTCGACGGTCTCCACGCTCCGCTCGGGCGCTTCGGACGGAGCGAGCGTGTTGCGTACCTGCCCGCGGGTGGAGCTGACGTCGAGCCAGGCTGCCGTTCCCTCGCGGATGCCGATCTCGATGGAACCGTTGGAGGTCTCCAGACGGACGGTGCCGCGAGCGACGTCGGCGACGCGGAGGTGGCCGTGGGTGGTGGTCCCGGTGACCGACGACCCGGCGTGGGCGATGTCGACGCCACCGTGCGAGCTGCTCACCCGCAGCTCACCGGTCACGGTGCCGACGGTCGTGGTCCCGTGCGCGTTCTTGAGGGTGGCGGGGCCGTCCACGACGCCGACGCGCAGATTCCCGGTGCTGGTGGTGATCTCGGCCGGTCCTTCGACCCGCTCGACGGTGGTCAGTCCGTGCTGGGCCGCCACATGGAGCGGCCCGGTCGTGTCGAGGCGGACGTCACCTGCCGAGGTCTTCACCCGCACCTCCCCGAGCAGGCCCTCGCCCAGTACCTGGACCCCGGCGCCGCTCGTGTCGACGTGTGAGCCCGTGGGCAGCTCCACCGTCACGTCGACGTTGCCGGAGCGCCCGACGAGGTTGGCCTTGGGTGTCCTCACGTTCAGCGCGCCGGACGTGTAGGTGACCTCGGTCTGGTCGGCCGCCCGTACGTCCTGGTCCCGCTTCGGGTCCCGGGGTGTCACGGCGACGACGGTGTCGGAGCGGTCGCCCGCGGTGAACGTGATGGAGCCGCTGTACACGTAGGCGGTGACCGTGATCGGGTCGGGGGTGTCGAAAGAAGGCATGGCTGTACCGTCCTCATGGCTCGTTGGGCTGCTCCGCCCGGAGGTGGGGCGGAGGGGAAGTGGTGCGGGTGTGGTTGAGGGCTGTCCCGCAATCCCTGGTGGATCAGCGCGCGGCGTCGGATGCGGTGCACCGCAAGGCGGAGGGGCGTCCGCATACTGGATGTATTCGGGCGTTCCGGCAACGAGGCGAGGCGCCGTAACTGTCGTCGTGCGCCCGCCCGGGACTGCGGGGCAGCCCTTAGCGAACCCAGCCGGTGAGGCGCTGTCCGGTGCTGCGGGTCGTGTCTGCCGGGCGCGGACGGGCACGGGCGGCGCCGTCGACGGAGGCCGACACGGCCCGCACGAGCCAGGCGTTGACCGATAGGCCCTCGCGGCTCGCGGCCTCCTCGGCTCGCGCCTTCAGGTGGGCGGGCAGGCGGAGGTTGATGCGGGCCGGCGCCTCGGTGTCGCCCTCCGCGGCCGGGGCGGACGGATGGGCCGTGAACGGTTCGACGGGCTCGGCCGGCTCCGTGGGGGCCCGGTCGGCGGGCGGCGGGGTCACCACGAAGTCGGGCTCCAGCCCCCGCAGCCGGACGTCGACCGAGCCGGGAGCGAGCTCGCGGGTGACCTCGTCCATCGCCGCGGAAAGCACGTTCAGCAGGGTGAGGCGAGTTGCCGCCTCCAGGGGGGCGGTGAGCCTTTCGGCCAGCTCGCGGGCATCGTCCCCGCCGGCCTCGGCGGCGACCGCCAGTTCGCGGCGGAGGGTTTCGACATAGGGCGTCAGGTCCATGGCGTCATAGTGGCATCATCGTGGCACCTTTGCAAGTCGCGCTGGCGTCGCCCGCTGGGCGGGGTGGCTTTCTCCGGTCGCCTTGGCCGGTTGGGTGCATGGAGACGGTCCGGCTCACGGTATTCCGCTCCATCGCGCCATCTTGTGCGAGTGTGGCGCGGGCTTTGATGCCATGCGGTGTCAGGTGGTGCCAGTCGACGTCACTGACGGTGCCGAAGCCCTGAGAGGCCCGGCGGGGCCGCAACCAGTGCGTCCTGAATGCTGTCACCGCACGCGCCGCACGGTGGTGACCCGTGCAAGCCTCCGGAGAGCCCGGTGGGCGGGCTCGCCGCGGCGCCCGTGGGCGGGGCGGGTGGGTGCCGTCGCCACTGTCCGGCCTCCGCCCGGCCTTGAGGGTGGCCGGAGGTCGGACACGGTGGGTCATGAACCATGGCGCTGGGTGAGGGGTGGCGTCAGGCCGACGTCAAGAATGCCCGACGATCGTATGAACCCCGTCAAGATGGTCAAGGGTCGGCTTGAAGTGGGGGTTTGCTGATGTCGGCCACACGGCCGATTCGATTCCCCACTTCACCACAGGAGCTCGCGATGGCCGATTTGGCCTTCGTCGCCACCACGGTCGCGGTATTCGCGCTGGTGGCTCTCGTCGCCCGCGGGGTGACCAAGCTGTGAACACCGAGAACGTCGTCGGCCTCGTGGTGGCCGTCTTCCTGATCGGCTATCTCGTGCTGGCTCTCCTCTACCCGGAGAGGTTCTGAGTGCCGATATGAGTTCACAGATCGCCGGCATGCTCCAGCTGCTCGCGCTGATAGCCGCGCTCGCCCTCGCGTACCGTCCGCTGGGCGAGTACATGGCCCGGGTCTACTCCTCAGGAAAGCACTACCGGCCCGAGAAATGGGCCTACAAGGCCATCGGCGCCGATCCGGCCGCCGAGATGCGGTGGCCCGCCTATCTGCGCGCGGTGCTGGCCTTCTCGGCCGTGAGCGTCCTCTTCCTTTACGTGATGCAGCGGGCGCAGGGCTCGCTGCCCGGTTCGCTCGGCTTCTCCTCGATCGCCCCCGACCAGGCCTTCAACACCGCCGCGTCCTTCGTGGCCAACACCAACTGGCAGTCGTACTCCGGCGAACAGGCCATGGGGCACGTCGTGCAGACCGGCGGGCTCGCGGTGCAGAACTTCGTCTCCGCGGCGGTCGGCATGGCCGTGGCGGTGGCCCTCGTGCGCGGCTTCTCCCGGTCCCGTACCGGAGAGCTCGGCAACTTCTGGACCGATCTGGTGCGCGGTACCTTCCGAATCCTGCTCCCCATATCGGTGATCGGGGCCGTCGTCCTCGTCGCCTGCGGGGCGATCCAGAACTTCTCCGGTATCCACCAGGTCGGCCAGTTCCTGGGCGGCACACAGGAGTGGAACGGGGGCGCGGTGGCCTCCCAGGAAGCCATCAAGGAGCTGGGCACCAACGGCGGCGGGTATTTCAGTGCCAACTCCGCCCACCCCTTCGAGAATCCCACCCCTCTGTCCAACCTGTTCGAGATCTTTCTCATCCTGTTGATTCCGTTCGCGCTGACGCGGACGTTCGGCCGGATGGTGGGTTCACCGAAACAGGGCTACGCGATCCTCGGCGCGATGGCCGCCATCTGGATCGGGTTCACCGCCCTGATGATGTGGACCGAATTCGCCCACCGCGGGCCCGCCTTCGAGGTCGCCGGCGGCGCCATGGAGGGCAAGGAGACCCGCTTCGGGATCGCCGGATCGGCCCTCTTCGCCGTCGCCACCACGCTCACCTCCACCGGTGCGGTCAACTCGTTCCACTCCTCGTACACCGGCTTCGGAGGAGGGATCACCTTGCTGGGCATGCAGCTGGGCGAGATCGCCCCCGGTGGTGTCGGCTCCGGTCTCTACGGCATGCTGATCATGGCGGTCATCGCCGTGTTCATCGCCGGACTGATGGTCGGCCGCACCCCGGAGTACCTGGGCAGGAAGATCGGCACCCGCCAGATCAAGCTCGCCGCCTGCTACATCCTCGTCACCCCGACCCTGGTCCTCGGCTTCACCGCCGTCGCCATGGCCCTGCCGACCCCCGCCGACTCGATGACCAACACCGGCGCGCACGGCTTCTCGGAGATCCTGTACGCCTACACCTCCGGCGCCAACAACAACGGCTCCGCCTTCGCCGGGCTCGACGCCGACACGCCGTGGTTCAACACCACCATCGGCATCGCGATACTGCTCGGCCGGTTCCTGCCGATGGCGTTCGTCCTGGCCCTGGCCGGATCGCTCGCCGAGCAGAAGCCGGTGCCCGAGACGGCAGGCACGCTGCGCACCGACAAGCCGCTCTACGCGGGGCTGCTCGTCGGCACGGTCCTCATCGTCTCCGGACTCACCTACTTCCCCGCCCTCGCGCTGGGGCCGTTCGCCGAAGGGCTCGCCTCATGAGCACCATCACTCCCACTCGCGCCCCCCGCGAAGACCTGTCACCGACCGGTGGGCAGGGGTCTGCCGGCAGGAGAACGCCCGCCCCCGGGCAGCTGCTGAAGTCGTTCCCCGACGCGCTGCGCAAGCTCGACCCGCGGGTGATGGTCACGTCGCCGGTCATGTTCGTCGTCCTGGTCGGATCGGTGGTCACCACCGTGCTCGCCCTCGTCGACCCGACGGACTGGTTCGGCTGGGCCATCGCCGCCTGGCTCTGGCTGACCACGGTCTTCGCCAACCTGGCGGAGGCCGTGGCGGAAGGCCGCGGCAAGGCCCAGGCCGACACCCTGCGCAAGGCCAGGACCGGCACCGTCGCCCGCAGGGTCATCGGGAAGAACGAGGAGCGGATCGCGGGGACGGACCTGCGCATCGGGGACCTGGTGGTCTGCCAGGCCGGAGACGTCATCCCCGGCGACGGTGACGTCATCGAGGGCGTCGCCTCCGTCGACGAATCCGCGATCACCGGTGAATCGGCTCCGGTCATCCGCGAGTCCGGCGGAGACCGCAGCGCGGTCACCGGCGGTACGAAGGTGCTCTCGGACCGGATCGTCATCAGGATCACCACGAAGCCCGGTGAGACCTTCATCGACCGGATGATCGGCCTGGTGGAGGGGGCGGCACGGCAGAAGACGCCCAACGAGACGGCTCTCAACATCCTGCTGGCCTCCCTCACGATCGTCTTCCTGCTGGCCGTCGTCACGCTGAAGCCGTTCGCGGTCTACGCGGGCGCCGACGAGCAGACCTCGCTGATCGTGCTGACCGCGCTGCTGGTGTGCCTGATCCCGACCACCATCGGCGCCCTGCTGTCGGCCATCGGCATCGCCGGTATGGACCGCCTGGTGCAGCGCAACGTCCTGGCGATGTCGGGGCGGGCGGTCGAGGCGGCGGGCGACGTGTCGACCCTCCTCCTCGACAAGACCGGCACCATCACCCTGGGCAACCGCCGGGCGGCCGAGTTCGTCCCCGTCGAGGGCGTGGCGGAGACGGAACTGGCCGACGCCGCCCGGCTGTCCTCGCTCGCCGACGAGACCCCCGAGGGGCGGTCGGTCGTCGTGCTGGCCGAGGAGGCGTACGGACGACGCGAACGGGACCAGGACGAACTGAGCGGCGCGCAGTGGGTCGCGTTCACCGCGCAGACCCGGATGTCGGGTGTCGACCTCACCGGGCGCAAGGTCCGCAAGGGGGCGACCGGGTCGGTCACGGCATGGGTGAAGGAGCGGGGCGGCACGGTGCCCGAGGGCGTCCGGGCGCTCACGGACCGGATCGCGCAGGCCGGCGGCACGCCGCTGCTCGTGGCCGTGGAGGAGGCGTGCGGTCCGCGCGTCCTGGGCGTGATCCACCTCAAGGACGTGGTGAAGGAGGGCATGCGGGAGCGGTTCGAGGAGCTGCGCCGGATGGGCATCCGTACGGTCATGGTCACCGGCGACAACCCGCTGACAGCGCGGGCCATCGCCGAGGAGGCCGGGGTCGACGACTTCCTGGCCGAGGCGACGCCCGAGGACAAGATGGCCCTCATCAAGCGCGAGCAGGCCGGAGGCAAGCTGGTCGCGATGACCGGCGACGGCACCAACGACGCCCCGGCCCTCGCCCAGGCGGACGTCGGCGTGGCGATGAACACCGGCACCTCCGCCGCCAAGGAGGCCGGGAACATGGTGGACCTCGACTCCGACCCCACCAAGCTCATCGAGATCGTCGAGATCGGCAAGCAACTCCTGATCACCCGGGGCGCGTTGACGACGTTCTCCATCGCCAACGACGTCGCGAAGTACTTCGCGATCATCCCCGCCATGTTCGCCGTGGCCTATCCGTCACTGGACGAGCTGAACGTCATGGGGCTCGCCTCCCCGGAGTCCGCGATCCTCTCCGCCGTCATCTTCAACGCGCTGATCATCGTGGCGCTGGTGCCGCTCGCCCTCAAGGGCGTCCGCTACCGGCCCGCGAGCGCCGACCGGATGCTGCGCCGCAACCTCGGCCTCTACGGACTCGGCGGACTCGTCGCCCCCTTCATCGGCATCAAACTCATCGACCTCGCCCTCTCCCTCCTTCCCGGAATCGGCTGATCCGCCATGACCCAGACCACTGTCAGCACCACCGCGCGCCTCCTCGGGGCAGGTCTCCGCGCCCTGCTCGTCCTCACCCTCGTCTGCGGGCTGCTCTACCCGCTCGCCGTGACGGGCATCGCCCAGACCCTGTTCAGCGACAGGGCCAACGGTTCCGAGATCACGGACAGCAAGGGGCAGGTCGTAGGCTCCTCCCTCATAGGCCAGCGGTACGACCTTCCGCTCCGGGAGGGGGAGAAGGCCCCCGCCCCGGACCTGAAGTGGTTCCAGCCGCGCCCGTCCAACGGCCTCGGCGGCAACAGCGTCAACACGCAGTACTCCCTGATCCTTTCCGGAGCCACCAACCGCTCCGGCGACAACGAGGAACTGCTCCGGTGGGTGACCGACGCCAAGAGCGCCGTGGTCGAGGACAACTCCACCGCCACGTACCAGGTGCGGCCCGCGGACGTGCCGGCCGACGCCGTCACCTCTTCCGGCTCCGGTCTGGACCCGCACATCTCGCCCGCGTACGCGAAGCTCCAGATCCACCGGGTGGCGGAGAGGAACGGTCTCGACGTCGAGAAGGTCGAGAACCTGGTAGCCGATCACACCACCGGCAGGGTCCTCGGCTTCATGGGGGAGCCCCGGGTGAACGTGCTCCAGCTGAACACCGCGCTCAGGGCCCTGACCCAGAACTGATGGATCCGAAAGCGGGGACGGGCTCCGGTGGGGTGGGACTCGCCCACCCCACCGGCCCGCCCGCCCGCCCGCACGCGACGAAGGAGAATCGCAGCTCATGCCCAGGGTGCTCGTGGTGGAGGACGACGCGCAGCTGGTGCGCGCTCTCAGGATCAACTTGCAGGCGCGTACCTACGAAGTGGAGGAGGCATTCGACGGAGAGACGGCTCTCCGGCTCGCCGCGGTCAGCCGGCCGGATGCCATCCTGCTGGATCTGGGTCTACCGGACATGGACGGCGTCGAGCTGATCACGATGATGCGGGGGAGGAGCCGTGCGCCGATCCTGGTCCTGTCCGCGCGGCACCTGTCGGGGGAGAAGGTGCGGGCCTTGGACGCCGGAGCCGACGACTACGTGACCAAGCCCTTCAGCATGGACGAACTGCTGGCCCGGCTGCGGGCGGCCACGCGGCGTCGGCAGGCGACCGCCGAGGCCGAAGCCCTCACCGTGGTCACCACGGACGCCTTCACCATCGACCTGGTGGCGAAGAAGGTGCGGCGCGGTGCCGACTCCGTACGGCTCACCCCGACCGAATGGCACCTGCTCGACATACTCGTCAGCAACCCCGGCCGCCTGGTGTCCCAGCGCTCCCTCCTGCGGGAGGTCTGGGGCCCCACGTATGCGGAGAACACCAACTACCTGCGGGTCTACATGGCCCAGTTGCGCCGCAAGCTCGAAGCCGATCCCGCCCACCCGCGCTACCTCATCACCGAGGCGGGCATGGGCTACCGCTTCGAGCCCTGAACTCATCCACCGCGAGAAGGACAAGGAATCGTCATGGGACGCGGAAGGCTGCGGATCTACCTGGGCGCGGCACCGGGCGTCGGCAAGACGTACGCGATGCTCTCCGAGGCCCACCGCAGGAGGGAGCGGGGCACCGACGTGGTCATCGGATGGGTGGAGCACCACCACCGGCCCCGCACCCAGGTGATGCTGCACGGGCTGGAGGCCGTCGCGCGGCGCGAACTGGAGTACCGGGGAGCCGTGTTCACCGAGATGGACGTGGACGCGGTGCTGGCCCGGGCCCCGGCCGTCGCCCTGGTCGACGAGCTGGCCCACACCAACGTCCCCGGCGCCCGCAACGCCAAGCGCTGGCAGGACGTCGAGGAGCTGCTGAA